>CACYQC010000001.1 GCA_902776395.1 uncultured Lachnospiraceae bacterium
AGAACTATCTGCTTTACAGATATCTCAGAATAAGGGTGATCCTGCATTAGTTTTAGTAATGCATCGGTGATCTCTTTTTTTGATCTGATTGCAGATGGGTTTTGAGAATTGTTCATGACTATATGCTGCCTTTCTTTTTCAAACATATAAGATAAACCTTACAGAATAATTACACATATTTGCAAGATTGTGTATCTTTCTCCAGAGATATTTACTCATGCATATAAATAAAGTATCATGATAAATGAAATTACACAAGTGAGTAATTTTATTGCAGTAATCTGGAGAATAGGTGCTGAATGAAAGAATACATTTTACTTTTACCTATTATATTTATATTTCATGATATGGAGGAAATTGTTGGGTTTGAATGGTTCTTCAGGAGAAATCCGGATCTATATGATAGATTTCCGAGAGTTTTGAAGGCCTATCGAAACTTTAAGACGGAAGGCTTTGCGGCGGCAGTATATGAGGAATTTATTCCATTTTTTGGAGTAAGCCTGCTGGCATATTATTTTCCAAATAAGGTGCTTATTTCTATGTGGTACGGACTGTTCCTTGCGTTGGCAGGACATTTTATAATTCATATTGGTCAGACGGTTTATCTAAGAAAATACATACCTAGTTTTATTACAAGTCTGATATGTTTACCGGTCAGCGTGAATATACTACTTAGGCGTACTAGGACTATGAATTTTGATATGGTAACAATCCTTATCATAGTTGCGAGCATTCTTTTTATGATGCTTAACCTGAAACTGGCTCATATGTTTGCGCATTTTGTGAATGGTAGGATGCATGTTGAAGAAAATGTTGGATAAAGTTTTGAAGAATAGAGATATAAAAACGCATATTTCGGTTATTATACCGGCTCATAATGAAGAAAAATATATAAAGAGATGTATAGATTCCATAAAGAAGGCAGATTCTGTGTTTCCAGGAAATACGGAGATAATCGTGGTTTGTAACAGATGTACGGATAATACAGGAAATATTGCCCGGGAAAATGGAGCCAAAACTCTAATAAACGAAGACAGATGTATAGCAAAAGTTCGTAATGCAGGAATAGCAGCAGCAAAGGGCAGAATTATAGTCACTATAGATGCTGACAACCGTATGACGAAGAATACTCTTCGTGAGATTTATGCTTTGCTAAGAAGTGGGAAATATATCGGAGGTGGTGCACCTATCCGTTTTGAGAGATATTCATTTCCTCTTTGGTGTAATGATATTCTGTGTAGAGTGGCATTTGGAATTACGGGACTTTATAGTGGAATATTCTGGGCAGAAAAAAGGACATTTGATGCAATTGGAGGTTTTGTGGATAAGAGGGCAATGGAGGACGTGGCCACAGCAAAGTTACTGAAAAAATATGGAAGAAAGAAAGGAAAGAAATATACAACTCTTCGACGGAATTATCTTATTAATTCTACCAGGAAATACGATGATCTGGGTGACTGGTTATATCTCAAGCTAATGATCAAGAATGCAGGAACGCTTTTAAAGGCAGCTATGGGAGACAAAACCGGAATGGATAAAATGCTAGATGAAATGTTTTACGAATATAATGGGTAATAATATGCTTGACCCGGCCGTTTGGGCCGGGTTTATTATACCCACAAAAAAGTGGGTAATGTTCAATTCCTGGAAACTGCGATATTCTTTCGGTATAAAAACAGAAGAAGAATTTGTAAGTCATTTACAGGAGGAGAACTAAGATGAAAAAAGAAGCATTACTACTGATTGATATCCAGGATATTTATTTCACACCAGGTCCTATGCTTCTACATAAACCAAGGTGTGCAGCCAAGAATGCGGTGCGGATTCTGGAGAAGTTCAGATCTGAGGGTAAGACAGTAATTCATGTCCAGCATAACTTTAAGGTTTTATCCGGAATTCATAGTCTTGTGAAACCGATAGAAGGTGAGAAGATAATTCATAAGGAATACCCGAGTTCATTTCTAGGAACTGAGCTTTGCGAGTATTTGCAGGAAAATGAGATAACAGATTTAGTTGTAGCTGGAATGATGTCCCACATGTGTGTAGATACTACAGTTAGAGCTTGTCAGGATTATGGATATAATGTTACTTTAATAGATGATGCTTGTACTACTATGTCGCTTAAACATGATGGGAAAAAGATAGATGCTGAGACGGTACATGCTGTATATATGGCATCGCTTGCTGACGGATTCGCAAATGTAATTAAAACGGAGAAATACTTATCGGATATTAGGAAAAAATAGGATGGAAAACTATGAAAATAAGGGATGACTATACCTGTCCGCTTGAAATAGTTCATGACATTATAAAAGGTAAATGGAAAACAATAATCTTATATCAGATGAAGGACGGTCCAAAGGGACTTGCTGAACTTGAGCGAGAGATAGAAGGCATTACGCAGAAGATGCTTCTCGAACAGCTTAAGGAACTTATTGAATTCGGTCTTGTGGAGAAGAAGTCTTTCAATGGATATCCCCTTCGCGTCGAGTATTCGATAACCGAGAGGCGTGGACGAAAGATGATTGAGGCCATAGATATTATGCAGATGGTAGGAGTGGATTATATGATCGAAAATGGAATGACAGACGCACTTATTAATAAGGGGATATTATCTGAAAATGAATTATGCAGGTTAGTGAAGGAAGCGGCTGAAGGAAATGATCCGTTGGTAGATATAAAGGGAGAATAGACGGAAATGCCAGATAAGAAAGCATTTATAATTATTGATCTTCAGAAAGATTATCTGTGGGACAAGAGAAAAGATATGTTCACTTATGACACAGAAAAGCTTGTGGGAAATGTAAATAGAGCCATAGCTTCTTATAAGGAAAAAGGCTACGATATCATTTACATCAAGCACATTTTGCCTAAGGTGATGTGGGGAGTTGGCTTTTCGATTAAGGGAACTGAAGGAGCAGAGCTTTACGAAGGACTGGATATAGTTTCAGACCTATGTTTTGAAAAGAACCGTTCTGACTCCTACACTTCAAAATCCTTTAGAGAACATATGGAGAGGACAGGATACAGTGAGGTTGTACTCTCTGGACTTGATGAGTGCGGCTGTGTGGGTGCAACTGCAAAGGGTGCGGTTAGGACTGGAATAAAGGTTAAAATGCTGGGAGAATGTATCGGCAGCAGATTTCCAGAGGGGAAAGTCCAGAACATGAGACAGCAGTTAACAGCATTAGGAGTAGAATACTTATGAGAATGCTGAATATAACAGTTGAAACAATAGAGTAGATATAAAATGTGTTGACAGATTAATAAAAGGAGAGTAACCTAAGAACATCATTTTAAAACTAAGGAGTTTTATTACATGCGTAGATTTGTTCCCGCAACTTCACATCAGTGGATGAGATCATCTCTAGTCAGACTAGTGAATGGTCTTAATTTGATATGTGAAAGTTCAGGAATTAGAAAAGTGTAATATACGATATATTTTTTTATATTAGTATTTTCAAACCACCTATCTAATTCGGATAGGTGGTTTTTTGATTACAAAGGAGAAAATGAATATGATACTACGAGCATATAAGAAAGAAGATTCACCCATAATTGCCACATGGCTTAGAACAGAGGAAGAGCTATATAAATGGTCAGCTGACAGATTTAATAAATTTCCTCTTGAAGAAAATGATATAGAAGAAAATTATGCTCCGCAGATTGAATCCGGAAGATTCTTCCCGCTCACAGCAGAGGATGAAGAGGGAAATGTTATAGGACATTTTATTATAAGATACCCAAGAGAAGATGATGACAGCAGTGTTAGATTCGGATTTGTAATAGTTGATCCTAAGTTTCGTGGAAAAGGCTATGGAAAAGAGATGCTTATTCTGGGAGTAGAGTATGTGAAAGACAATTTAAGTGTAAATAGGATCGACCTTGGAGTATTCGAGAATAATGAAAGTGCAAAGCACTGCTACGAAGCAGTGGGTTTCAAAGAGTATAATATAAGGGACTGTGAACTGCCAATAGGAAACTGGAAATGTATAGATATGGAGATGTATGTATAGATAAGGAGCAGCATATAAATGAGTAAAGATTTTGATATAAGACTGATAAATATAGAGGACTATGATGAGATATACGCTTTATGGAATGCTACGGAGCAGAGCCGAAGGGCACTAAATCCTGTGGATGATTCTCGGGAAGGGATTGATAGATACTTGAAGCGTAATCCCAATACCTGCTTTGCAGCTGTGTCAGACGAAAAAATAATTGGAGTAATCCTTACAGGCCATGATGGACGCCGTGCCATAGTTCATCACCTATGTGTGCATCCGGATTTTCGTAGGATGGGTATAGCGGAGAGTCTTGTTTCCGCTGCAGAGAAAGCGCTAAAGGAAGAAGGAATTCAAAAAATCTTTGGACTGGTATTTAAGGATAATGATCCCGCAAATTCATTTTGGGAAAGTCAGGGATATACACTTAGGACAAATCTTAACTATCGAAACAAGAGTCTGAATGATGAAATCCCGGCAGGAGAATGAAAATAGGCTGAATAAATTCAAGAATGGAGGATTAAGAATATGATTATAAAAGATATAGATAAGGGAAAAGCTTTTGACTGGGGAAAAACCTCGAAGGATTATGCGAAGTATAGAGATATATACCCACAGGAGTTCTACGATTATATTCTAAATCTCGGACTTTGCAAGGATGGTCAGAAAGTTCTGGATATTGGAACAGGAACTGGTGTGCTTCCAAGAAATATGTATAAGTATGGAGCTTCCTGGGTTGGAACTGATATAGCTGAGAATCAGATTGAGCAGGCTAAAGTCCTTGCTACTGAAGCAGGAATGAATATCGAATTCTTTGCAGCAAAAGCGGAGGATGTATCATTTCCTGATAATACATTTGATGTTATTACAGCATGCCAGTGTATCTGGTATCTGAAACATGAAGTGACAGCGCCTCAGTTTGCAAAGATGTTAAAACCGGGCGGACATTTCCTGATTCTCTATATGGGATGGCTTCCTTTCGAGGATGAGATAGCAGGTAAGAGTGAAGAGATCATTCTAAAATATAATCCAACCTGGAATGGCTGCGGTGATACAGTTCATCCTGTCTGGGTACCGGATGAATATTTGGCTACATTTGATCTTGTATCACAGAATGAGTTCAGAGTCGACGTTCCATTTACGAGAGATTCATGGCATGGCAGAATACGTGCATGCAGAGGTGTTGGAGCTTCCCTTTCAGAAGCAGATATTGAAGCCTGGGATAAGGAACATATGCAGATGATGATGGAAAATGCACCGGAGAACTTTACGGTGAAGCATTATGTATCAATTGCAGATTTGAAGGTGAAAGAATAACGAGTAGAATAGAAATCGGTTATGATCTTAAAAGGAAATTTGATTTTAGGGAACTTTTTGCGGTGAAAACAATCTGGAAAGTTCCCTAAAGTTTACTTGAAATTTAGGGAACTTTTGTGTAGAATTTAATTACAAATGTTCCCTAAAGGAGGGCGCGTGGAAATGGAAAATAAATTAAGTATTATACAGCAGTTGCTGCAGGAACGGGCTGATTATATGGCTCGTCTTAACCTAATACCGTATGATGGTTCACCGGAGATTAAGGAAAATAGTAGTGGAAAGTATTTATATATTAGAAAAAGAGTTAATGGTAAATTAACTTCTACATATGTAGATAAGTATTCCGAGGAGTTATATCAGTTATTGCTCCGAAATGTAAAAGAGGCAAGAGAGTTAAAGAAACAAATTAGACGAATTGATAAAGAACTGGCGATAAATGGTTATGTTGAAGGGGAACTATCTCAAGATGTAATCATTAATCTTGATTTTGCAAGGGCAAATATGAAGTCGAACATATATGATCAGGCAGTTCTTGAAGGCGTTGCAACTACATTTCCGCAAACTGAAGAAATCCTAGAAAACGGAACAGTTAGCGGAATGACCGCAGATGATGTACAGAAAATATTGAACTTGAAACATGCATGGGAGTTTATTCTTGACAAGGACGTAATTCAGGCGGAAAGCAATTATTATCTGTTGTGTCATATAGCAAAGTTGGTCAATGAGGGATTCTTTTATGATGGTGGAAGAATCCGCGGTGTGCCTGTAACAATTGGTGGAACTAAATATGTGCCTCCAATTCCGCAGGAGTTACAAGTAAAAGAGTGTATTGATAAGATTATAAATTCAAATAAAGAGAAAATAGATATTGCTATTGAGCTTTGTATGTATTGTATGAGAACTCAAATATTTATCGATGGAAATAAGCGCGCTTCGGTTATATTTGCTAATCACTATATGATAGCGCACGGTCTTGGACTAATAGTTATTCCTGAAGCTCAAGTTCCGGAGTTTAAAAAGAAACTGGTTAAGTATTATGAAAAATCGGATATCAAAGAGGTAAATAAGTTTTTAAAAGATAAATGTTGGAGAAAGATAAAAAAGGAGCTTTAAATAAAAAATGGAATTATTAGTTCAACAAACAAAAAAAGACCTGTATTCAGCTGAGTTCAATATCTATGATAAATCTACAAATAATCTTTTAGGCCAGATTTGGTTTACCGGAAGCATGGGTTCAATACATGGAAGATTTGTAATAAGATATCTGAATACCGAGTTTTATATGGATCATGTGAGTGAAGATATAATAAAGAGTGCGGAAGGATCGTTTATAAAGCAATCTGTATTTAAGCCTTATCAGATTTCGGGAAATTATAATGGTTATATCTGGAATGACGAGGAAAAAATCTCTGCATTTAAATCTTTGGGTCATAGAATGCTTCGATTACAAGGCAACAGTTACTATACATATACCGCAGGATTTGGTGATAAAGGCACATGTTCTCCTATATATTATAACGACGACCTATATATTGGTGAGATAAGAAAAGAATGTAAGGTATTGGATGATCTACATATATTTGATGTTGGCGTCTCTGATGAGAGTGTGATTCCGGCGCTGATAAATGTATGTCATAAATGGGTCGTGGGCTTTTATAAACCGGGTGAGATTTTTAAGGGTTGGAATACAAAAAAATATAAAAGCCTTATGAATGAGGAGATACAGAAAGTCAGGAATCCATATTATATAGGTGGGAGGTGAGTTCATGAAGTTACTATTTATAAATGCCTGTGTCAGGGACGAATCAAGAACCAGGATACTTGCTGACAAACTATTACTTAAGATAAATGAAGCTTATGATGAGATATGCCTTAAGGATATCCAGTTTCCGGTAGTAGATGAAGGGTTTCTACATGAGAGGGATAGGCTAGCTTATGGAAATGAGTTTGATAATCCGATGTTCAAACTGGCCAATCAGTTTGCTGATGCAGAAGAAATAGTGATAGCAGCGCCATATTGGGATCTATCATTTCCGGCGGCGTTGAAGCAATACTTAGAACAGGTTAATGTGGTTGGCATTACATTTAAATACACAGAAGAAGGAGTCCCTGTAGGACTATGTAAGGCAAAAAGGCTTTGGGTGGTTTCTACGGCTGGAGGCTTCTATGCGCCGGAAGAATATGGATTTGGATATATAAAAGCCTTGGCAGAAAGCTATTATGGCATTAAAGATGTAAGGCATATAAAAGCATTAGGGCTTGATATAGTCGGGGCTGACGTGGAAAAGATCTTAACAGATGCTGAAAATGAAATAATGGATATGGATATTTAGTCCTCGGAAAAACGTTGCAAAACCTTCGGAGGTATAGTAAGCAAGCAAATAGAAGTTAAGAGGAATGGCTATGAAAATCTATGTTGATTTTGATGATTGTATCTGTGAAACGGCAAGGAATTTCTCTACTCTTGCAGTAGAAATGTTTGATATCCATGTGCCATATGAGAAAATTAAATACTTCGATTTGGATAAATCCTTTAATTTGAGTGATGAGCAGTTTGATCAGTTTATGATAAGGGGACATGAGCCGGAAGTACTTTTATCGTACGATGAAACACCGGGAGCATCGAGCGTTATAAATGAATGGATTTCATGCGGACATGATGTATCAATTATAACCGGTCGTCCCTTTAGTGTATATGAACCATCCCGACAGTGGTTGGATAATCACGGGCTAAAAAATGTCAGATTATACTGCTTAAATAAGTACGGTCGTGACAGTTTCATTTACAGTGATTATAGTCTTGAGCTGGAAGATTATTACAAGATGAAGTTTGATTTTGCAGTTGAAGATTCACCTAAAGCATTTAGATTTTTTGATCATCTTCCTGATTTAAAGGTTTTGGTTTATGACAGGCCCTGGAACAGGGATACAGAGTTTAAGAATGACAATTATATCAGGTGTTTAGACTGGAACCAAATACAGGAAATCGTTCGTAAACATCAGGACATTTAAATGAAACTCTACTTTCCGTAGGTGTTTTTTACAGAGCTTATGTTCTAAAATCTGTGATAGTAACATTCACGGAGGTAAGAAATATGAATCAATACGTAACAGGTGCGGTAATAAAGGAACTGCGTGAAAAGAACACAATGACTCAACAGGTTCTTGCGGATAAACTTGGGGTCAGCGCCAAGACAGTATCAAAATGGGAAACTGGAAAGGGCTTTCCCGACATAACCTTGCTTGAACCAATCGCAGAAGCATTTGGAATATCGGTTACAGAACTCATATCAGGGAATACTGTTATTAATGCTAATGTATCTGCGAATATGCTACGTTCTAAATTCTATGTGTGTCCGGTATGTGGAAATGTAATTCACAGCATGGGGGAGTCCGTAATCAGTTGTCATGGAATCCAGCTTACTCCACTTGAAGCAGAACCTACAGATGAAAATCATATGATCTTTATAGAGCGGGTAGAAGATGAGTATTACGCAAGGATTGAACACAGCATGTCGAAAGCGCATTACATTTCATTTGTTGCAGCAGTGACATCAAATGATATCCAACTGGTTAAGCTATATCCGGAAGGAAATGCAGAGGCGCGATTTAAAATCAGAGGAGTAAAGAAGATTTTCTTCTATTGCAACCATGATGGTTTATACTACATCGATGTAGTAAAAGGCATAGATGACAAAGAAAGCAGCTATGATAATTACAAAGAGAGAAAAGAATTAGAAGAAGCTGCAAAGCGACTTTTTGGTTAAATAAGAAATATTTTGATTGTGTCAGCCTGTATGGAATCTAAGGATTCTATACAGGCTTTTTGTTGCCTTTGTTATATAGGTTTTCTAACCTTTGCTATTGACAAAGAATATTACATATGATAAAAATGAAACAAGTTTCATTTTTATATGGAGGACAGAAATGCCAAAGGTATCGGAAGAATATTTTGAAAAAAAGAAGCAGGCTATAGTCGATGCTGCATACAGAGTTTGCCTTAGAAAGCCAGTCGAGATGATTACGATGATGGATGTTATAGAGGAGACCGGTTTATCACAGGGAGGAATCTATAGATTCTATAAAGATTTGGATGAAATCCTAAGTGATGTTATTGCTGGAATGAGGAAAAACGTAAGCATAGTTGATGAAGTGGAGCAGCTCTTTAATGCAAAGGAAGAGCTCGGCTTTGAAGATGGAGTACATAAGATCTTTGATATTCTGGCGGATGTGATGGAGAAGCATCTGATGGATATTCAGAAGATTAATTTTGATCTTACTGTTCTTGCAATCAATGAGCCTGAAAGGGCGGAAAAGATAATCGGAGGTATAAAAGGACAGAGTAGTTTAGGCTATCTTTCTACTGTGGCACTTCCTAACCTCTTTAAGGAAAGCAAGAAAAGAAAGTATAAACTCAGGGATAAACCAGAGAATATAGCAAGTTTTATTTCAGCTGCTTATACGGGAATAGAAATGAACTGTATTCTATCAGCTTGCTACAGAGCTCCAATGGGAGCGCAGTGTAAGCCGAGATCACTTTTTGATACGCTTGCAAAAACTATCATCTATTTATGCGGAGGTGAAGAATAATGGGAAATAATCCAAAGCCAACCGGAAAATATGCAGTCGGAACGACAACATTTACGGCAAAGGAACTGAGGGATGAGGTTTTGCATCCTGGTGAAAAGAGAAGAATCTCGGCACGCATCTATTATCCTGTAACAAAGGATTCTGTGAATGGACTTGAAAAGGTAATGTACATGTCGCGAGATATGTTTAAGGGGGTAAAGGGTGCTTTTAAGCTTCCGCTTAATTATGATAAGGAAACTGCGGCGGGGCATAATGTATCTGAATGTTATAAGGATGCTCCATGGACTAAAGGGGAGAAGTTTCCACTTATCATTTTCAATCATGGATATCAGTCCTTCAGAGAGGGCAATTCATTTCTTTGTATCGAACTTGCATCTCATGGTTATGTAGTTATGACGGTTGGTCATCCGTTGGAGGGTGTCTGTACTGAGTATGACGGGGCTGATCCAACTTTTGGCGATAAGAAGCTGCCTAGTCTCGCAAATAAACCGCAAATCCCGAATATGCTAGCGCTTAATAAGCTTAGTAAAATGAAGGGGACATATGAAGAGCTGACTAAAGCGATTGACAAGTATCAGGAAAGGTTTGGTATCTTTCTGATAAAGCGTCTTCCTGAATGGGAAAAGGATATATATACAGCACTGGACTATGCAAAGCAGAACTTCAGTGATTTGATAGATTTCGATAAGGGCATTGGCCTGACAGGTCATTCATTTGGTGGGGCGATAGCTTATTATCTTTGCATGAAGGATCCACAGTTTAAGTGTGGTGTCAATATAGATGGTATACTGTTTGGCGAGTATAAGGATCAGATTATGGATAAGCCGTTCCTTATGATTGTCTGCGATGATCATGAAGTACTTACTGCGAGAGTCTGCAGTATGCACTCGGCACCTGCATATAAAGCTGTGTTCAGGGATATGAAGCATGTTGGTTTTTCTGATATGAAGCATGCAATTCCAAAGGCTATGTCAGTAGTGGCGGGTAAGTTAGATGCGGACCTTATGCACGAGAATCTTTGCAGGTGTCACAAGGAGTTCTTCGATACACACCTTAAGAAAGTGAAAAGCTCTCCGGAACTTAAGACAAATGATGTGATGCGATATGCAGTTTATGAATAAGCTGTAAAATGATAATCTCCAAACAATATGCTGCCTTGACCTTTCCCTTACGGCAAAGTTTATACTAAGCAAAACTAAGTCGTTTTGGAGGTCGATATGAAGCAGGAACAGATAAAGAGAATGGAAGATGCCATTTCAACTGATTACAAAAATATGGTTGGAATGGTGATAGTTAAAGATGGCGAAAAGGTTTACGAGAATTACTATAACGACTGCACGGCTGAATCTCGTATACATGTTTTTTCGGTAACAAAAAGTATTGTTTCTATACTCATTGGAATAGCCGTTGATAAAGGCTTTATTAAGAGTATAGATGACAAAGTCTTGAATTATTATCCTGATTATATAGTTAAGAGGGGAGAGAAAACTCTTCCTGAAATTCGAATTAAGGATATACTCACAATGACTGTGCCATATAAGTATAAGTTTAATCCTTATACTAAATATTTTACCAGCATGGACTGGGTAAAGTTTTCTCTTGATAAAATGGGAGGAAAAGGAAAGATAGGAGAGTTCAGATATGCTCCGATTATAGGCCCGGATGTTCTATCTGGAATTCTTGTGAAGGCAACTGGACAGTCTGTGCTTGAATTTGCAAAGGAGAATCTTTTCGAACCTTTAGATATAAATATAGAAAAAGATATTACATTTCACAGTAAAGAAGAGCAGATGGAGTTCTACAAGTCTACTGATATGAACGGCTGGGTTGCGGACCCACAGGGTGTGAATACTGCAGGCTGGGGACTTACCATATCGCCGGTTGATATGGCGAAGATAGGACAGCTTTTCCTGAATAAGGGTAAGTGGAATGGTAATCAGATTGTTTCTGAAAAATGGGTTGAAGAAAGTACTACTGAACATAGCAGGTGGAAAAAGATGAATCTTCCATATGGATATCTGTGGTGGATCGGAGAAAAGGGCGGCTATGCAGCTATGGGAGATGGTGGTAATATTATCTATGTCAATCCTGATAAGAATCTGGTGGTTGCAATTACATCTCTTTTCTATCCGAGAGCAAAGGATAGGATAGAGTTTATCGAGAAGTATATATTGACAAGTGTGTAATGACAAGTGTTGATAGTGTTCAAGGTTAATTCAGGAAATGTGAATAGTAACTAAGGAGATAGTATGTTATCGATTGGAGAGTTTTCGAATATATGCAAGGTTTCAACTAAGACGCTCAGGTATTATGCAGAAATAGGTCTGCTGGAACCCAGTGAAGTGAATCCGGAAAATGGATATCGTTATTATTCCATAGATCAGCTGGAGAAGATGCTTTTCATCAGCAGGCTGAAGTCATATTCATTTTCACTGGATGAAATTAAGGAAATTATAAAAGATGATGCAGAGAAGAGTGATAAACTTTATACTGCATTTCTTAAGAAGAAACAGGAAATCGAAAGGCATATTAATGATTATGGTCAGATTATGAATCAGCTGGACACTGATCTTACTGCTATAGAACAGGGGAAATCTATAATGTCTTATATGGATGATATAGATGTGCGCCTTGTGGATGTTCCGAAGATGTGTATTCTTTATGTGAGAAACTCTGTTCAGCAGGAAGATTTTCCTATGGAGTATGCTAAGAGCTATGAGAAGCTTTTTAAGACAATCGCTACGTCGCACCTCACTATGTGCGGTGCTCCGATGGTTATGTTCCATAGTGCTGAGTTTACACCCGCCGGTCTGGATACTGAGTTTGCAATCCCCGTAAAGGAATATGTGACCGGCACAAGAGATTTCGCTCCCGGACTCTGTCTTAAAACTGTTGTGAAAGGGCCTTATACTGATCTTACTTCGGTCTATGCTAAACAGACGGAGTGGGCAGAAAAAGAGGGGTACAAATGTAACGGACCTTTGTTTGAAGTTTATGTCACAGATCCGTCTCAGGTCGCGAATGAAATGGAAAACATCACCGAGGTTTATTATCCGGTCAAAAAGGCGTAGCATTTATATTTTTTCTTTTTAAGATTAACCAAGTATTGTATAATTATTTGTGTATTGAGTTGTTATATTTTTTAATGAGGAGGTAATAAAAAATGGGTGTTAATAGGTTTGTTTTAAATGGGGTTTCTTATCATGGGCATGGTGCCATAAATGAGATTCCTGGTATTGTTAAGTCAAAGGGGTTTAAGAAGGCTTTTGTAGCATCTGACCCTGATCTTATTAAGTTTGGAGTTACTGCAAAGGTTACTGATCTGCTTGAGTAAAATGGAATTGAGTACGAGCTTTATTCGGATATTAAGCCAAATCCAACTATCGAAAATGTGCAGAAAGGCGTTGAAGCATATAATGCATCTGGCGCAGATTTTATGATAACCATCGGTGGCGGATCATCTATGGATACAGGAAAAG
This sequence comes from uncultured Lachnospiraceae bacterium, assembly GCA_902776395.1. GTDB lineage: Bacteria > Bacillota > Clostridia > Lachnospirales > Lachnospiraceae > Eubacterium_Q. The sequence continues at coordinate 13,391 of CACYQC010000001.1, forward strand.
GCATAGGTATTATTGTAAATAATCCTGAGTACGCAGATGTTCGTTCTCTTGAGGGCGTTGCTCCTACAAAGAAGCGTACTGTATTCACTATTGCTGTTCCTACAACAGGTGGAACCGGAGCAGAGTCAACAATCAATTATGTTATTACTGATGTTGAGAAGAAGCGTAAGTTTGTATGTGTAGACCCTAACGACATACCTGATGTAGCAGTTGTTGATCCTGATATGATGTCAACTATGCCTAAGGGACTTTCCGCAGCAACAGGAATGGATGCGCTTACACACGCTATTGAAGGTTATACTACGGCTGCAGCCTGGGAGCTTTCTGATTGCCTTAATCTTGAGGCTATAAAGCTTATTGCTGCAAATCTCAGAAAAGCAGTTGATAATGATCCTGAAGGTCGTGAGGGAATGGCGCTTGCACAATATGTTACAGCTATGGCTTATTCAAATGTAGGACTCGGCATAGCTCATTCTATGGCACATACACTTGGTGCAGTATATGATACACCTCATGGTGTTGCTTGTGCTATGATGCTTCCAATAGTTATGGAATTCAATGCTGAAGCAACTGGCGAGAAATTTAAATATATTGCAGAGGCATTTGGCATAGATACAAAAGATATGGATCAGGCAACATATCGTAAGGCAGCTATAGATGCTGTTAGACAGTTGTCAGTTGATGTAGGAATACCTACAAAGCTTGATAAGCTTAAAGAAGAGGACCTTGATTTCTTATGTGAGTCTGCAGCTGCCGATGCATGTGCGCCTGGAAATCCTAGACCTGCAAGTCTTGAAGAATTTAGAGAGATGTTTAAGAAATTAATGTAATATTTTTTGTGTTTCTAAACCACCTATCTAATTCGGATAGGTGGTTTTATTATTTTAAGAGGGATCGTTATACGATCAAAAAATAGGAGTGAAACGGATGGAACCACAAGATTACGGAAAAGAAGAGTTTATAGTTCTAGATGAATCGTACATGGATGAAATGGCGGAGCTTTATAAGACTGCATTTGCTGGAGAACCTTGGAACGATGACTGGAGCGACAGAGAACAATTATATGAATATGTGAAGGAGATATCCAGTGCATACCACTGTCTTAATTATGGGCTAAAGATAGATGGAAAGCTAGCGGCTATGTCTCTTGGAATGATTAGGCATTGGTGGGAAGGCACCAATTATAATATTGAGGAACTATGCGTATCGCCTGAACTACAGGGCAAGGGTGTGGGAAGCAGATTTCTGAAAATGATTGAGAAAGATATTCAGACCAGAGGCGCAGTTGGAATCTTTCTTCAAACAGATAATGATAAACCTGCATATCGTTTCTATCATAAAATAGGCTTCGGTGACCTTGGAGCACATGTGAGTCTTTATAAAAGTCTCCCTCGAAAAATAGTTATGGCGACAGAGGAAGATAGAGAAGAACTTATGGCTTTATACAAAATGCAGGTTGGTAAAGAGTTCTGCCCATGGACGGATGATTATCCAAGCGATGAAACTGTAGATTTTGATCTATCAAGAGATGCACTCTTTGTGATGAAAGAGGATGGCAAAATAATTGCTTCTGTCTCTATCGAGGAAGATGAAGAGGTAGATAAACTGGAGTGTTGGAATCCGGCCCTTGCTTCGGCAGGTGAACTTGCTCGACTCGCGGTTCTTCCGGAAAAACAAGGACAGGGAATAGCTAGGCAAATGCTTAAGTTTGGAATGAATGAGCTTAAAAGGAGAGGCTGCAAAAGTATACATTTCCTTGTGAATAAATATAACGAGAAAGCTATTCGTTCATATGCACAGTTTGACTTTGATGTTGTTGGGGAATGTCACCTTTTTGAGCAAGATTTTCTGTGTTATGAAAAGGTGCTATAATTTAAAGAAGAGTTTATCATTTGATACGCAAACTGTGAGAAGGGAGTTCTGAATTTATGAAAAAAATTAAGAGGGTAGTAGCGCTTATTACATCAATGTGCCTTTGTTTGACAGGGTGTGGAGCTAAGAAGCAGGCTGATGTAGAGACGGAAGAAATAACAAATAATACAAGCATTGATTCCGAATATGACAGAGAAACTATTTATCAGGTTTCGCTTTTACAAGGACTAACATTTGGCGATTATAACGGAAGTGTTTCGGTAGCTGACCTAAAGAAGAGGGGGGATATTGGTATCGGAACTTTTGAAGGCCTGAATGGAGAACTGATTGCTATTGACGGTAAGGTTTATCGCGCCGCAGGTGACGGAAGTGTTGAAGAGGTTTCAGATGATACATTGATTCCATTTTCAAATGTTTCTTTCTTTGATGAGGATGTAAAAGATACGCTTAATGGGGTAGATGATATTACGGCTCTTCAAGATATATTAAACCAAAAGGTGTCTGAACTAGGAGAGAATAAATTCTATTTTATTCGTATTGATGGAACATTTAATGAAATGAATGTTCGAAGCGAGTATGCTCAAGAAGAACCATATAAACCACTTGCAGAAGTTCTGGAGACGGATCAGACATTCTTTGATTATGAAAAAATAGAAGGAACTGTAGTTGGACTTTATTGTCCTCCTTATATGTCTGACCTTAATGCTACAGGCTGGCATTTACATTTTGTGTCTTCAGATAAGACAAAAGGCGGTCATGTTCTTGGTCTTAATGTAGATGAGGCTGAACTTGGAATGGATATCACTGAAGGCTTCGAAATGGCTCTTCCAGATAATGAAATGTTTGCGGATTTTGATCTCTCAATTGATCAATCTGAAGATATTGAAAAGGTTGAAAAGAATACATCTGGTGATGCGGAAGAAGAGAAAGAAGAAACTAATGCTGCTACTACACCAGAGGAAGATTCTTCTGATTTTGTTCTTCTAAGCGAAGCTGTTCCAAATGCCATTCTTGAGATCAGATATTATTCAACATATAACTTTGTTGGTGAAAGAATAGATGGTTATGAAGAGCCTGTTGCATTACTTACCACAGAGGCGGCAACTGCACTAAAAGAGGTCAGTGATGATCTTGAAGAACAGGGATACAGACTTAAAATATTTGATGCATATAGACCTCAAATGGCAGTAGATAATTTTGTTGAATGGGCTGAGGATGTTGATGATACAAAAATGAAAGAATATTTTTATCCTGAACTTGATAAGTCTGTGCTTTTTGATCAGGGGTATATCGCGGAACATTCAGGACATAGTAGAGGTAGTACTGTAGATCTTACTCTTTTTGATATGAAGACAGAGAAAGAAGTGGATATGGGAGGAACATTTGATTATTTTGGAGAACTTTCCCATCCTGATTATACAGATATTACTGATGAGCAGTATGAAAACAGAATGATTCTTAGAAATGCTATGACGAAGCATGGTTTCAAACCACTGGCTGAAGAATGGTGGCACTTTACACTTGAAAATGAACCATATCCAGACACATATTTCAAATTCCCTGTAAGCAGTGATTCGGTTGATTAATATTATAAAAGAAACCATTTATTTGCACCTTGTGTGCACCTTTTTGTAAGAGTTAACTATTGAATGAGTCCAGATTCTTTAATATCCTTTCTCAATATAAATTGGGAAAGGATATTTTAATAACGGTTAGGGAAAAGAACCTTATTCCCCAAAAATAAAAAAATGTTGAATTTGGGGAATAGAGAGTGTGTTATAATCGTGGAGTTGATAAGACGTGGATATGAAATATATGTAGGAGTAGCAGGAGATAAAGAAATAGACTTTGTTGCCATGAGTCAAAGCGATAGAATATATATCCAGGTATCATATGATATAAGTGAACAAAAGACTTTTGAGAGAGAAGTAGCTCCTTTATTGAAAATAGGAGATGCATATCCAAAGATGTTGATTGCTAGAACATACCAACCGGAATATAATCACGAAGGAATACGGATTGTTGATGCTGCTGAATGGTTAACTAATGTAAAATATGAGGGAAAGCTAATATGAATGCAAGAGAATTTTTGGAAATATTACATGTGGCTGAGAAACTTAAAGATACTCCGCGTCACTGTACCACGAGAAATAGAAGGATAGAGAGTGTTGCCGAGCATAGTTGGAGAGTATCACTTATGGCATTTCTTCTTAAGGATGAATTCCCTGAGGTCGATACTGACAAAGTAGTTTGTATGTGTCTGATTCATGATCTTGGAGAATGCTTTACGGGAGATATTCCAACATTCGTTAAAACAGATAGCGACAGAAAAACTGAAGAAGAGCTGCTTGGCGAGTGGGTGAAGAGCCTTCCTGAAGAAGTGTCAAAGACTATGGCGGAACTATATGATGAAATGGAGAAACAGGAAACTCTTGAGGCGAAGCTGTATAAAGCTCTGGATAAACTCGAGGCGCTGATACAACATAATGAATCTCCAATAGACACTTGGTCAGAAAATGAATATGAATTAAATAAAACATATGCATTTAATGTGGTTGAACATTCTGAATGGTTGCAGGAACTTCGGCAGGAAATCCTTAAAGATACACTTGAAAAAATAGAGATGGAAAAGCCTGATAGTAGTAAATGCTAAGAGTTATACGATAATCATGGCTCATAGAGGTAATAAAAGATGATAAAAGTACTATTCGTATGCCACGGCATTACACTACCTATGGTTTAGAAACCTAGATAATTAGCCACTTTTCTGAATATGACTACCGGATTTACAACAGGTTTACAACAGCGAAAATGAGCTTTTTTGAAGCAAGAAAATAGAAGCATTTAGTAAGGATGAAAGCGATGATAAAAGTACTGTTTGTATGCTGGGACATATGACTAACAGGATGCTACAAATGCTGTAAATCAGTGCTTTGAGACTATTAGAGAATTCAATTTACAACCAATTTACAACGGATTATATAGAATAAGAAGAGAGAGTTTGAATCCAATAATAACTATTAGACTAAGGGACGTGAGATGCGTCTCTTTTTTTGTTGGTAGAAAGGAAAATATTATGCAGGAATATAGATTAAACGAAACAATAATACTTGGTATTGATCATGGTTACGGCAATATCAAAACGAGACATACAGTAACCAAGACAGATGTTAAGAAGCAGGATGGCAAGCCGGTATTCAGCAGGAACTATGTTGAATATAACGGCGCATTTTATATCGTAGGAGAAGGGCATAAGAGTTTTATTCCGGATAAGCAGGATGACATGGATTACTATATTTTGACATTGGCAGCCATTGCCAAGGAGCTTAGGCAGAGGGAACTGACGAGTGCGAAGGTTTTTCTTGCCGTCGGACTTCCTTTAAAGTGGGTGCAGTCTCAGCGTGAATCTTTTAGGGATTACCTTATGAGAGACAGACATATCCGGTTCAAGTTTGCTGATGTTGAATATGATGTGGATATTGCAGGATGTGAAGTGTTTCCTCAATGTTATTCAGCAGTGGCTGAAAATCTTAGAGAGTATACCGGAATTAATCTTCTGGTAGATGTAGGAAATGGAACTATGAATGTTCTGTATCTGAATAATGGCAAGGTGGCTGAGAGTAGAGCATGGACGGAAAAGTTCGGAGTGTCTCAGTGTGCTCAAAGAATCAGGAATAAGATAATGGACAAAACTGGTGAGATGGTTCCGGATGATGTCATAGATGATTATCTGAAAACAGGTTCTACTGATATTGCTGAACCGTATGCGAGTCTTATGAAGGCTGCTGCCACTGAATATGTTAATGAGATATTCCAGAGAATCAGACAATATGAATTTAATGATAAGATGATGAGGCTTTATTTTATGGGTGGCGGAGCAAAGATAGTCAGAGCGGTAGGAACATATGATGAAGACAGAACCTTCTTTGATCATGATATCTGTTCTACAGCAAAAGGCTATGAATACTTCTGCTATATGAAGCTGCGTCATAACAATAAATGAATTGCGACTTAAAAGAAAATAAAACAAGCATTGTGGTGGCGCTGCTGCCACAATGCGGAAAGGGGAAATATGGCAACAAGAAATCATAATTTTCGCTTCAATCTTGATCGCGATGAAGAGAGAAGAGCCTGGGAAATCTTACATTCGGACTGTGTGGAGAATGACTTCAAGTCACATAATAGATTTGTTGTAAAGGCTATTAATGATTATTATGAACGGCATTTACAGGAAAAGGCTGATCCATATCTATCTTCACGAGAGAAAGAGGAAGCATTTATTGAGAGAATTATAGAAGCAGTAAATAGTAGGTTGTTTATATATTTGCCACAGCTTGTAGGTCAGTATATCCTGATGTCTGGGTTATCCGGTATAAATGTAGGTACGTCACAAGTTAGTGCGAATACTATTCAGGAATCTGTATCTGTAAAATCTGATGTTCCGGAAGAAAATGAACTACTTGATTTTGATGCATTTTAATGAGGGAGGAAAGCGTTATGTTTAAAAAGAAAGAAACATACAGTAATATAAAACAGATCAATATCAGATTAAACACTGATAATTATTATGATTTGGAAATATGGGAAAAACTTACTAAGGAACTTGAGGATTGTTATGGGTCAAAAAATGAACGCCTTAAGATGATACTATATTGTGGTCTTACTGGGGAAACATTTTATACAAATATAAGAAATCTTGAAGAGATAGCTGATAAGGCTGTCGATAAAAAAGATTTTGAACAACGTCTCGATGAATTTAGGGAGTATATCCAATATATGGTGCGAGAGGAAATCAGAAGGGCTATAGAAAAGGAGAAAAGTGGTGCCGGAAACGGCACGAGTTGACAAGCCCGGAAACGGGCAGTTGAATATGGAACCGGTAATAATAGTAGTTTGTAGCTAATCGGAAAGAAGTGGCTACATTATACTGATTAAGTATAGCCTTGTAACATAAAAGAATTACGATAATGCTGATTCTGAGTTTGTTCAGGGCTTTTCATAATGATTTTGAAGTATGGTGTATGGATGCTATGAAGAATTCATATGAAACTCTAATATTAAAATACTATGAAAAGATTATATGAAATGTTTTTATGATAGTTCTATAAGAAATTAATATGAAGAGTTAATATTATACTTCTAGCAGAGGCCTCGCCGATTGAGAGCGAAATACACCCCTCGCACAAACCTGGCGGTTTATGCTCACGGGTATTTCGCCCTGCCGGGAGCTGAAAGCTGTTCAGATAACGAACAGCTTCCAAGCGTGGCTAAAAACTATAAGTGATGCTTCGGAGGTATAAGGTGCCTCAAATTGTTGAGGCACAGCCACGCTATATGTACAGTATTCTCGTCCAAGATAAAACAAATCCCATTTGTTTTACTTGTTCTTCGAATCCTGTACGGAATATCGGCTATGATAACTTGTAAATTGAACATAATAATATATCCGATATTCCGGAAAAAGACCTGTCACTGGCAGGTCTTTTTCTATGCCCTGAGACATACCTCAGAGCATTATTGTACCCACGATAAACGAATGCGGAAAGGACGGTGATAGCTATGCAGAGGCATTCATTTATACTGATGACGAAGCTCCCTAATGTAAAGGGGAGAATATCATATATTAAAAGCAGCAAGAAGCAGGAATACCTGTATGCAACATATGACACTGCTGATGGGAGCTTCTGGAGTGATCTCGCCAGATGCAACCAGACCGAATTTGCAAAGAATGGAACTACTGGTAAATGCATCGAGGCTCGAGAGCTTATTATAGCTCTTCCCGAAAGCTTTACTTCTTATAAAGAGAATCAGCTGCTGAAATACTTTGTAGATAAGTTCAAGGATAAATATGAAGTAGAGTGTGTTGCGGCACTTCATCATAATAAGAGAAAAACAAATTATCATATCCATCTTATCTTTTCAGAGAGGCGTCTGCTTGACGAACCCACTCTAAAAATAGCCACAAGAAATATGTTTTATGATGAGAACGGCCGGCATGTCAGGACGAAAAAAGAAATACTGGATGAGGATGGCAATATACGGAAAAAATGCAAGATAATAAAAAAGTGCGAGGTTTATGAGAAGATAATATTTGATAAGAAGGATGTACAGTTCAAGCAGGATGATTTTTTGGAAAAGGTGAAGGTTTTCCTTACCGAAGAAATAAATATGCTTGTAAAAAATCCTGATGAAAAGCTGAAGGTGTTTGACAGGAATGGTGTATACCTTCCGATGAAGAAAATAGGAAAGAACAATCCTAAAGCGGAAGAAATTCGTCAGGATAATGAGGAGAGAACCAGGTGGAATAAAAGTGTAGATCAGGCTCTTGTATCAGATGTAACAGAAAAGGAAATACTTGAAATAAAGAAAGAACATATAATCAAACCGGTAAAGGAATCAATAGAGCAGCAAGGAAACCAGCCGTCGCTTTTTAGAATTATATTAGGGAAAGCTATCTCATTACTTGAAAAGCTGATAATGAAGGTTAAGGAAGATGCAATTAAAGTAGCAGAAAAAGTAAAAGAAGCAGTTGTTACAAAGGAAGAGAGTAATGTTCAAACTGTAGAAGCTAAGGCAAGCAGCGTTGTAGAAAATGCAACATCCAAGGATGTAAAGAAGAATGTGAGAAATAACAGAATGCTGGATAGCGCGAATAAGAATTCAACAAAGGAAATTGAAAGAGATTCGGAAGCGGGAAAACAGAAATCAGAAAAACTATCAGATGATTTCTCAGAGAACCACCTTGTGGAGTTAATTGAAGAACCGGAAAAACCAGATGCGCCTTTACTGGAATATGATGTTAAAAAGCTGCTTGCTATATATGACATTTTACAAGATAAAAACGAGGAAATAGTGTCTGCACAGAAGAGGAAGAATAAGAAAATCCTTGAGCTGGATAATACTTCCAAATTCAATATCGTAAAAAGAAACAGCCTTTCGGTTGAAATACATAATCTTGAAAGAGATATAGAAGAAATGCAGGGTGAGCTTTCTGATACGGTTCAGAAGTATGGTTTTGATACAGTGCAGAGTTTTATGAAGGTATTACAGTCTGTAAAGAAAGCTGTAACGGATTATCAGTCGGATATGAAGATCTGGAAGGAACAGTGCGACCTCATTAAGTATTCAAACGACAAAATTTTATCCGGTGAATTGACTTTGGATTTTGCAATAGAACTCTTAGAACAGAAGAGATATAAGGTTAAAACTGTTAAGAAGGACTTAAATGATATTCCGAAGGATAACAGTTTCTTTGGTAAACTATCCAGAGCAAAGCAAAGAGCGGAGGAGGATAATCAGAATCGTGAGGATAAGCGCTATGTCAGAAACAGAACGATTCGATAATGATTTTTTTTCTACTACAAGTTCAATGACAGATAAGAGAATTGGTGGTATGATGGTAAGGAATCTTAGGAGAATTGTGCCAGTGGAGGTAGTCTATGGCTATATTTGATATACATGAATTTGATAAATATAAAGAGGACAACCGTAGAGAGGTTAAAAAGGCGAAGGAGAATATTCCCGTAAATATGTGGGACACATATTCTGCCTTTGCGAATTGCTATGGCGGTGTGATAATTCTCGGTGTCAAAGAAAGAGATGATGGTACATGGTATACAACCGGACTGAAAAATCCAAGAAAGCAGCGTAAGCAGTTCTGGGATGCTATAAATGATAAGAAGAAGGTTAGTATAAATCTTCTCAAGGAAACAGATGTCGAAACCTATGAGGTGGATGGGGATACTATCATGGTTATCCATGTTCCAATGGCAAAACGTGAGGAGAAACCGGTATATATCAATGACGATCTTTTCGGTGGCACATATCGTCGTAACTGGGAAGGGGATTATCGATGTACTTCGCTTCAGGTAAAAGCAATGCTTAGGGATCAAACTGAAGAAACATATGATATGACTGTTCTTGATAAGGTATCAATAAAGGATCTTAATTATGACACGATACATTCCTACAGAAATCGTCATCAGTTATTAAAGCAGGGACATCCGTTTGAGGGCTATAGTGACGAAGAATATTTGAGATGTATAGGTGCAGCTGCTATTTCAGATGAAGATGGAAAGCTTCATCCTACCGCTGCCGGTCTTTTGATGTTCGGAAATGAATTCGATATAGTTCGACAGTTCCCAGATTACTTTCTTGATTATAGGGAAGAGCTTGATCCTTCTATAAGGTGGACAGACAGATTTGTTTCAAGTTCAGGAGACTGGTCGGGAAATCTGTGCGACTTTTATTTTCGTGTTTATAACAAGCTTCAGAAATATATAAAAGTTCCGTTTAAAATGAGCGGTGGGGATCGTATTGATGATACTCCAGTTCATAAGGCCTTGCGTGAGGCTATCGCAAATTGTCTTATAAATGCTGATTTTTTCGGAAAGTTTGGAATCATTATCAAAAAAGAAGAAGATATTATTACACTTGAAAATCCCGGTTATATAAGGCTTGGCAAACATCAGATGCTTCGCGGGGGATTATCTGATCCGAGAAATAAAGCAATAATGAAAATGTTCAATATGATTAACATCGGTGAGCGTGCAGGCAGTGGAGTTCCAAATATATTTCAAACCTGGGATGCGGCAGAATGGGTAAGTCCGGTTGTAGAGGAGCAGTTTAATCCGGATAGAACCATCTTAAGGTTGTCTTTTGTTAGTATGAGTGATAATGGGATTGAAACTACCCAAGCTCCCACCCAAGCTCCCACCCAAGCTCTCACCCAAGCCCTTACCCAAGCTCCTACCCAAGCTTATGGAACAGGATATAAAAATGAGGTGGTGCAATCGGTTTATAGTCTACAGGAGCTGGATTTAAGGATAGTAAATGCTATGAAAACTAATCCATATATATCTCAGAGCAGACTGTCGGAAGATTTAAATGTTAATTTAAATACACTAAAGTATCATGTTCAGAAGTTAAAAAGAGATAATGTTATTGGCAGAGAAGGATCGTCTCAGAAGGGACGATGGATTATAAATATATAACATTATTGTATCGAATGAGGAGGATATATCAAAGCGACACTCTTTTTTCTTTCGGAGTAAAAACATTTTTCATTTTCAATATAAAAGTTGACAAATACATAAAATATGATAGATTTATCTGTGGAAGCAATGGCGTTTCATCTTAAAAAGGTGAGACGCCTATCTTATTTGAGGGGAGTACGAAATGCTTATTTATAAGTGGACCGATGGAAATGATAAGGATTTTCAAAGATTTTATCTAAAAACTGAAGAATATTACAGTAGTATTGTGGGTGGAATAGAAAATAGAAAAGGCTTTATTCCATATAACATATCTGAAAGCATAACAGAGGTGCTTATTGCATATATTGATGATGTTGCTGTTGGTTGTGCTGGATTAAAAAGGTATTCTGAAACGGATGTTGAGATTAAAAGAGTCTGGATTGAACCAGAAGAACGAGGACATCATATAGCGTTAGATATGATGGCTCAGATTGAAGAAAGAGCTTCAAATGATGGCTATAAAAGAACCATTTTACAGACTAGAGAAATAATGGAAGATGCGGTAGGTTTATACAAGAAACTTGGATACACTCAGATAGATAATTATCCGCCATATGACAAACTGGATGGGGCAATCTGTTTTGCAAAAGAGCTTTAGAGGAGAAGAATGATGTCTAAACCAATTATAGGTGTAATGCCGTTATGGGATGATGAAAAGAATAGTTTATGGATGCTTCCCGGATACTTTGAAGGGCTTACCCAGACGGGAGGTATTCCAATAATGCTTCCGCTTACAAATGATGAGACAGAACTTGATCAGCTTATGGAAATGTGTAACGGGTTTTTGTTTACCGGAGGTCATGATGTTTCTCCGGATTTATATGGAGAGGTTCCATTAAAAGATATGGTCAGCAGCTGCAGAAAACGTGATGAAATGGAATCATATATTCTGAAGAAAGCTATTGAGGCTGATAAACCTGTATTGGGTATATGTAGAGGCATACAATTTATAAATGCAGCTCTTGGAGGTACATTATATCAGGACATTCCCACACAATATGAAACTGATACTGAACATCATCAGAAGCCGCCATATGATATTCCGGCTCATAAGGTAAATATTATAAAGGATTCTCCTCTGTATAAATGTATCTCAGCAGAACAGATAGAAGTAAACAGTTATCATCATCAGGCGGTTAAGGATGTGGCTCCGGAACTGAAGGTTATGGCGGTGTCAGAGGATGGACTGGTTGAGGCATTATATATGCCTGAACAGCGTTTTCTCTGGGCTGTGCAGTGGCATCCTGAGTTTTCTTATAAGACAGATGTTAATAGTAGAAAAATATTTCAAGTATTTATAGAAACTGCTAATTCAATTGAATAAAGCTTGAAAATTATTATAAATAAGAGGTTTACATGATTACATTAAACGATTATTTGTTTTCCGGTGATACTGTTCTAAAAATTCTTCTTCAGTATTCCACAAATTTGAAGGATGAGGCAATTAAAAATCATAATCCAATAGATATGGCACATAGCAATTTTCTGATTCAAATTATTGAAATCCTTGAACATACAGAATTCCTTACATCACAGTCTCAGAGGATAAATGAGTTCTATATGTATATGGCTAATAAGTATCCATTTCTTGCATTTACATTTAAGGGAAGAATTAAATCGCTTATACGTGCAGAGGAAAAGTTCAATGGTTATATATTGGAATACATTCATGATTATTATAAAGCAAATGGAAGATTTCCGAATGAAGCTGAGATAAAGAATAATCTTAATTGTTTCAGAGACTTGATTGCGTATCGAATAGTTATTTCGCTACCATTGTGTCATGTATCAGAACAAGAAAATGTTGAGGAACAAGAATTTAAGTACTTATATGAAATAGCAAATGTACTTCCGGAATTTCTTGAGGAAAGGGGCTTTACTGCGGAGCTTTCAGGCCTTTCTGATAAGAATGGCTCAAGGTATCTATCAGAGAATAATCTGCCTTATTACAGAGATTATGTTCAGACACCTCGTGCATCAGGATATCGATCTCTTCACATTACATTTTATGATAATTTTGCTAGATGTTATACAGAATTACAGCTTAGAACAAAGGATATGGATGATCTTGCGGAGATTGGAAGGGCAAATCATTTTGGATATGAGAAACAGCAGGAGGAAAATCGTAGTAAAAGAGATATGATTCCCGAGGGAAAGAGTAAATGCTTTGACGAAGCATACGAGAGGCTTATAAAGCTTCAGGAGCTTGATCTGGCATCTATAAATGTAAATATGTTTAAGGCATATAATAATCAACTGATAAACGATGGCTGCGGTTTATTTAGAGGCCGTCAGATTCTCCCTTTTGAACATTTATCGAGATTTCAGAATGATAATGAAGTCGGTAAATTGTAAGTATTAGCGAAAGGAGTTTTTATGGTTACATGTAGAGATATTGTGAACCTTAAGTTAGATGGGGTGGAGCTTGTTGCGGGTGAGGCTGGCCTAAACAGGGTAGTATCATGGGTTTATCTCGTACAGACAAAACCTTATGAAGATCATATGAACCAGGGAAACTTTGCACTCATTGTTGTGGATTATGTTCGTTTTGATTTTGATGAAGTTGAAAAAACCTTAGAAGAATTAGTGAAGCTCGGAATCTCAGGACTTGGTCTTTCTGTCGTTGATGATAGAGAGAAAATCCCAGGAAGTATCATTAGAAGGGCAAATGAATTGGAACTGCCACTTTTTTATGTGAGGTGGGAGGGGGCTTCTTTCGTCGATATATCTCAAAGTGTAGGAAAACTGATTACTGAAACAGATGTTATTAATAAAAGAACGGGGGATTATCTGTATAATTTATTGTTCGGTTATGATGTAAATGATAGATATGTTGATAAGATATCCGGACAGTTTGGCTTAGATTTTAGTAAGCCTTATAGAGTCGGGATTATTGCAGTCGATAGAACATACGGAGTGAATCTGGAGCAGGATGAGCATATATATGAGTATTATGCGAACTGCCTTAACCAGGAGGTTCTCAAGATGAAGGGGCATCCTATGTTCATGCGATTTCTTAATAAATTTGTTCTTTTGTTTGAAGCAAGATCTGATAAAGAAATTGAACATGAGATAGAGAAAATGTTAAAATCACTGGACCAAAATCCATCGTTTAAAGGGTTGATTCAGAGTACATGTATATTAGGTGCAGCGTATACTGATCCAAGAAAGTACGGACAGAGCTATCAGGAAGCAAAGAGTCTTATTCCGAAGAAGGATCTGTTACCTAATCCGTCTCATAAGAAGGTGTTAAGTGTCAGCACCATGGGTATATATAAATATATGTTTCATGGTGATAATCAGAGAGAGATACTGGATTACTGTAACAACAAGCTGGATAAGTTGGAAAAATACGATAATGCTAACGGTGCATTTCTTGAAGAAACCCTACTTTCGTATTACATGAATGGATTTAATACGGTAAAGACTGCAGAAGCTTTATTCATTCATAGGAATACACTTATTAACAGGTTGGAAAAGATTGAAGAAATACTGGGAATAGAATTAAATGATTATATGGAATATCTTGATCTTATAAACTGTATTCTTGTAAAAAGATTTATGTTTTTATAAAGGACTGTGCAGGTTGTACAACAAGAGTGTGCAGATTGTATATTGTAAAATAAAGATGATATGATTAAAATGCAGACTATGCAAAGGCGCTGGAGAAACAGTAAGGTTTCAACCGGCGCCTTTTGTGTTAGGAAGAGGTCATTACCAGGATGGCAAGAAGGAGGGAAATTATGAAGAAAAGAAATTGGATTATTTTATCACTTGTAACAGCTATGACAGTAACAATGCTCAGTGGATGTGGTTCAGGAGAAACTGCATCATCAGAAACTGCGGAAACAGCAGAGGCAGCTGTAACAACAAATGACGAAGTGACAGAAGCAGACGGAACAGGTTCGGATGCTGAAGGTGGAGTGCTTAGAGTCGGTATGGAATGTGCATATCCACCATTTAACTGGACTCAGGATGAGGCAACTACCCCAGATGGAAGTAAAGCGGTTCCAATATATGGTTCAGATTATTACGCGTATGGATATGATGTTGCGGTAGCTCAGAAGCTAGCAGATGAGCTTGGTATGGAGCTTGAGATTCATAAGGTCGAATGGTCATCAATTGGTATATCGATGGATGCCGGCGATTATGACTGTATTATCGCAGGAATGGGACGTACTGCAGAAAGAGAGATGTCTTATTCATTTACCGAACCATATTATTACAGAGATAACTGTATCGTAGTTAAGAAGGATGGACCATATGCAAATGTTAAGGGTTTGTCGGAACTTGCAGGTACAGGCTGTAAGGTAACAACACAGCTTGGTACCGGATGGATTCCTCTTCTTGATCAGATTGAGGGTGCTGTAACAGGAAGTAATTATGAGACAACCTCTGAATGCTTTATGGCAGTCTCAAATGGTGTCGCTGACGTATGTATCATCGATCTTCCAACAGCTAAATCAGCACTTCTTACTAATGACGATCTGGTAATTGTTACATTTGATGAAAATGATACATTTACTGGTGATGATGAGATGGTAAATGTTTGTATCGCAACGAGGAAGAATGATACAGCACTTAGAGATAAACTTCAGGGTGCTATGGATGCCATCGGATGGAATGACAAGACAGCTATGGATGAGCTTATGAATAAGGTAATTGGACAGCAGCCAGCAGCTGAATAAGCATTGTAAATAGTTATTATAGAAAAGGTTGGGATGGGAAATGGGATATAGATTTTTATCAATCACAGATCCGACTAATTCATTTGAATGGATGATATTCCTGACTAAGAAGTATCTCGGCATGTTTCTGGAAGGTACCTGGCTCACCTTATACATAGCTGTGCTAGGTACGCTTCTGGGATTCGTGCTCGGATACGTAATAGGAATCGTTCAGGATCTCAAAATAAATCAGGGAGATCTGTTTATAAAGAAAATAATCATCAGATTAATAAAGCTTGTATCAACTGTATATGTTGAGATCTTCCGTGATACGCCGATGATTGTACAGGCGATGATTATATATTACGGAATTCGACAGACGGGAGTTGATCTGACCCCCGTTATCGCAGGTATTCTGGTAACGGTACTGAATACCGGAGCATATATGGCTGAAACTGTAAGAGGTGGTATAGGTTCTATAGACATGGGTCAGAGAGAAGGCGCATGGGCTATGGGAATGTCACCGATGAAGACGATGTTTTATATAGTATTACCTCAGGCATTCCAGAATATTATTCCTGAGATGGCGAATACATTTCTTACAAATCTGAAGATGACATCGGTATTAAATGTAATCGCGGTTCAGGAGCTGTTCATGGCAGCTAAGACGGTCGGTGGTAATTATTATAAGTATTTTGAGAGCTATCTTGTTATTGCAGTGATTTACTTTGTTCTGTGCTTCTTGTTCAATAAGGTATTTGGACTGATTGAGAAGAAGATGAAGGGCAAGGAGGATTATGCTCTCGCAGTTGAGTATCTGGATAATGAGTAAGGAGGCATACTATGGGAGATGCGGTTATATCAATACGTGATCTCAGCAAATCCTTTGGTGATCACGAGGTGCTTCGGAAGATAGATATAGAGGTGAATGCCGGAGAGATTATATGCATAGTAGGGTCTTCGGGTTCGGGAAAATCAACACTTCTCAGGTGTATCAATAAATTGGAACGTCAGACCACGGGGAAGGTAATGTATCATGGCAAAGAAGTCAGAGATATCCAGCGTGAGATAAATGATTACCGTGCAAAGGTGGGAATGGTATTTCAGTCCTTTAATCTGTTCAACAATATGACAGTATTACAGAACTGCATGATATGTACAAGAAAGGTTCTGCACATATCAAAGTCAGAAGCCTTTGACAGGGCGATTACTCATCTGAAGGAAGTAGGAATGGCACCATATATCAATGCTAAGCCTGCGCAACTTTCCGGTGGACAGAAGCAGAGGGTCGCAATAGCAAGGTCGCTTTGTATGAATCCCGAGGTTCTGCTCTTCGATGAACCAACATCTGCACTTGATCCGGAGATGGTTGGAGAGGTGCTGAATGTTATGAAGCAGCTGGCGACTACAGGGCTTACTATGATTATCGTGACTCACGAGATGGCATTTGCAAGAGATGTTTCAACAAGAACAATCTTTATGGATAGAGGATATGTTGCTGAGGATGCACCACCTTCGGAGCTGTTCAGTAACCCGAAAAATCCAAGAACAAGAGAATTCTTAAGTCGATATCTGGCAGGATAAAAACCCATCATTACTCTAGGAGGCGGTTAAGATGAAAAGATTTGTTGTAACATTTGCCAGAGGATTTGGTTCAGGCGGGAAAGAGATAGCTTCGATTCTGGCAAAGGATTTGGGGATACATTGCTATGAAAATCGGATACTTACACTTGCAAGTCAGATGAGTGGTTTGGATGAAAAGCTCTTTCAGGAAGTAAATGAGAAAATAAGATCAAATGGTGGCTTTTCAAACCTTATGAGGGGCCTTCCAAGAACAAGAAATTATCTGGCAAGAAATGAAAAATTCGTATCTGATGATAAGTTATTTGAATATCAGAGTGATATTATTCGAAATCTTTCTGAACAGGAATCGTGCGTGATTGTTGGAAAATGTGCTGATTATGTTCTGAGAGATAAACATAATGTTGTCAGTATATATATAGAGGCACCAAGAGCATTTTGTGTGCAAAGAACTATGAAAAATCTTGGAGTAACGGAAGAGGTTGCTCATGCAACTATTAAAAAAACTGATAAGTATAGAGCTGATTATTATGCTTATTATACACATGGCAATTACTGGACCAATCCTGTTAATTACGATATGACACTAAATAGTGAAAAGGTTGGAATTAAGGACTGTGTGAAGCTGATAGAACAATATCTGTTGATTAAAGGATATATTAGTGTAGAGGATATTGATTTCTATGAATAAATATTAGAAAGAAGGATGATGAAAATGAAGTTATCAGATACAGGTTTAACAGCACAGGATATTAAGGATAAAGTAAATAAATATATGATTGAAACTTATGAAAGATTTGATTTTCTTGCAGAAACTGCAAAGGATCAGTATATCTATAATGAAAAAGGCGAGAGATATTTGGATTTTTATGCCGGAATTGCTGTTAATTCTGCCGGAAGTTGTAATGAAAAGGTTGTCGCAGCTGCTGTTGAACAGACAAAGGAACTGATGCACACCTTCAACTATCCATATACTATTCCGCAGGCACTCCTTGCAGAAAAGGTATGTACGACAATTGGAATGGATAAGATATTCTTTCAGAATTCAGGTACAGAAGCGAACGAGGCTATGATAAAGATGGCGAGAAAATATGGTATAGAGAAATATGGTCCGAACAGATACCATATCGTGACTGCCAAGATGGGATTCCATGGAAGAACCTTCGGAGCGATGTCAGCGACCGGTCAGCCGGGAAATGGCTGCCAGGTCGGGTTCGGTCCGATGACCTATGGCTTCTCGTATGCACCATATAATGATCTTCAGGCTTTCAAGGATGCGTGTACCGAGAACACAATTGCCATAATGATTGAGCCGGTTCAGGGTGAAGGGGGAGTTCATCCTGCAACCTACGAATTCATGACCGGGCTCAGGAGATTCTGTGATGTGAATAATATGCTACTTCTTATTGATGAGGTTCAGACCGGATGGTGCAGAACTGGAAATATAATGAGCTACATGAATTATGGTATTAAGCCCGACATTGTATCAATGGCAAAGGCATTAGGCGGTGGTATGCCTATAGGCGCTATTTGTGCAAAAAAGGAGGTTGCAAAAGCTTTTTCAGCCGGATCACATGGAACTACATTTGGTGGACATCCTGTAAGTTGTGCAGCAGCTCTCGCTCAGGTGAATGAGCTTCTGGACAGAAATCTTGCCGGAAATGCAAAGAAGATGGGAAGCTACCTTGCCGAAAAGCTGAAGAAGCTTCCGCATGTAAAGGAAGTCAGGGGACAGGGACTTCTGGTGGGAGTAGAGTTTGATGACTCGATAAGCAGTGTAGATGTGAAGCACGAATGCCTTAACAGACATCTGCTACTGACAGCAATCGGAGATCATATCATACGAATGGTTCCACCGCTTATTATTGATGAGAAGGATGCGGATGAGGCTGTAGATATAATTAAGGCATCTATAGAAGCACTTGAATAGGAGACAAAACAGATGGACGGATTTTCATTTTCAGTACCACAGAATATTATTTTTGGATGGGGAGCAATGGAAAAGCTTTCGGAAAATGCTGAAAAAATTGGCGGTAATAAAGGGTTTATTATATCCGGTCCTCATTTAAAAAAAATAGGAATGGTTGATAAATGTATAGAAGCTTTAGGAAAGAATGGAATAATATGTGAATCGTTCACAGATACAGAAGGCAATCCTAGTACGGATACCGTAGATAAGGCTACGAAAAAATTCCTTGAAAGCGGGGCTGATTTTATTATAGCTTTTGGAGGTGGATCTCCGTTGGATACAGCTAAGGCTGTTGCTGTCCTGGGGACTTACGGAGGTGTTATTACTGATTATGAAGGCGTTGGTAAGGTTACGGGACAGGTTGTTCCCATGATTGCTATTCCAACTACAGCCGGTACGGGTTCTGAGGTAACTTCATTTTCAGTAATAACAGATCATAGCAGAAATTATAAGCTTACAGTTGGAAGTGAATATCTTCTCCCTAAAGTAACTATTCTTGATCCTGAACTTATTACATCTGTTCCGGAGAGGGTGGCAGCCTCTTGTGGAGTGGATGCTTTTGTTCATGCGTTAGAAGCATATCTGTCTCTGGCGGCATCCCCGTTTTCAGATATGATGGCGCTTAGAGCAATGGAATTAATTGGAAAAAATATTCTTGAATATATCGATAATCGTAAAGATAAAAGTGCATCAGAGGCAATGCTGATGGGTTCACTCTTTGCAGGTATAGCATTTTCTCATGCCAGACTTGGAAATGTTCATGCTATGAGTCATCCAGTTAGTGCTTTCTTTGATGTACCTCATGGACTTGCAAATGCCATATTACTTCCTACGGTTGTTGAATATAACGAGGAAACTAATCCTGAAAAATACTATGATATATACTGCTGTTTATCACGAAAACCTATTTTAAAGGAAGCATTTGCACCACATATGCTTGTGGAAGAAATTAGAGCAATGAATAGTAAACTTGGAATTCCAGATAATCTAAAGAGCGTGGGAGTGACATCTGATAAGCTTGAAACTATGACTGATGATGCAATGAAAAGTGGAAACATAAAAGTTAATCCGCGTCATACATCCAGAGAAGATATATTAAATCTTTATAAGAAAGCATATGGATAGAAAATATCTATAATGATGAAGGGAGGACGAACAAAATGAATAATCAGAAGCTAGTGCAGCATACTGACAGGATAAATACTTTGTTGGCCCGCTACGGTGTGAAGTTCGGTATTTATAAGAATAATACATTCAAGGAACAGTTATTTCCCTTTGATTCTATTCCGAGAATTATAGAGTATACCGAATTTAAAATGCTGGAAAAAGGGCTGAAACAAAGAGTTTTAGCCCTTAATTTATTCTTGAAGGACATTTACTCAGATAAGAAGATTGTAAAGGATGGAGTTGTTCCTGAGGACTTTATCTATGCCTCTTCGGGATACATGGCTGAATGTGAGGATGTTATGCCAATGAAGGGAATATATTCTCACATCTCCGGAATTGATCTTGTGAAGGGTAAGGATGATGAATGGTACATCCTTGAGGATAATCTTCGGGTGCCATCAGGTGCGTCCTATCCAATGATTGCAAGAGACTTATGCAGGAAGAGTTCTCCTGAAACCTTCAATCATGTAAGGCTGATTGATAACCGTAATTATGCCGAGTTGCTCAGGAAAACAATGGACTATGTAAATACCGGCGGACATACAGTGATTCTTACACCGGGAAGATATAATGCGGCTTATTTTGAACATTCATATCTTGCAGAAAAGACCGGTGCGCATCTAGTGACGGGATCTGAGCTTTTTGTTGAAAATGATGTGCTGTACTACATAAGTCTGAATGGCTCTAAGGAGAAGGTTGGTGCTGTATATAGAAGAATATCAGATGAATACCTTGATCCTATGAACTTTAATCCGGAGTCGCTTATAGGTATTCCTCATATATATGATGCCTTCAGGAAGGGTAATGTGGCACTGATCAATGCGCCCGGAAATGGAGTCGCAGATGATAAGGGAATATATTATTTCGTTCCTAAGATGATTAAGTATTATCTGTCAGAGGAGCCTGTTCTCAGGAATGCTCCGACATATCTTCCTTTCTATGAAGAGGATATGATGTATGTTCTTGAAAACTTTGACAAGTTAGTTCTTAAGGATGTAGCAGAAGCAGGAGGCTATGGAGTGGTATTTGGAAATACTATGACAAGAGAGCAGAAGACGGACTTTATAAAGCTATTAACTTCTGAGCCGAGAAGATTTATAGCACAGGAGGTTATAGATTTTCAGAATCTTGATATCCTGGATGAGGGCGAAATAGTTCCAAGAAAAGCGGATCTGAGAGCTTTTGTCTTAATGGCTGATGAGCCTTATGTATGGGCTAGTGGCCTTACAAGATTCTCAAGAAATCCGGATTCATTTATAGTTAATTCATCTCAGGGAGGAGGTTTCAAAGACACATGGGTATTATCTCAGTAGAACAGGTTGACCACCTATATTGGTTAGGAAGATATACAGAGAGAGTATATACGACGCTTAAGATTTATTCTGAAAGCTTTGACAGAATGATCGATGAGTCTGAGGACAGTTACCAGAAGTATTGTGAGTCCCTAGATATTCCGAATATATATGAATCAAAAGAGGATTTTCTAACGAGATATCCATTTGATATCAGTGTGCCGGATTCCATAATCAGTAATCTGAACAGGGCATATGATAATGCGATAGTTCTTAGAGAAACAATTGGATCTGAAGCTCTTTCATATATTCAGCTCTCGATATATTCAATGAACAATGCGTCAAAAAGTGATGCTCCGCTCATAGATCTTCAGCAGATTATGGATGATCTTCTTTCATTCTGGGGATTGGTTGATGATCAGATAGATTCAGAACAGATCAGAAATATCATAAAAGCTGGAAAAAGGATTGAGAGAATTGATCTATATGCAAGGCTTGAGGTTGATAAAAGCTGCCTGGTCCGTGAGGTACACAGAATGATACCAAGGGTGCTTAGAAGTGGGATGAAATACGACGAGTCATCGCTAAGCAGGGTGAGCACACTTATTAATGATTCAGAGCTGGATTATGAAAGCATAATATCAAATGTTGAAAGAATAGTTGTGTATTAGGAAGGTGATAATGTGGCTTTTTTGAATTATGAATATCGGATGAAAATCAATTATTCTAAGCCGGTAGATAAGTGCTACTTCACAATTAAGTCAATACCGGCTAATGATTTCAGACAAAGAAATATTTCATATGAAATCAGTATAAATCCTTATGTTTCTTATTCGGAAGGGTTTGATTCTTTTGGCAATCATCAGATAATTGGTCGTGAACTGGAGAGTCATTCTGAATTCGAATTTAATATAAAGGGTTTGGTAGAAACCTATCAGGTAGGTGTTCAAGGAGGAATAAACACAAGCAAGATAGGAATGTATAAGTATCCATATGGTAAATGCATACCAGGAAAAAGTATAAGTGATTTTGTGGATGGATTATTAATAGAAGTAGATGAATTAGAGAATGAAAAAGAAAAATGTATTCTTATAATGAACAGACTTTACGAGAGAATGCAGTATGAAAGAGGGAGTACCGAGATAGAAACTACAGCTGAAGAGGCATTCTTAAATGGAAAAGGCGTATGTCAGGACTATGCTCATATATATATCAGTCTTCTTCGTACTTTCAATATTCCGGCAAGGTATGTATGTGGACTTATTGTGGGGGAAGGACAGAGTCATGCATGGGTTGAAGTAGTTTGTGATGGAAGTTTCATTGCTTTTGATCCTACACATAACAGAGAGATAACGGATGAATATATAAAGTTTGGAGTTGGGAGAGATGCTACAGATTGTGCTATAAACAGAGGCGTTATGTGGGGCGGAGGTCTTCAGACTCAGGAGATAGAGTGTATCGTAGAAAAATATTACTAAGATAAAAGACAGGAGAACACAATGATAGAAACTGTGACATCAGTAGATCTTCCTATTGATGAAAAATTAATGATTAAGAAGAACCGAATAATGTCAAGTGAATATGCTGTTAGTCAGGGACTGAAGCGTATAAGTATCGTAACCGGAATTCATGGAGATGAGCTTGAAGGCCAATATGTTTGTTATGAAATTCAGAGAAGAATAAACATGGAGAAAGAGAATCTGGTTGGAATAGTTGATATATATCCGGCTATGAATCCCCTTGGAATTGATTCCATCACAAGAGGAATTCCGGCATTTGATCTTGATATGAACAGACTGTTTCCGGGAAATAAAGATGGAAATATGACAGAATATCTTGCTGCCGGAATTATGGAGGATGTGGCAGGCTCCGATATTGTATTTGATATTCACGCAAGCAATATATACCTTACGGAAATACCTCAGATCAGAATAAATGAACTTCATGCAGATAGGCTTGTTCCATTCGCCGAAAAAGCAAATGTAGATTTTATCTGGGTGCATGGAGCAAGTACTGTTCTGGAGGCTACATTTGCACATAGCTTAAACAGTATTGGTACGCCTGTTCTTGTGGTTGAGATGGGAGTTGGAATGAGGCTTACAAGAGAATATGGTGACCAGTTGATAGACGGAATATTTAATACGATGAAAGAACTTGGAATGTGGAGGGGAGAAGTTTCCGAAGTAAGAACACCGATGATTTCAAAAAATCCGGATGATGTAAGTTATTTAAATGCATCTGCAAGCGGACTTTTTGTTCCTGAGGTAAAGCATGGGGCATATTTATCAAAAGGAGATCTGATTGGAAGAATTGTAGATCCATTAGGTGGCAAAGTACTTGATGAGGTGAGGGCGCCTCAGGGAGGAATGCTCTTTACAATCAGAGATTATCCGATAGTAGATGAAGGATCGCTCATGGGAAGAATACTGAATGAGGAGGTCTGCATCTATGAATAAGAATATAGTATATGAAATAAAGGGAATGTATCGGGATGATTTCAGAGTTACCGGTTATGAATTCGGACAGGGAGAGGAATCTGTCTGTATCGTCGGTAACTCAAGAGGAAATGAAGTACAACAGATATACTGCTGCTCTCAGCTTGTAAAAAAGATGAAACAGCTTGAGGAAGAGGAGAGAATAAAGGACGGTGTAAAGATACTTATCATTCCATCTATCAACCCTTATTCGGTCAATATTCAGAAAAGATTCTGGCCAACAGATAATACCGACATCAACAGAATGTTTCCGGGATATAATTTGGGAGAAACAACACAAAGGATTGCAGATGGTGTTTTTAGAGAGATAAAAGACTATAAGTATGGAATACAATTTACTTCATTTTACATGCCCGGAGATTTTGTGCCACATGTAAGATATATGAAGGAAGGATTTACAAAGAGGGAAGAGGCAGAGAAGTTCGGTCTCAAATATATAGTTGAAAGAAATGTCAGACCATATGATACTGCTACACTTAATTATAACTGGCAGGTATGGGATACGACTGCATTTTCTCTGTACACTAACACGACTTCCAGAATCAGTAATACCGGTGCCGGACAGGCTGTACTTGCTGTAATGAACTTTATGGCAAACAGCCAGATGATAAAGTATAGCGCTATAGGAGAGAAGAATATTCGTAAGATTGATGATAAAGAGTTTATCTCTGTAAGAACAGCCAAATCAGGATTTTATGAACCACTTGTAAAGGCCGGAGATAAGGTTGAAGCAGGAAGACCGCTTGCGAATATTATTAATCCTTATGAAGGCAACATTATAGAAACACTATATTCTCCAATTAACGGCACTATATTCTTTATTCATAATGAACCGCTGACCTATGCAAATACCGCAGTAATAAAACTGATTGAGAATGTGTAAAGAGAGTAGGAAAATTATATGATAGAAAGCTTAAGCGAAAATAAATTTATAAATGAAAACCTGGATGAAAAAGCCTTCAGAAATCTTATTAAAAATGTTGAGATTTTAAACACTGAGCTTCTGAAAAACCATCGCATAGATAAGTCATTATATGATAAATATGATGTAAAAAGAGGCTTAAGAGATTCAACAGGTAAAGGCGTTTTAACGGGACTTACAGAGGTATCAGATGTTGTTGGTACAACGGATGAAAATGGAAAAACACTTCAGACAGAAGGCAGACTATTCTATCAGGGGTACGAAGTAAAGGAAATATTAAAGAAGTATGAGGACAACAAATATTGTTTTGAAATAATAATCTATCTGCTGATGTTTGGAAAACTGCCTGATGAAGAAGAATTGTCACTGTTTTTAGATGTAATGTGGCAGATGCAGAATCTGGAAAACAGATTTATTCGTGATGTTGTTATGAAAGCTTCAAATTCCAATATTATGAATGCACTGCAAAGATGTGTTTTAACACTTTATACCTATGATTCAAATCCTGATGATATATCAGAGGATAATGTGTTAAGACAGTCGTTGGTTTTGATAAATAAAATCCCGTTAATTGCAGTATATTCTTATATGGCATATTGTCATTTCAGGAAAGACCAAACTCTTCTTATTCGTAATCCAAAGAATGATCATTCAATGGCGGAGAATATTCTCTTAATGCTCAGACCGGACGGGAAGTATACTGAGCTTGAAGCAAAGGTGCTGGGTATTGCGCTTATATTACATGCAGAACATGGAGGAGGGAATAATTCTACATTTACCACACATGTGGTTACATCATCAGGAACGGATACATATTCTTCGATTGCGGCTTCGATTGGATCGTTAAAAGGACCTCGCCATGGAGGTGCTAATCTAAAGGTAATGGATATGTTCAGAGATATCAAATCTCATCTAGAAAATCTGGACGATAATTCGGAAATAGAAACATACCTTCTTAGAATCCTTAATAAGGAAGCGTTTGATCATTCAGGACTTATCTACGGTATGGGACATGCTGTTTACACTTTATCTGATCCAAGAGAGGTGATATTGAAGAGCTTTGCAAAAAAGCTTGCGGAAGAAAAAGGACTTAGTAAGGAATTTGATTTTTATGAGAGGGTGGAAAGAATAGCTCAGAAGCTTATCATGGAAAAACATAAGGTTAATAAGAATATCTGTGCAAATGTAGATTTTTATAGTGGCTTTGTTTATACAATGCTTGGGATACCGGAAGAGTTATTTACTCCGATATTTGCTATAGCTCGCACACCGGGTTGGTGCGCTCACAGACTGGAGGAACTGATGAATGGTAACAGAATTATTCGACCAGCTTATAAGTATGTTGGGGAACATGTTACTGTCGATGAAGGAGGAAAACTATTATGAACAAAATACAAATGAAAACACCCTTGGTAGAAATGGATGGGGACGAAATGACCAGAATTCTATGGAAGATGATAAAGGATGAACTAATCCTGCCATTTATAGATCTTAAATCTGAGTATTATGACCTTGGACTGGAAAACAGGAATAAAACGGATGATAAAGTAACCTTTGATTCAGCATATGCGACAGAAAAATATGGCGTAGCGGTAAAGTGTGCAACAATCACCCCGAATGCTGCCCGTGTTGAAGAATATAATCTTAAAGAGATGTGGAAGAGCCCTAACGGTACTATAAGAGCTATTCTTGATGGAACAGTCTTTAGAGCGCCTATTATTGTAAAAGGAATTGAACCTTGTGTAAAGAATTGGAAGGCGCCTATAACAATAGCCCGGCATGCTTATGGTGATGTATATAAAGCTTCTGAGATGAAGATTCCGGGCCCCGGAAAAGTGGAATTGGTATATACAGCTGAGGATGGTTCTACAAAATCTGTTCTTGTTCATGAATTCAATTCCACAGGAATAGTTCAGGGTATGCATAATCTTGAACCGTCTATAGAAAGTTTTGCAAGAAGCTGCTTCAATTATGCACTTGATACAAAACAGACGCTTTGGTTTGCAACCAAGGATACTATTTCTAAAAAATATGATCATACATTTAAGGATATCTTTAGTGAAATATACGATTCAGAATATAAGGATAAGTTTGAAGAGGCAGGTATTGAATATTTTTATACACTTATTGATGATGCTGTTGCCAGGGTTATGAAATCTGAAGGTGGGTTTATCTGGGCATGTAAGAATTATGATGGTGATGTTATGAGTGATATGCTTTCTTCTGCTTTTGGTTCACTGGCTATGATGACATCAGTTCTTGTTTCGCCAAGTGGTGTATATGAATATGAGGCTGCACATGGAACGGTTCAGAGACATTATTATAAGCATCTGAAGGGAGAAGAAACGTCTACCAATTCAGTGGCTACCATTTTTGCCTGGACAGGAGCACTTAGAAAAAGGGGTGAACTGGATGATATTCCCGAACTTGTTAATTTTGCTGATGTACTTGAAGATTCTGTTATAAGTACGATTGAATCTGGGAAAATGACCAAGGATCTTGCACTGATCACTTCATTGGAAGATGTAACAGTTCTGAACAGTGGTGATTTTATT
Source organism: uncultured Lachnospiraceae bacterium (assembly GCA_902776395.1). GTDB lineage: Bacteria > Bacillota > Clostridia > Lachnospirales > Lachnospiraceae > Eubacterium_Q. Next base: position 40,946 of record CACYQC010000001.1, read on the forward strand.
AAAGCAATTAGAGAGACTCTGGAACAAAAGCTATGAAAGAAAAACATAAATTTAATGTTCCCGGTATTGGGATGAGAATAATAAAATCTGCATTGGCTGTCTCGCTATGTATGGTAATTAATACCATACGTGGTGAAGGTAGCATGGTTTTTTATTCCCAGCTTGCAGCTTTATGGTGCATACAAATGTACCGAAGTAATACATTATCAAATGCATTACAACGAATGATAGGAACCGTAGTTGGTGCGTTATACGGTTTGATATATATACTTGTATATCCTCGATTAGTTATGGGAGGAAATTATAGTATTCTGTTTAACATTATATTTATCTTTATAGGCGTTGTGCTTGTGATTTATTCGACTGTACTCATAAACAAAAAACAGGCCTCTTATTTTTCCTGCGTGGTATTCCTGAGTATTGTTATTAATCATATCGGAGATATTAATCCATATAGCTTTGTGTGGAACAGATTTCTGGATACTATGATTGGAATAATTATAGGTCTTGTTCTAAATAATATGAGGATATGCTTTAGACCGGATCGGGAAACCTTGTTTGTATCAGGCGTGGATGACATTCTTGTCGATAAGAATAATAAGGTTAGTGCTTTTTCCAGAGTTGAACTGAACAGAATGATTGAAGATGGAATGAGATTTACACTTTCTACTGTTCGTACTCCGGCTTCAGTTTTAAAACCGTTATCAGATATTAGATTTAATTATCCGATAATCGTAATGGATGGCGCAGCTCTTTATGATATTAATAATAATGAGTATAAATCAGTTTTTGTAATATCACCTGATACAGCAAAGAATCTGGTAGAATTTATGTATGCTAATGATATGTATCCCTATATCAACGTGATAATAGATGATACTCTGTTAATCTACTATAATGATACTCCTGATGAAGTAAATCAGAATCTTGTCAAAACTATGCGAACCTCTCCATACAGAAACTATGTGAGGAGAGATTTTCCCTGCGATGAAAAAGTAGTTTATATCATGCTGCTTGATACGTATGAAAGAATAAATGCATTTTATAATAAGCTACTTGATCTGGAATATGATAAGATACTAAAGATAATCAAGTGTTCCTCTGAAGAACATAGAGGTTATTCCTACATAAAGATATATAATAAAAATGCATCTAAGGACAAAATGCTTAACTTTTTGAAAAATGCTTACGGAATAAATAGGACAATGACATTCGGAACTGTTACAGGAAAATATGATGTCATAGTTAAAAAAAATAGTTTTAATGAGATGGTAAAAAGGGTTAGAAAAAAATATGAACCCTTTCTCAAATGTTAAATAAGTATTATCAGGTTATATAGGTATAGTTTTGATTTCCCTGGATTTTTTTGCATATTGAACCGATAAATCAATCTGCCCCATCTTACGGTGAAGATTAGACTTTATTGCATATACATCTCTTAAGTATTCGGAATCATTTCCCATAATACTAACAATCATTTCTTCAGCTTTATCTAAGTGCTTTTCTGAATCCTTGTATTTCTGTGTATAAAAATCAATTACACCATACATCATCTGACATCTGGCATAGTCGAAGGTATTTGTACCAACATATTCTGTTATAATATTCTCATAGAATGACAGTGTTTCTCTTGCGGTAGTAAAGTCATTGGAGTAAATATAAAGCTCTACGAGATTCATCATCTGTTCAAGCATATCGTGGGATTCCATAAGTCCGAGATGCTCATATTCTTTTCTGAGGTCAAATGCTTTTTTCAGGTAATCAGTGGCAGTATCCAGCTTCTTCTTATATAGATAGGTGCTGGAAATGTTACAATACAGATTTGAAAGAAGATTCATTTCGCGTTTTGTAGCGTCACCACTTTTAAGCTTTTCCATAATACTGATAGCTTTTGACTGTCTCTTTATTGCATTATCAAAATCCTTCTTTTCAATAAACAGATGGGCTTTATAGTCGAATAGAAGTGCTCTGTCACAAGGCGTATCTATCTTTCCATCCATCATTATCTTTTCTATTCTGTCTACCAGCTTAGACAGCTCTTCTGTATATCTGTACTTATCAAGATGTGGGAATAAATCCTGCAAGTACATAAGATATGCAGGTATATCATCTATTATTATATTTTCCATTACTGAAAGCTGACAATTTATAGCTGCTGTCGGTCTGTAATACTCCATGCCGTGAACAAGGCTTAGCTTATGCAGGTTGTCAAAGAGAATTCGGGAATTACTTATAGAAGACTCCAGGGTATCAATTACAACATCCCTAATAAGAGGATGAAGACTGTACATTCTATTGTCTGAATCATCCTGGATCAGACCATGTTTAGCAAGCCGGATGACCGGCTCAAGGTTTTCCAGTTCCATCCAGTCCTTGAAATGCTGTTTATGTACGCCGGATGAGGGCATAAGTGCCATACATCTCATAATTAGTGTTTCTTCCTCTGATAGTTTGCTTAGATTAAGAAGTGTCTTAAGATGCTCTATCATCAACCCTTCGGTATAATCACCATCTTTATATATATCTACAGATTCTGCATCCGGTGCGTTAAGTCCATTACTACGCAGTTCATATAACATATCTTCAGCTGTTATGCCGCTTTCTGCAAGCGTGAGAGAAGCGAGGATAACTGTAAGAGTATGTGAATGGACGGTATTTATTATTTCCTTCACATTATCCTTATCATTCTTTTCCGACGGACAGTTGGAGATGAAGAGAGGGATAAGTTCTTTTTCAAGATCGAGAGTAAGAATTTCTTCTTTTCTTTCTTCAGCTATATTTAGTTGGCATCTTGTTGTTATAAGCAGATGGAATCTGTTGGCTCTGAATTCCTTGAAAAATGGTTCTTCCTTTGGGAGCACATTAAAGTTATCAAGAATTATAAGACTATCTTCGTATAATCTCTGGAGAATCCTGTAATGAGTGTTGAACAGTTCTTCACTGGTCATGTCCGATTTATCACTGCTGAATATCATATCGGTTATATCCTGCTTCAGATTACCTGAGTAATGGATATAAATGATATTGGTATATTTCTTTCTATTCTTATCTGCAAAGTATTTTGCAAACTCACTTTTTCCTATTCCGGCAACTCCGCCTACAAAGAGTATTCCCTGATCTGCCAGCTTCTTGCTGCATATCTTTTCTTCCTGCTTTCTTCCGACAAATCCATCAGCTACAGAAGGAAGTCTGTTGCTGAGCAGGGCTTCTGAAAGAATCGGGGAAAGAAGAGTTACATTATCGTGATTGTTATATATAGCATATCTTATGACGGAGGCGAAAAATGCAGCATCATCCGTTTCTGATATCAGTTCATCTGCTTTGTTCTGCCCTATAACATCGACACTGTCCCGGATGAGATCTGTCATTTTTTCTCTGGCGCCGGATATATTTATTATCTGAGGAATAATCAATTCTTCAATATCACATTTCATATCATCTAAGCCAGTTACTTCCTTATAAGTATCAAGTATATCCTGCGGAATAGGACGCTCCCCGTTTACCCACCGGCTGAACTTTATATTATCTTCAACAGCCTCATCAGCATTACTTGCAGATGTTTTAAGGCATGAAGAAAAAAGGTCTCTTATCAACTGGTTCTGAGAATATGTTCTGTTTTTATATTCAAGAAGTACCTTGATTACTTCAGGAAAGTTAAGTCTGTTTTGCATGGTAAATCTCCGGATAACTGCATTTTTTTTATATTTCTTAGTATAACATATCAAATAGAATAATGCCGTGATATATTCATTATTCTGTATAGATTTTTAAGGTCACAAAATGTGACCTTGAATGACAGTTAAGGTTTACCTTGAAAAGGGTAGGCCTTTTTTCTATGAAAAAATTTCTATGTCAACTTTTGGTCAAGTCTTCGTCAATGTTTGAATCCCTAAAAAATTCGTATCATATGAGCATACCAAGTGAAGCCGGATGGCTCCAGAAAATGAAAAAAGTGGTATCTGATCTTTGACAACTGAATGAGCTTGTAATGTGTGCTAACAGAGTTACGCGATGATTCTGAATCCGATGAGGAGAAAGGGGAGCGAGCGAAGACACTTCTTTAAAGGGCAGGAGAGGATCTCGAGCAGGAGAGGCCTGCAGGCTAAGGTGAGAATCGGTTAGCTAGAGGTTAGCTGCGACGCTAACGGCATATGTTACGGATAAAAGTCGAACTAGATTATCTTTCCCTATTTGTACCACATCTGCTTTGCAGATGTGCATTGCTTGCTCAAAGCAAGCAATGGCTGCACTTCGTGCAGCGTATCCTCGCTTCGATCGGAGCAACGATTTTCTTTGAAAATCGTTACCGGAGAAAACGCTGAGAAGAAATGACTATAAAGGGGGCTGTGTGTATGGGTTATGAAGAATCTAAGAGTGAAGCAATCCCACCATGGAAAAGATATGTCTTAACGATAACAGAAGCAGCTGAATACTACCATATAGGTGAAAAGAAGCTTCGTAGTATTGCAGACGAGAATCTGAATTCAGACTTTATCATCATGAATGGTAACAGGGTATTGTTTAAACGAAGACAATTTGAAACCTTTCTTGATAATGCAACATGTATATAAAAGAGGGGTTTCGGTAAAAAACAATAGAGAAATAAATGAAAATAATTACACGAGAGAGTTTAAATTATGTTAATATAGGACATGGATTTGAACTCTCTTCTTATCTATAAGAAAGAGAGGAATTTATGAGCGAAAAAAGGAGAGATAACAAAAATAGAATATTGCATGACGGAGAATTTCAGCAGAGTGATGGAAGATACAGATTTTCCTATAGAGATTTACGAGGAGAGAGAAAATGTGTCTATAGTTGGAGACTTGATAAGAATGATCCTACACCTAAAGGTAAGAAAAGAGATTTGTCTCTTAGAGAAAAAGAGCGTCAGGTAGAACAGGATCTTTTCGATGAGATAATACCTGAGGGCGGTCATTATACTGTCTTATCCCTATGTGAAAGGTATGTATCACTTAAGACTGGAGTGAGAAAGAGTACAAGAACCGGTTATAAAACAGTAATCAACATACTAAAGAAGGATAGCATGGGCAGTAGGAGAATTGATACAGTAAAGCTTTCAGATGCAAAAGCATGGCTGATAAAGCTTCAGCAGGTGGATGGCAGAAGCTATAGTTCCATCCATACTATAAGAGGTGTACTAAGGCCTGCCTTCCGTATGGCTCTTGAGGATGATCTGATCCGTAAGAATCCATTTGACTTTGAGCTTTCTTCTGTAATTGTAAATGATAGTGTTACTAGAGAGGCAATTACCAGGAAGCAGGAAAGGAACCTTCTGAAATTCATAAAAGAAGACAGGCATTTTTGTAGATACTATGATGCAATTTATATCTTATTAAATACTGGTCTTCGTATTTCGGAATTCTGCGGTTTGACTAAGTCAGATATCAATTTCAAAGATATGACAATACGCGTGGAGAGGCAGCTTCAGCGTGGCAGTGATATGCAGTATATTATTGAGAAACCAAAGACGGAATGTGGTAACAGATTTGTTCCCATGACTCCTGAGGTAGCAGACTGCTTCAAGAATATCATTAAGAATAGGGAAACGCCTAGGGTTGAGCCTATGATTGATGGTGTTGTCGGTTTTCTTTGTCTTGATAAGAATGATATGCCGATGGTTTCACTTCACTGGGAAAAGTATATGCAGCACATCAGGGAAAAATACAACAGCATTTACAAAATTCAAATGCCACGTGTTACCCCTCATGTATGCAGACATACCTTCTGCAGCAAGATGGCAAAGTCAGGTATGAATCCAAAAACTCTTCAGTATATAATGGGACACGCAGACATCAGTGTTACGCTAAATGTCTACACTCATGTAAGTGTGGATGATGCAAAGGAAGAGATGAAGAGGGTAAGTTCTCTATAATAGTAGTATTCTTCGAGGCGTTAAAAAGGCCTGTTGTACGGACCTCCGATTTACAACAGATTTTACAACAGATGCCGACAAAAATATGCAAAAATATGCCGATATTTGCAAAATTACGGATTTTCGGAAAGGTTGTAAAACCTAATAAATTCAAGGGATTATGAGGAAAAAAGCTAATGATAAAAGTACTGTTCGTCTGCCACGGCAACATCTGTAGATCGCCGATGGCGGAGTTTGTTTTTAAAGATATGGTTAAGAAGAGAGGTTTAGAACGAGAGTTCCATATTGAGTCCCGTGCTACCCATACTGATGAAATATGGAACGGGCAGGGAAGTCCTGTTTATCCTCCTGCCAAGGCTAAGCTGGCCGAAGTTGGGATATCTTGCAAAGGAAAGACTGCGCAACTTCTTGCGCAGTCTGACTATGATGATTATGATTTTATAATTGGTATGGATAGTGAGAATGCTAGGTGGATGCCGAGGATTCTAGGCGGCGATCCAGAGGGAAAAATCTCGCTACTTATGGATTATACTAGTCACCCAAGGAGTGTTGCTGATCCGTGGTATACCGGCAATTTTGAGACGACTTATAGTGATGTGGTTGAAGGTTGTGAGGGATTCCTGCTTTACTTAAAGGAAAGAGGCTTCCTAGCTCTTCCTTAGGTCTCTGGTTTTCATATAAGAGGTTTTGGGAAATTCTTGTTGCGCTTATGTTGCGTTTTATGCGTTATAATAATAAAGTAGCATAAAAATAGGTAAAGTTAAGTAGGAGAAACGTTATGCCTAATAAGAATAGATTATTGAAGAGACAATTAGAATATTTGAAGGCGGCGGGTATTTTTTTGAATCCTGACGAAGATGATGAAGCGGCAGACGAAAAAAGAGCGGTTGCTGATCAGCTTAGACAGCTTAATCGTAAGCTAGAAGAGATATCACCTTATAATGAGGATGGGACAGTAAAAGATGAAAATAAGCTGAATCAGAAAATGAGTGAAGCGGAAGTAGACGCCCTCATTAATCTCTATCAAAAGTCCTTAGATGCTATATATAAGCTTGTTGTGGCTTTAAATGAGCAGGCGGATTCTATGGAAGATGATATTAAGAATGCATTTAATACTTATGAGGCTAAGGAAATAATCAGAAACCAGAAGTCCGTTCAGGCGACTGCGGAGCAGTTCGATAAGATAGCAAAAACTATGAGCAAGGACCTCAGGACTCTTAATCTGGTTAAGCAGAAGAAAAAGAGTATCTCTCTAGATTCGATATTTGAGAGTTCAAGAGTTAATTCTGAGTATACAGTAGTTGGAGAGGTCAAAGCATCGAATAGGGGCGCGCAGAATGATCGAATTCCGCTTACAATCGTTGGTAAGGATGGAAAGCCTATCAAGGGATATTTTACTCGTGATAATAAACCAAAGATTGGCGGAGGATATGTTGATAAAGCTATAAGAGATACTAGAAAGAAGTATGGTAAGGATGCAAAGTATCTCAGTACTTATGCTGTAAAAACTATATACAATCAATTGGGTGTCAATAATAAAGATGCCTTTAGTACCCTTTTGGGACATCCAGAGCTTATTTCTATGATGGCATATAAGGATGCTGTGAAATATCTGAGTGAGGGTATGCCAAAAGGTTTCAAGTCATATATTGATACACCTCAAAAACTAAATATGTTTGTTGATGTTATGCACCATGCTTTTGCAGTTCAGAATCAGCAGAACATTTCAGAAGGAATCGGTATAAATAGTAAGAGTAATGTGAATAGGCGAAATGCTGCTATGAGTAAAATGGCGGAACTTCTCGGCTGCCCTGATATTCTTGCTAATTCAGAAAATATAAGAATTAAGATTAATGGAAAAAATGTCAAGGGAACCTTTATGAAGGAGGCTATAGGTGAGGATTATAATAAGATTCATAAGGACTCACTAATCCTTAATGCGACAACGCTTAGTTCAATGGATGTTAATCTGAAGAAACAGATAGCTAATCTTCAGATTCTTGACTATCTATGTGGTAATCCGGATAGACATAGTGGAAATATGCTCTACTATTTTGAAAAGGGTAAGGATGGGCTTTCTTACCTAAAAAGGATTCAAGGAATAGATAATGATTCTGCTTTTGGTGCTACTGATTATAAGTTTGCTGAAATGAGTTCTATTAGACTTGAGAATATGAAGGTTATTCCTACAGAACTTGCAAACAAGGTTATGAATCTTAAACCTGACGCACTAAAACAGATGCTTTACGGTTTTGATCTAACTACGAGAGAGATTAATAATGCGCTCAAGCGTTTGACTACTCTTCAGGAAAAGCTGACTAAAGATGCGGCGGAATACATGAAGGGGTATACAAAGGGCTATATTATTCCTGGTACTATTAAGACAGTGGATGATGAGGAACTCTCAGAAATCACTCTTGCAAATCTTGCGTCTCGCAAAGAAAAAAAAGAAAACAGAAATTTATTTGAGAGAATTAGTAATATTCTGTCTCCGGTCAAGAATTTAGAAACATATTACTCAGATACAATGCAGCGTTATGAGAAGGCAGTTTATGATTATACAGTGGGTAGTGTTGGAAAGATGGGTGAACTTATCAGTGATCTGAATCGAGATTACAGATTTGGAGGAAGCTCTACGCCATATGATAAGATGCATGATGATATGAAAAGCTTAAATAAAAGTCTAGTAAGCTTTACTGGGCCTGTATGCGGAAGTAAAGTCAACACATATACTGGACATGTACAAGAACTGATGGATATTCGCGAGAAGATTCGACAGACACTGATGAGCGTTAATGAGTACATTTTCTATAAAGATAGCAAGAAGAAGGGGGAAGAATGGAGAAATATCGAGGGACCTCATGAACCATCTAGAACAGAGAGAAGATATCATGATGCTATAAACTGTCGAAAGTTCTTGAATGAACAGCTGGATAAGTTTGAAGAACTTCTTGCTCCTCTAGAAGAGTATAATGAAGTAAAACGTACTTACAAAAAAAGTGAGGAGAAAGCAAAGAATAATGAACTTGCAATTACACGCAATGAAGATTACGTGGATCATGTTAATAAGCATGAAGAAAACCTTTATGCAAATCATGTTAGCAGGATGAAGTATGAAATCAAGACAACTTATGATAAGATAAGCACTAGTCTAAAGGTGTGGAAACCATATTATAAAACAAAATACGATATGCTGCTAGGCTATGCTATATTTGGACTTGAGGATAAAGATAAAGAGGCTTTTAGAGATAGTATAGAAGAGCTAACTGGTAAAAAAATAGATATGGATAATGATGACCTTATCAAACGAGCAATTGCCTCGAATATGGTTATGACAAAGGCGACATGTCTTGATACAATTAAGCAGGCAGAGAGAAATCCGAAGAAAAAGGTTTCTTCTGGAACTTATGAACTTCTTGAAGGACTTAAATATGTTGAAGCTTCACCTTTTGATGAGGCTGTTGATCATCTTTTAAATAATGATGTATTTGATGACTTCTTTGAGAAATTTAAAGATGATATATCTGTTACAGGTCGTCTTAATAGTCCTGGAGTGGCTATTCCGGATTTTGATCAAACCAAGAAAATGCTTGAGACATATAACAAAGAGCTTTACAAGAAGCATCCTGAGCTTGCCCCTAAGCCGGAGCCTGATAAGGTGAATGGTAAGGCTAAAAAGAATAATAAAGCACCAATGAAGAAGTCTTGAAAGGATAAAAATGAGAGCGGTTTACTTAGAAGCAGATGCGGTAAGTAGAGGAGATATATCCCTAGAGCCTATCACATCAATAATGGAGACAAAGGTATATGGAAATACTACTGAAGAGAATAAGTATGAACATATAGGTGATGCAGAGGTAGTTTATGCCAACAAAATAATTTTTGATGAGGAAACATTTAATAGGCTTCCAAATCTGAAGTATATAGGCATATGTGCAACGGGTTACAATGTGGTTGATGTTGAGGCGGCGAGTCGTCATGGTGTAGCTGTGACAAATGTCCCTGCTTATAGTACTGAGTCCGTTGCTCAGCTGGCGTGGGGCTTTATTATAGAAGCTGCGAGCCGTATCGGTCAGCATAATGCTAGCGTTCATAAGGGTGACTGGGTGAAGTCGGAAACCTTTTGCTACTGGCTCAGCCCTGTGATGGAGCTTGCGGGAAAGACTGTTGGAATTATTGGATATGGAAATATTGGTAGCAGGATGGCAGAGATTGCGAAAGCCTTCAGAATGAATGTGATAGTTCATACTGCACATCCTGAGAAATACGGAGATGCGCAGGAGTTTGTAACTCTGGATGAAATATGGGAGCGTTCTGATATCATCAGCCTTCACTCTCCGATGAATAAAGAGACGGAGAGAATAATTCGTCTAGAAAACATTTCCAAAATGAAGGACGGTGTGATAATAATAAATGTATCCCGCGGCGGACTAATCGACGAAAATGATCTAGCTGAAGCATTAAAGTCGGGAAAGATTGCTGCTGCTGCAGCAGATGTGGTTACAGTTGAACCAATGCGCGAAGATAATCCGCTACTTACGGCGCCGAATATGTGTCTTACACCACATATAGCTTGGGCTAGTATCGAGGCTAGGCAGAGGCTTATCAGCGTTGTTGCAGAGAATGTAAAAGCGTATCTAAATGGCGAAGAGAAGAATAGGATATAACAATGATAAAAGGTCCAAATGATAATAGTAATAACTATATCTTGCAACCGGTTCTTAAATTTATAGAGCAGTATAAGGCGTCTAAAAAAACTCGTCTTCATATGCCAGGGCATAAAGGTGCATTCGGTTATGAGGATGATATAACGGAGATTTCAGGGGCGGACAGTCTATATACGGCGGATGGAATAATAGCAGAGAGTGAGCAGGAAACTGCCACTCTTTTTGACACGCGTGCAACATTTTATAGCACAGAAGGTTCATCTCAGGCTATTAAGGCTATGTGTTATCTGACGCTTCAGAACTACTTTAAGACACGAGGTTTTGATGGTGGACTGAAAAATGGAACTGAGAATAAGGAGCCTCCGACTATACTTGCTACAAGGAATGCGCACAAATCCTTTATCTATGCTTCGATGCTTCTCGGATTTAAGATAAAATGGCTGAAACCTGAAGAAGATTATTCTCTATGCAAATGCAAGGTTTCGCCAGAGGGACTCGATGCTGCGATAATGGAATATATTACAGAGTGTGAGAAGAGTAATAAAAAGGTTGATATTGCCGGGGTTTACATAACATCACCTGATTATCTTGGGAATATCTTAGATATTCGTGGTCTCGCGGAGGTGACACATAAACACGGCCTACCGCTTCTATGTGACAATGCACATGGAGCTTACCTTAAATTTATGGAGCCAGACCTTCATCCAATAACACTTGGAGCAGACCTTGCTTCTGACTCTGCACATAAGACTCTTCCTGTCTTAACAGGCGGAGCGTATTTGCATGTTTCGAAGAAGGCTCCTTCGGGAATTGAGACGGATGCAAAGAATGCTCTGCTAATGTTCGGTTCGACCAGCCCTTCATATATGATAATGGAATCACTGGATGCTGCGCCGGGAAGAGTATCGCCTGAAAAGTATAGAGAAACAGCGAAGAGACTCGGAGCGCTTAAGTCTAAGCTGAGTGAGGCATTTAAAGAAAAGTTCGGTAGCCTGGGACCTGCGATATATGGGGATGAGCCACTTAAACTATGTTTAGATATGAGAGTATGCAAGTTGCGTGCGGATGTGGTGGCGGATAAGCTTCGTGAGCAAGGTATAGAATGCGAATATTCAGATCCGGATTTTCTTGTTACTATGTGGAGTCCATTTAATGATTATCCAGGTGATTATGAAAGGTTCCAAGGTGCGATGACTGAGATTATAAATCGTACTCAGGATCGGTCGGACAAAGCGGAGAAAGGTACAAAACAAGCTATCGCTAGAAAAAAAATATGCTATAATGAACCAGTGGCCCTTTATCAGCCTTATGAGATGAGATATGTACCTCATGAGGAGATGCCAGTTTCGGAAGAATTGATAGGTAAGGTTGTAGCTGATTCAGTGATCAGCTGTCCTCCGGCGATATCACCGATAGTGGCGGGCGAAGTGATAAATGAGGAAACAATTAAGGTTCTGAAATACTATGGAGTGAAGACCATAGAGATTGCAAAACTATAAGAATAAATATAAGAGGATATAAAAAAATGGTTGTTAGAGACGAAGTAAGAAAAATGAAATCAGTTGCTCCACTTGTTGCTGCTATGAGCAATGAGGCAAGATGCAAGGCGCTTGAGAAGGTTGCAGAAAAACTTATAGAGAAGCAGGATGCTATCTTTGCAGAGAACAAGAAGGATCTGGAAGCTGCAGCAGAAAATGGTGTAGCTGATGCGGTTGTAAAGAGACTTAAATTTAATGAGGATAAGCTGAGAGATGTTGTAGCAGGAATCAAACAGTTGATAACTCTTGAGGATCCTATTGGAAAGGTTACCCTCGATAGAGAGATGGATGAGGGACTCAGACTGACTCGTATAACTTGCCCTATAGGAGTTATAGGAGTAATCTTCGAGGCTAGACCTGATGCGCTGGTTCAGATATCTTCACTCTGTATTAGAAGTGGTAACTGCCCAGTTCTTAAAGGCGGAAAGGAAACTACATTTACTAACCGTATTCTTTTCGGAATAATATATGATGCTGTGCTTGAGGCTGGTTTCCCAGAGGGATGTATGTTACAGGTTGAGCAGCATAATGAGATAGACGAACTTCTGACCTGTGATGGCCTGGTTGATCTTCTTATACCAAGAGGCTCGAATGCATTTGTCAGATATATCATGGATAATACACATATTCCAGTAATGGGACATGCAGATGGAGTTTGTCACATATATGTAGATAAGGATGCTGATATAGAAAAGGCTATTCCTATTATTATCGATGCGAAGACACAGTATACAGCCGCTTGTAATGCGGTTGAGACACTTCTTATTCAGAGAGATGAGGAGCTAATTGGAAGGCTGATGCCAAGACTCACAGCTGCACTCGCTGAAAATGGAATCAAGCTTAGAGGTACTAAGGAAGTAACGGATGTTGTTGACCGAGTAGTTGGAGAGAACAGCGGTGAATCTACAGAGGGTAAAAACCTTGAATATGAGTCAATCTCAGAAGATGAATTCAAGGAGTATCTAGCACTTATCGTTTCGGCTAAGTTTGTAGATAATGTAGACGAGGCTATAGAACATATTAATCTTCATGGCTCACATCATACTGATGCTATTATTACAGAGAATGATGAGACAGCCGCTCGCTTCATGCAGCTTGTTGATTCTGCAGGAGTATATCAGAACTGCTCAACTAGATTTGCGGATGGCTTCCGTTACGGTTTCGGAGCGGAGGTAGGAATTAGTACTAGCAAGATCCACGCAAGAGGTCCAGTTGGTCTTGAAGGACTTGTTACATACAAGTATAAGATCGTTGGCCATGGTCAGATAGTTGGCGACTATGCTAGTGGAAAGAGTGAGTTCCATTTTAAAGATCTATAGGAGTTGGACGAGCTCCTCAGGTGTCTCAGCAAAGGTTGTGGCTCCTTGCTCTATGAGATAGTCTCTATCTCTGAAGCCCCAAAGAACAGAGATGCATGGAAGACTGGAGTTGATGGCGGTCTGAAGGTCGACTTCAGAGTCGCCAATATAGATGGATTCTTCCTTTGAAGAACCAAGTTCCTTTAGAGCCTGTTCCACCATGTCGGGAGCGGGCTTTCTGTTTGTTCCAGGTGTTTCACCTATTGCTACGTCGACATATTCCTTGAAGAACTTTTCATTCAGTTCTTTGACGGCAGAATCTATCTTATTTGAAACTATTGCCATCTTGTAGCCTTTCTCCTTTAGTTTCTTCATAGCATCTAGTATTCCATCATATGGACAGGTGTTGTCCAGACAGTGTACGTCATAATGTTCTTTGAATATAGGGAGCATTTCATCTATTGTTTCAGATGGTGTTCCATCTACAACTGCACATTCTAGAGCGTATCTGATGCCGCTTCCGAAGTAACGTCTATATTCTTCGATGGTGTGCTCAGGCATATTGTATTTTCTTAGTACATAATTAACGGAATCCCTTAGATCTATAAGTGTATTTAGGACGGTTCCGTCCATATCCCAGACAATTGTAGTGATCATAATTAACCTCGCGTGTTTTAGTTTTATACAGATAAAAGTTATTCTCTGTCAGTGAAGCTTATTCTATCACATAACGGATGGTATTTCTAAATATATTATTAGCGGCTCGCTTGATATGACTTCCACATTGTACTATACTATTTTTTCAGGGGAAAAAATGATAGGACGAATATAAATGGAAAATTATGACGAAAACACAAAAGTAGAACTTCGAGAGGAGGAAGAGGAACTTGCCCAGGATAATAAGATGGGTACGCTTCCGGTTAAGAGACTGATTGTTTCGATGTCGCTCCCTATGATGATATCTATGCTGGTTCAGGCGATGTATAACATCGTAGATAGTATCTTCGTATCGCATCTGAGTGAGGATGCGCTTACCGCGGTGACACTCGCGTTCCCGCTTCAAATGATGATAATCTCAGTGGGAAGTGGTACAGGAGTAGGTATAAATGCTTTGCTGTCCAAAGCTCTTGGAGAAAAGAAGCAGAAGAGAGCGAATAAGGCTGCAAATAATGGACTGTTGCTTACTTTCATAAGTTTTATTGTCTTTGTAGCTGTAGGTATATTTCTTGCTGAGCCTTTTATCAAGTCGCAAACAGATAGCATAAATATTGCAAATATGGGTACAGTGTATCTATATACCTGTTGCACACTCTCGATAGGAGTTTTCTTCCAGATGACATTTGAGCGACTGCTTCAGTCGACAGGAAGAACTCTTCTTAGTATGATATCTCAGATTACAGGTGCTGTTGTAAATATCATCTTCGATCCTATATTTATCTTTGGATACTTCGGCATAGAAGGAATGGGTGTTATAGGTGCTGCCTATGCTACAGTTCTTGGCCAGTGTATTGCGGCAATTGTAGGACTTGTTCTGAATGTGAAATTCAATCCTGATATTAAAATATCTCTTAAGAAGATGTTTAAACCTTCGTGGAAGATTATCCGTAGAATATATGCTGTCGGAGTTCCATCTATACTCATGATGGCTATTGGTTCGATTATGTCCTACTGCATGAATCAGATACTAGGAATCTTCTCAAGTACAGCAGTGGCGGTGTTCGGTGCGTACTTCAAGCTTCAGAGCTTTATCTTCATGCCTATCTTTGGACTTAATAATGGACTGATTCCTGTATTGGCATATAACTATGGTGCGCGAAGCAAGGAGAGAATCCGTGAGGCTGTGAAGTTTTCTATGAAGCTTGCGCTTTCGATAATGATAATTGGAACGATAGTTTTCTGGAGTATTCCAAGGCTGCTTTTGGGATTCTTTGATGCTTCTGATTACATGCTATCGCTCGGAGTTCCAGCGCTTAGGATTATCAGTTTATCTTTCCCTATTGCTTCTCTTTGCATCGCTATGGGCTCTATGTTCCAGGCATTTTCGAAGAGTAAATATTCCCTTATAGTTTCTGTTGGTAGACAGCTAGTTGTTCTGATTCCGGTTGCATGGCTACTAGCTCAGACGGGTGAAGTTCAAAATGTATGGTGGGCATTTCCTGCTGCTGAACTGATGTCCCTTGTGCTGTCTATATATTTCTTTAAAAGAATAAACCGCAATATAGTTATGAATCTTTAGTATTAATATCTATTAAATAGGAAGAGTATGAATAACAAGAAGAACAAAAAGAAGAATAAACTCACGACTTTAGATATCGTGAGATATATTATTTTCGGGATATGTCTTATTCCCGAGTTTGTTATTCTGGTGGCAATTTTTTGTTATGACGCCTATTTGTTTGGAAATGAGGACCAGTTTCTCCACTCTGATTATGTTATTGCTGTTGCGATAACTGTCATTACTGCTTTCTTCTTAGCGGTAACAATCATAAGTCTTATAAAAACTAAGCAAAGGTTTAAGGGTGCTATCGTTACTTCCATCTCTTATAAGCTTGGGCTTTTCATTATTTTAATGGGTGCAGTAGAAAGTACTGAAGATGTGGCAAGATCGGTGCCTGTCACTTTTGCCGTGATTGGCGCATTTTCTATATTTATTGCCTTGTTATGCGATATTTCTGTCCTACGTAATTCCTCAAATGAAAAAAAGAAAAAGCTTGTTGCTAAGGCTAGGCCAAAGCATTTTGATGGCTATGATATTGATAGACTTTATAAAAGGGCTGAAGAGGAGTATTTATATCTCAATAACCTAAATCGTGAGAATCTCGAGGAAGAGGATAGGATACGTATATACGACTATGCGGCGAATGAAATGACATACTTCCTTACGTGGCTTATCCGGAAGGATTATATAAGCTCTAAGCTCCGAAGGAAGCTAGGAAGCGAAGTGATAAATGGCTTTCAGGAGGAGAGTCTGAATCCGACGATTATAATGAGAAATGTTATCGATTATAAACTGAGATTCAAAGATATATCAGATAATATTAATTTTTTTGCGGATGCTTATCTGACGCTTCCTGACTTTAGGCGTGATATATGCTCTAGTAAATTCATTGAAAGATATATATTTGATTATTATAGGAACGTTATTCGAAAGAATGAGAATGGGATACCAATCAAGTACTGTCATACATTTTCTTGGGATATCTATAATAAACTGGAGCGAGTGATAGATGAGAGATTTAGAAATCTCTGTGCCGTTATAAGCGAGGGGCGTAGTAATCCAAGCTATGAGAAGGGCAGTATATATTCTTCTGTTTACAATATGGATATTAAGGTTACTGCGAAGCGAGATGTGCCGGATGATTACATTGAGAGGTGCAAGGCTACATTTGACGATTACTCCTTTAGGTTAAATGATGAACTGGTTCAGATGGTTTATAAACTTGTGAAGAAGGATGTCCCAAGCCTAGAATATGTTCGTGACAATCTGAGGCCGTCTAATATAGATATTTTTGTTCCAATGGAGGAGGACGAGGCATATATTGTGTACGGGCGTTTGCAACTTCCGGATAAGGAACGGACAGACCGTTCCGGAGAAGGGTCGGGTTCTGCTGTGGAACATTTTCCTATGATTTTGAGTTGGGTTGTCCGAAAGGGTGTGCTGCTAAATGTGGCTGCTTGGGGAAGTTACATATTGCCGTGGGATTTCGAGGCGGATGTTATATATAAGAAGAAAGTGGCGGAGAAGAGACTTGCTGATGCTCTTGCGAGGTATAAATATTCGGGACATCAGTCACTGGATGAGGAAATAGTGAATGACCTGGTAAGGGATGGGGTAGTTGTAAAGGATCAGCTGGTTACAAGAGGCTTTTGTGATTATCAGGTCTGTGAGATATATATTCCTGAGGAGATAAAGAAAATAAAGGATTATTACGTGAGTATGGCGGAGGCTCTAATATGTGAGGGCTTGGCGGACTACTACATCTGCAAACCTGAGTATACGAATAATTCACTGATTCCTACTAAGATAAGAGTTGAAGCAAGGAAGATGGATGTATATGAGAAGCTTGTTTTCTTAGATAAGGTAGGAATTGCAGTTCGCGACATATAAAAAGCAGTTCACGACATATAAAAGGCATTTTACAACATTTATTTTTGGACTGAATCAGAATTAAGGTAATCTTAAGGAAAATTTTATATTTATTCAATAGAATGTGTTTATTCTATGTGATAGTATAAAAAAAGCGTTAAAAAAGCTATTTATGTGATTAGTAAATTAGTGAAAGGATAACTAGTTAAAATGAGTGAGACAAAAGAAACTCCAAAGAAGGTTGATTGGAACGAGAAGTTTGGCAAGAAGTCAGACAAGAAATCAGGAAAGAAAGTCCTGATTATTGGAATCGCTGTTGCGGTTGTTGTGCTTGTAGCGGCATTTGCGATTTTCAATAAGCTGAAGCAAGGCATGCAGGCTGCGAAGGATGCGCTTGGAGATGGCGTAATCGTAGATGAGTATGGTGAGAAGGACATGTCGACCTATGTTGATGTAACAGGAACAGTTGAAAGCCAGGAGGTTGTAAATGTAACAACAGCTCTTGCATATCCTGTTGATGAGATCAAGGTTGAGGTCGGTGACCATGTTAAGAAGGGCGACGTTCTGTGCAAGATCAACACAGATGATATAGATGAGAAGATTGAGGCACTTGAGGCACAGGCTTCTGATGAAGATAGAATGAAGGCTAAAGAGCTTGAAAGTGCAGCGCACAGCGTAAATGCTGCTGCAGGTAGCAAGAACAGAGCTGTAAATGAAGCTGGTCGTGCTATCGAGGGAAGCAAGGCGGAGTATGATGCGGCTGTTGCGGAGTATAACGCTTTGAAAGAAGCTTATGATGCTGCTGTGGCAGAAAGAACTGCTTATTTAGCGGCTAAAGATACTTATGATAAAGAGAAGACAGCTTACGATGCCGCTGTAAAAGCAAAGGATGAGAGTGCACAACCAGCTCCAGAAGAAAGTGAAGCTCCAGTGGAAGGGGAAGAAACAACTGAAACGCCTGCCTCAGGGGAACCTGAACCTGTTGAACCAGTTGCACCTACTCCTCCAGCAATGACTGATAAAGAATTTGAGGCCCTTGAGCTTGAGTATCAAACTGCTGCTGCAAAGCTACCTGCAGCGGAGGCTGCATATAACCAGGCTTCTGGTTCTTACAATGACACAGTTGCTGCTGCAGCTGAGGGATATCAGACAGCTAAGGATCAGAGTGATCTGACAGTTATTAGCAACACCCAGAGTTATTCGCAAATCTCTGTTGAGCTTGCTAATTGCTACAAGGATAAGAACGACGCAGTTATCATTGCTGAGACAAGCGGTATAGTTACTTCTATAAATGCAACAGAGGGACTTCCTGCAAATGGTTCCATCATGACAATAGAGAATGATGAGAAGCTCAAGATGGATGTTGACATTAAGGAGAAGGACATTTTCTCTGTTAAAGAAGGCATGACTGTTGAATTCAGTAACAGTTCACTTACAAATGTAACTGGTAAAGGTAAGGTTGATAAGGTTATTCAGTTCGCAACAACTGGTGCTCCTACAGCAGGTGAAAATGGCCAGATTTCTGCCGGCGATAATGCATTTAAAGCTACCCTTACAATTGATGATTATAAAGATATGCTTCTGGGAATGAAGCTGAAGGCTCGTATTGCTACTGGTGAAGAGTTGACAACAGAGGCTGTTCCATATACAGCTATTATGTCAGATGTAGATGGCGACTATGTTTATGTAGCTGAACCTGCTGGAAATGGAATGTATATGGTTTCTAGAAGGTCTATCGAAAAGGGTATGAGCGGTGATTACTATACTGAGGTTACTGACGGTGAGCTAGAAGAAGGCGACCTTGTAATTGCATACCCAAGTACAGTTTCTCTGAACACAGTAATTACAATCAAAGAGGATGATAAGAATTCAGAGTCAAAGGAAAGCTCAGAAGAGAAGGAAGAATCTGATTCGAAGGATGATTCAGAGTCTAAAGACAAAGAAGATAAAAAGGATAGCAAGGACAAAGACGAAAAGTAAAAGGATGTGACTGTAATGGATAAAGTAATTGAAATGCAGCACATCAATAAGAAATACTATGAAGGTATGGAAAATGAGCTGCATATACTTCATGATATAGATCTTACTGTAAATGATGGCGAGTTTGTGGCGCTAGTAGGTGAGTCGGGTTCTGGTAAATCAACAATGATGAATATTATCGGAGCGCTGGATAGACCTACCTCTGGTCAGTATTATCTGGCGGGCGAAGATATATCTACACTCGATGATGACAGACTCAGTGAGATTAGAAATAAAGAAATAGGCTTCGTATTCCAGAGTGCATATATGATACCTCGTATATCTGCTGTAGAGAACGTTGAGGTGCCACTTATGTATGCCGGAATGTCAAGAGGCGAGAGACGAGATAAAGCTATGTCCCTCCTGGAAATGGTCGGCATGGGCGAGAGATATAAACACAAGGCAAATGAGCTCTCAGGTGGACAGAATCAGAGAGTTGCTATTGCAAGAGCCCTTGCTTGTGACCCTTCAATTATTCTGGCGGATGAGCCAACAGGTGCGCTGGATTCTAAGACCGGACACCTTATTATGGATATTTTCCATAGACTGCATGATGAACAGAAGAAAACAATCGTTCTGATCACACACAGTAAGGAACTGGCGGCTGAGACAGAAAGAATAATTACTATTAGTGATGGTTATATAATAAAGGATGAAAGAAATGAGCTATTCCAGATGAGAAGGGATGCTCGAAAGAAGGATCCAAATGCTGACAGGATGAGTCTTGAAACATCATCTTCGGATGAATCAGATGTTATCCTGAACGAAGTTGGTGAGCCTGAGGAAGGAGGTGCTGAGTAATGACATTTTACGAAAACCTCCGACTAGCGTGGTCATGTGTTAAATCTAATAAGATGAGATCGATACTTACTATGTTGGGTATCATTATCGGTATCAGTGCCGTTATTACGATTTCAACTCTTGGTTCCTCACTTAGACAGACAATATCAGGTACTTATTCTGATATGATGACAACAAATCAGCTGGCCTTTATGTGGGTTAATACAAGTGATGATGACTCGGTGGAGGCTCCAGTTAAGTTTGATCTCGAGAATTGCTATGAGTTCAAAGAGGCATTTACGGGCCAGATATCAGCTGTAATGTTGGATCATAATTTAGGTGTGGGCACCTGCTATAATGGTGATGAGAAGAAGATGGTAAACATCGTGGGTTATAGCGAAGGATACTGCGAGTCCAATAAGTATGAGCTTACGATGGGAAGAGATGTTGATTTCCAGGATAGCTTTGAAACGAGAAAGGTGTGCGTTGTATCTGAAAACTTTGTAAAATACGCTCTTGATGATATTTCTAATCCAATAGGCCAGAAGGTTGAGTTCGAGACTTCTGATGGAACTATAGTTTCTGCATATATCATTGGCGTTTATAAGATGGATAACAAGCAGTCTAGCCTTACAGGTCAGGCTAAAGTAGCAGAAAAGGATAAAGTTACAGATGTTATCATACCAGTTACTTATTCATGGGATATCGCTGAGGTTCCTGAAAACAAGAGATTTACTGAACCGCTATATATAAGTGGAGCTCCAGGCGTAGACGGTACTGCCCTGAAAGAGAATGTTACAAAGTATTTTGAATCTAAAAAAGAAGCGGGCAGTCCGTATTTCCTCTATATTCAGAGTTTGGAAGAACAGCTTAAAACTATTAGTAAGGTAATGGATGTTATTACAATAGTTATTTCTATTATTGCTGCTATATCACTTATCGTTGGTGGTATCGGTGTTATGAATATCATGCTGGTATCCGTTGTTGAACGTACTAAGGAAATTGGTATTAGAAAAGCTCTTGGTGCTAAGAACAAAGTTATTGAAGCACAGTTCCTGGTGGAATCAGTTCTGATATGTGCAATTGGTGGCGTTGTCGGAATTCTTCTGGGACTTCTAAATGGTGGAATAATAGCGATTGTTGCGAAGGCTATTGTATCAAACTCTGAGGACTTCTCATTTATATCTGTAAATGTTAGTCCGCCTGTCATGATGATTGTTATTTCGTTCCTGTTCTCTACACTTGTAGGTGTTGTATTTGGTCTATATCCTGCTCGTAGAGCAGCTAGACTTTCACCTATCGATGCACTTAGATATGAATAATAATTACTTGATGATATTTACTTGTTGACATATACATTAGTGTATTGTATTTTATGTCTTGTAAATAATACTAATCAGTATTTCCAGATGGAGTATATTTTAAAGGAGACATGATTATGATATTTGATAAGCTTGTAGAGATAATGATGGACCAATTGTCTATTCAGCCACAGGATATAACAGTGGATACAGCATTTAAGGATGATTTGGCACTGGATTCACTTGATCTGTATGACCTTATTATGGCACTTGAAGATGAGTTTAACATCGAACTGCCGGCAGAGAGACAGGAAGAAATTGTGACGGTAGACGATCTGATAAGAGTTCTTAAAGAACTTGGAGTAGAAGAGTAATATATAAATGAGCGAGCTACTGAAAGGTAGCTCGTTTTTATATGAAAAGAAAAATGTAGAGCATTTTTCAAAAGATAAATATAGGTGGAGAAAATATGTATTCATTTGAAACTAGAGTGAGATATAGTGAGCTTGCGGAGGATAGAAGCGCCAGCCTCGTATCAATAATTAATTATTTTCAGGACTGTTGTACATTTGAATCTGAGGATGGAGAGATAGGTCTAGATTGGTTGGCAGAGCATGATACTGCTTGGATGCTGACGGGCTGGCAGATTCATATAATAAGAAGCCCAAGGTATTGTGAGAGAGTGAAGGTTACTACATGGGCATGCGGCTTTAAATATTTTGTTGGTAAAAGAAGCTTCACAATAACTACGCTGGAGGGCGAGGTTCTTGTGTATGCTATGTCAGACTGGGCATATATGAATGTGAAGAAACAGCTTCCTGAGAAGAACGTACCCCAGAAGGAACTGGATGTTTATGGAATGGCTGTTCCAATCGAAGAGAGATTCGAAGAATTTGGAATAAAAGAATTTGCCGAAGCTGATCCGGACAGAACAGTGCTTAAAGGGAAAATACAGATTCCGGACGAGAAGGATCCAGATGTTACAGTTGAGGATTCTCTGGATATGAATGCAGTGACTCCTATACTTGTCACAGCGGATAATCTTGATACTAACCACCACGTCAACAACGCACAGTATGTCGCACTTGCTAAGTCGGTCATACCAGAGGAGATTGATGTTAGACATTTCCGGGCAGAGATAAAGAAGCAGTCTGTCCTTGGCGATGTTATTTATCCTGTTCTCTACCGAGAAAAATCTCGCCTCGTCGTCGTACTAAACGACGAGAACCGCACTCCAAAACTAATCGCCGAATTCCACATCTAATGAGTATATAGGGACGGTTCTTATTTACTCACTCAATGAGTATATAGGGACGGTTCTGTTTTACTCACTTTTTAATAAATAGATAGAAATACCTTAATATACAAATAACAAGATCGAAAAAAAAGCTGAATAATGAAATGACAAAATAGTGACGGTTTATATTGCGTAATTTGAATCGTTAAAATTCTTTAAACAAAAAGAAAGGTGATCACTCAGTGAGCGATCACCTTTTTTGTATCAATTTTGATTGAGTAAATAAGAAACGTCCCTATATACTCATTTGTGGATTAGCCGAGGATTACTTCGACTTTGTGTGTTGCGCCATCACCGATAGCTGGGATAACATTTCCGTCAACAGCCTTGCCATCGATTGTGAGTGACTTAACACCCTTCTGTATGTGATCTGGATTCTTAACCTCAATCTCGTATGTATCTCCACGGAACTGACGAGTAGCTGTGAAGCCATCCCATGCAGCTGGAATAGAAGGATCAACCTTCAGACCATCCCAGTCAGGTGTGATACCAAGGATGTACTGGCTGATTGCTACGAAGTTCCAAGCGGCAGTACCTGTAAGCCATGAGTTTT
This sequence comes from uncultured Lachnospiraceae bacterium, assembly GCA_902776395.1. Taxonomy (GTDB): domain Bacteria; phylum Bacillota; class Clostridia; order Lachnospirales; family Lachnospiraceae; genus Eubacterium_Q. The sequence continues at coordinate 64,382 of CACYQC010000001.1, forward strand.
TAGCTTCGCCCTGACGTCCTGCATCTTTACCAGCAACCATCTGTGCATATACATATGGCTCTGTTCTATGAAGATCTGATATATCCTCAAGGAATGCAGGAGCTATACGTGAATACCAGTCAAATGCCTTATCACCCTGTCCTGCGTAAGCGGCAGCACAGATCATCCATGCATTGTTGTGGCAGAATACACCAGCATTCTCTTTATAACCAGCTGGGTATGTTGAAATCTCACCATACTCAATGTAATACTTTGTAAATGCTGGGTTGTTAAGTACAAGACCATACTTACAACCGAGCTTATCTTCAACAGCGTTGATAACTTTCTCAGCCCATCCGTCTTCTTTACCAATGTCTGACATGATACCGAAGCCCTGTGGCTCGATGAAGATCTGTCCCTCTTCGCATTCCTTAGAACCAACCTTACGTCCAAGGTCATCGTATGCTCTGATAAACCAGTCGCCATCCCAACCATACTGCTTAATGATATCCTTCATCTTATCTATCTCAGCCTGAGCTGCAGCAGCCTCAGCCTCATCGCCCTTGTACTTGCAAAGTGCAACGTAATCAGGACCTGCATAAGTGAAGAGTGTTGCTACGAATATTGACTCAGCAACATCTGAGAAGCCCTTATCACCATACTTAGGTGATGTATATGTCTGGAAGCTTTCTCCTGGTGTATCTGACCAGCATGAAAGGTTCAGACAGTCATTCCAGTCAGCTCTCATTGAAAGTGGAAGTCCGTGAGGACCTGTTTCCTTAGCAACCTTGTAGAAGGACTGCTTCAGGTGATGCATCATTGGCTGTGCAAGTGACTCATCATTTCTATATGGAACCATCTCATCAAGGATTGAGTAATCACCAGTCTCCTTGATGTATGCAGCTGTTGACATGATCATCCACATTGGATCATCTGAGAAGTTACCGCCGAGAGTATCATTTCCCTTCTTAGTAAGTGGCTGATACTGATGGAAGCATCCACCATCTTCGAACTGTGTAGCAGCCAGATCAAGGATTCTCTCACGAGCTCTATCTGGAATCTGATGAACGAATCCGAGAAGATCCTGGTTAGAATCACGGAATCCCATTCCACGTCCGATACCTGACTCGAAGTATGAAGCACTTCTTGACATGTTAAATGTAACCATACACTGATACTGATTCCAAATGTTAACCATACGGTCAACCTTCTCATCAGGAGTCTTAACTGCATATTTAGAGAGGAGGTCATCCCACATCTTACGATTCTCTTCAAATGCTGCGTCAACCTTCTCAGCTGTGTCGAACTTAGCAATCATTTCATAAGCCTTAGACTTATTCATGCTACCGTCTGCATTCCACTTGTCAGCTCCGTTCTCAACATATCCAAGCATGAATACGAGAACTTTCTCTTCGCCTGGTGCAAGAGAAATCTTAAGTGAATGAGAAGCAATAGGTCCCCATCCATCAGCCTTAGAATTGTTTGACTTGTTAGCAAATACAGCGTCAGGTCTGTCAAATCCATTGTACAGTCCCATGAAGCTTTCTTTATCACAATCATATCCATCGATATCAGCATTTACTGTATAGAATGCGAAGTGATCACGACGCTCTTTGTACTCTGTCTTGTGGAAGAGAGTTGATCCCTCAACCTCAACCTCACCTGTGTTGAAGTTTCTCTGGAAGTTTGTTGAGTCATCCTCAGCATTCCATAGACACCACTCAAGGAATGAGAAAAGTGTGAAGTTCTTTGGTGAAGTTCCTTCGTTCTTAAGAACTACTTTCTGGATCTCAGCATTCTGGCCCTGTGGTACAAAGAATGTAACCTCAGCCTTCAGCTCTTTCTTCTTACCAGTTATGATGGTGTATCCCATACCATGACGGCACTGATAGAAATCAAGCTCTGTCTTAACTGGAGACCAACCTGGATTCCAAACAGTATCCTCATCATTAATGTAGAAATAACGTCCACCCATATCTACAGGTATATTGTTATAACGATAACGTGTGATTCTTCTTAGACGAGCATCCTTATAGAAATGATATCCTCCTGCTGTATTGGAGATAAGTGAGAAGAACCCTTCTGTTCCAAGGTAGTTAATCCATGGATAAGGTGTTCTTGGGGATGTGATGACATACTCTCTGGCGTCATCGTCGAAGTAACCGAATTTCATAAGTTATACCTTCCCTTTCTTGTATTAATTTAGACAGTAAAATGGCTGGTTATTGCGTGATAGTGTTTATTTCCAGTCCAACTGTCACAGATACAACAATTATATTATATATAGTAGTAAAACACAATCAAAAAATAGAATGTAAAACTTCTTTTAAACTTTAGTGTTGACATTCAAATGTTACAATGTTATTATGTGATTGTAACAATTTCGTAACAATTTGTAACAGAACTTTAAAATTATTTAAAATATACGTAATAAAATAAGAACAGTTAATGTTAGAAGAACAAGGAGGCAAAGTTATGCATAGAATAGCTAAGAAATTCGTAGTAGCAATGCTATCAGCTGGAATGATAGTATCAGGCGTTGGTTTATCAACAGAAGCAGGTCAGACATATGATGACTCTAATGTAGGAATAACAAATAAGGTTGAGGCTTATATGGCAGCAAATTCTACTGATACAAATGAACTTATAGTAGGAGATGTTACAGAAGTTGCCGAACCTGAAGAAGAGGAAGTAAAGGAAGAGGCTCCAGCACCTGCTGAAGAAAAGGAGGATGTAAAGGCTTCCCTTACAGATGCAGTTGAGTATGAGCAGTTTCAGGATAGAGCAGTTATTACTGCTGATACAAAGGTAAATATCAGAGCCGAGGAAAGCACAGAGGCTGAGGTTATCGGTGCAATTGAAAGAGGCGGTGTTTGTCTCGTAGATGAGATCGGTGATGAGTGGACTAAGATAGAGTCAGGTAGTTGCGAGGGATATATCTCAAATGAGTTCCTTGTATACGGTGACGAAGCAGGAAAGTGGTGCGATGAAAATGGTATCGGTCGTAGAGCTACTGTAAATACAGCGACACTTAAGGTTCGTGCAGATATGGATGAGAACAGCGATTGTTTAACACTTATTCCTGAGGGAGAAGATTACTATGTATGTAACATAAACGATGGCTGGACAGAGATAGCAGTTGATGATGACATTCGCGGATTTGTTAAGAGCGAATATGTAGATGTAACTTATGATAATCCTAGAGCAGTATCTGTTGAAGAACAGGCTGAGGCAGATAGAATAGCTAAGGAAGAAGCAGATAGAGCATGGCTTGAGTATCTTGCTCAGCAGGAAGCCCTTCAGCAGGCACAGGCAGCTGAGGCAGAGCAGACAGTAACAGAAGCTCCAGCAGCTACAGAGACACAGGTTGCAGAAACACAGCCAGTTGAGCAGACAACAGAGGCTCAGCCAGTAGCAGAAGAGACAACAGTAACAGAAACACCTGCAGCTGAACCAGTTGCAGAGACTCCAGTTGAAGAAGCACCTGCTCCAGAACCAGAACCAGCACCTACAGCTGCACCTGCAGGATCTACAGGAGTTGACCTAGTAAACTATGCAATGCAGTTCGTTGGTAACCCATATGTATGGGGTGGTACATCACTTACAAATGGAGCTGACTGTTCAGGATTTGTACAGAGCGTATATGCTGCATATGGATATTCACTTCCAAGAGTTGCAGCTTCTCAGGCAGGCTGCGGTGTAGAGGTTAGCCTCTCAGATCTTCAGCCAGGAGACCTTCTGTTCTACTCCTACGATGGTAGCATCGGACACGTTGCAATCTACGCTGGTGGTGGAACAGTAGTACACGCTTCTAACTCAAGAGATGGAATCAAGACATCAAGCTACAATTATAGAACACCTGTAAAGGCTTGTCGTATAATTGGACAGTAAATAAAATAACCCTCCCGTCAACAGAAAGGCTGCGGCGTAGTATGTGGGATAAATGATAGCGGGATTTTCGTTAAATTTAAGGAACAAGTTTCATAACATATACGCCACGAGCGATGTTGTTCGAAATAAAAAAAGCTTCACTAGCATGTCTAGTAGAAGCTTTTTTTATGAGTTAAAGCGAGTGGCAGTATATACTGAAACTTGTTCCTATAAATTTAGAAAAGCTTAGCGTATTTATCCTGCATACTACGCCGTAGTCTTTCCTCTTGAGTGGAGAGAATTACTTTATTTTACTGAATATATGTTCTCTGACCGTCTTAGATTCTCCTGGCGCGAGCTCCTCGTATCCTGACTCTTCCTTAGGAAGTGGAAGGTTTGGAGCATCAATCATCCAAGTTGATGGCTCTGGACAGAAGTAACCCTTCTCGCCACCATCATTCCAGATAACCCAGAACTTGAAGTTGTCGTCAACTTCGTAGCGTATCTCATTTCCAGTCTCAACGTCAGTTACGATGGCACCTCTGAATGGAAGACCATCCACGTCGTAGGTTTCACAGTTGTATACATCATTGTTGATGATGTGCTTAACTGGAATCATTGAACCTGTGAGGTACTGTCTGTCGTGATTATCCAGAGAGATGAAATCACAGGTTGGAAGGTTCCTCTGGTTGAGAGGCCATTTATCACCAATAGTAACGAATAGTCTTGTGTTAAGTGGTTCGCCAGTAGAAGTGAAAGGACCATTCATTGTTGTGTGATTGCAAATGCCGTATGGCAGCTGTCTATCTGATGTGTTGGTGATAGTCATCTCATAATGCATACCCTCGTCGCTGAGTCTAAATGTATACTCAGCTTTGAAGCTTACTGGAAATGTTGAGTAGAAAGGATCTTTCTCATCATATGTATAAGCAGTTTTGGTGATGGCTACATTTCCATCTACTGTTGCTTCAACGATTTCATGCTCTCTCTTATGAAGGAAACCATGAAGAGCTGTCTGCTCGTCCTTGATAATAACTGGGAAATGATATTCAGCGTCGCTGGCTCTTAGGATTCCGTCACGAAGTCTATTGGCATAGAGGAGTGTTGGAAAACCATAAACCTCTGGACTTGCCTGAAGTTCTTCTATAGATAGGCTTTCGTCATATCTGAAGAAGTTGATATCATTTTCGATGTCTTTCATATATAGGATGTTACTTCCAAGAAATGGAGCTATCATGGCGGTGTATCTTCCAGCCTTAAGCTCGATTACATCCTTACCTTTATACTCGGTGATATTAGCTGTATATGCCATTATTCATTCTCCTCATTATATTAGATATCTATTGTAACTACATTCTAATGACTATAGTCTAGCAGCAAGCTTTGCAGCAAGCTCAGCTTGGCTCTCTGCATCAGGCTCGCCCTGTGGCCAACCGATTGCAAAATCATCATTATCATATCTTGGTATAACGTGTACGTGAAAATGGAAAACAGTCTGACCTGCTGCTGGTCCATTGTTCTGTACAACATTTATTCCGTCACAGTTAAGCTCTTCCTTAAGTGCGGTTGCTACCTTCTTAGCGAGTGGAAGAACCTTTGCACTTACTTCGTCATCAATCTCGAAGAGATTAGCGTAGTGCTGCTTAGGAAGTATAAGTGCATGTCCCTTGTTAGCTGGACTTGCATCAAGTATTACTGTGAAGTCGTCATCTTCATATAATTTATTTGTTGGGAAAACTCCATTTGCAAGTTTGCAAAAAATACAATCGTCGTTAATCATTTTATCGTCCTTTCACATTGTGATTATAGGCTTAGTTTTAAAACCCCTTAAAGTGTTACTAAACACCCAAATAATAATACAAAATGACGAAAATGTAAATTGTATCTAAATTAAAAAACAGACGAATTTTATTATTGACATCTACCTATTAATAATGTAATTTATAGAAGGTCGGAGATGAGAGTCTCCGAATAATAATAATCTCTTATTAAGAGTGGTGGAGTTACAGGGAACGATGAAGCCACGGCAACCCGGTAGTAACGAGAGTTACACGAAGGTGCCAGCCTGAGCACAGATAACTGTGAGCAATAAGAGGGTTTGAATAACAGCAAGTCAAATCCGATTGTTCTCACAATCGGATTTTTTATTTATTAAATCCGATGGAGTAATTATTTAGGAGGAACTATGGAGAAAAGATTTTTTACGTCAGAGTCAGTTACTGAAGGACATCCTGACAAAATATGTGATCAGATATCTGATGCCATATTAGATGAACTGATTAAGCAGGACCCTAACAGTAGAGTTGCATGCGAGACAACATGTACTACTGGTATGGTTATGGTAATGGGTGAGATAACTACAAATGCTTATGTAGATATCCAGAAGATTGTCAGAGATACCGTACGCGAGATTGGTTACACAAGAGCAAAGTATGGTTTCGATGCAGATACATGCGGAGTTATCACAGCAATTGACGAGCAGTCAGCTGATATCGCTATGGGAGTAGATAAGGCTCTCGAAGCTCGTGAGAATATAATGAGCGATGAGGAGATAGAAGCTATAGGTGCTGGTGATCAGGGACTTATGTTTGGATATGCTTCAAATGAAACCCCTGAGCTTATGCCTTATCCTATATCACTTGCTCATAAGCTTGCTCTTAAGCTTACAGAGGTTAGAAAGAACGGAACACTCGATTATCTTAGACCTGATGGAAAGACTCAGGTTACTATTGAGTATGATGAAAATGGTAAGCCAGCTAGAATAGATGCGGTTGTTCTTTCAACTCAGCATAGCGACAGCGTAACACAGGAGCAGATTCATGCGGATATAAAGAAGTATGTATTTGATCCAGTGCTTCCAGCAGATATGATAGATGATGATACAAAGTACTTCATCAACCCAACAGGACGTTTCGTTATTGGAGGACCTCACGGAGATTCAGGTCTGACAGGACGTAAGATAATAGTAGATACTTACGGTGGATATGCTCGTCACGGCGGCGGAGCATTTTCAGGAAAGGATCCTACAAAAGTTGATAGATCTGCCTCTTATGCAGCTAGATACGTAGCTAAGAATATTGTTGCAGCAGGACTTGCTGATAAATGTGAGATTCAGTTATCCTATGCTATCGGAGTTGCTAGACCTACTTCAATAATGGTAGATACATTTGGCACTGGTAAGATTTCAGATGAGAAGATTACTGAGATTGTAAGAGAGAACTTCGACCTCAGACCAGCAGGTATCATCAAGATGCTCGATCTGAGACGTCCTATCTACAAGCAGACTGCAGCTTACGGACATTTCGGTAGAACAGATATTGATGTACCTTGGGAGCATACAGACATGGCTGAAAAGCTCGCTTCTTACTTATAAAAAAATGCAATATATATCATTAAGAGCAGAAAATTATTATTGAAGAAATACTCAAAAAAGTTTAAACTTACATAAGTGCTAACAAAAGAGGTAAATATAATGAAGAATATGCTAAATTTCAAGAACTTCTCAGCTGAGGAGCTCATGGAAATATTAGAAATAGCTCAGGATATGAAGAAGAATCCTGAGAAATATGCGCATTCGCTCGAAGGTAAGAAGCTGTACTCTCTATTCGAGAAAACATCTACAAGAACCTTCCTATCGTTTGCGACAGGAATTACTGAGCTGGGTGGAAGCTATTTCAATCAGCTTTGGGAGGATTCCAATTTCGTACTTGGCGAGCCAATATCAGAGATCAAATATGTTTGTAGAAATGTAGATATTATCATGGCAAGACTTGTTAAGAATGAAACAGTTGAGCTATTCGGTGAAAATGTTACTGTTCCATTTATAAATGGTTGTGACAGTTCCTATCATCCTTGCCAGATACTTGCTGATGCACTTACAATTATTGAGAAGTTTGGTGATCTGAATATCAACTTCATGTATATTGGTGCTAAGAACAATGTATTCAACTCACTTGTTGAGTTCTTTGCAAAGATGGAGAAGGGTACTCTGTATGGTCTTACTCCACTTGTTAACAATACTGCATGTGGCGATGATTTCTATGAGGCGGCAAAGGCTTCTGGTCACTATGTTGAACTCGATCCAACAATGTCTATGGAAGAGGCACATGAATATGCTAAGAAGATGAATGTTATCTATACTGATACATGGGTAGATATGGAATTCTTCAATAATCCAGCATATCAGCAGCAGAAGGAAGAAACTCTTGCAAAGATGATGCCATACCAGATAAATGACGAATTCCTGGATGGCAGCGACGCTCTTGTATTCCATGATATGCCTATGCATGTTGGATATGAGATATCTGAAAGCGTTGAAATGAAGCATCTGGATACAATCCTAGATGAGGCAGAAAACAGACGCCACGCAGAGAAAGCGGTTATGTATTATCTACTTAAAAAATGTTAAAATGAAATGACGTGCAGCACATCCTCGTGCCACACGTCATTTTTATAAATAAAAAATGAGTATATGGGGACGTTTCTTATTTACTCACTTATAACTTGATAAGAGAAGGAGAACTAAATGAGACATTTAATAGATCCAATGGATTTATCTCTTGAGGAGTTGGATGAGATTCTGGAACTTGGGGAGAAAATATATGATAATCCTGAGGCATATTCAGAACTAGCGAAGGGCAAGAAAATAGCAACGCTCTTCTACGAACCATCAACCAGAACGAGACTTAGCTTCGAGTCAGCAATGCTCGATCTAGGAGGAAATGTAATTGGCTTCTCATCTGCTACAGATTCCTCTGTATCAAAGGGCGAGAGCGTAGAGGATACGGTTCGTACTGTAGGCTGCTTCGCGGATGTAATAGCTATGAGACATCCAAATGAAGGTGCCCCTATGTTGGCTTCAATGGTTTCACCAGTGCCTATCATAAATGCAGGAGACGGTGGTCACAATCACCCAACGCAGACTCTTACAGATCTGCTTACAATTAGAAAAGAGAAGGGCAGACTGGACAACATGACAGTTGGTCTGTGCGGCGACCTTAAGTTTGGCCGAACAGTACACAGTCTTATCAAGGCTCTTTCTAGATATAAGGGTATCAAGTTCGTACTTATATCTCCAAATGAACTAAGGGTTCCTGACTATATCATTTCAGATGTAATCGAACCTGCAGGCCTCGACTACGAAGAGGTTATATCTCTCGAAGATAACATTGGAAAGCTCGACATGCTCTATATGACAAGAGTTCAGAGAGAGAGATTCTTCAACGAGGCAGACTATGTAAGACTGAAGGATACATATATACTCGATAAAAAGAAAATGGAACTGGCTAAGGAAGATATGATCATCCTCCATCCACTTCCAAGGGTAAATGAAATATCACCTTCCGTTGATGATGATCCAAGAGCCTGCTACTTCCGTCAGGTTAAGTACGGAAAGTTCGTAAGAATGGCTCTTATCTGTAAATTGATAGGACTGAAGTAATAGAACTCTCGATAGAGAAGTCCTGTAATCGCACAGAACATGATTGATTCGAAGAATCTTAGATAGAAAGGGTACAAGTATGAAGATAGATAGCATACAAAATGGAATAGTTCTAGATCATATAACAGCAGGAAATGCTATGAGACTCTACTACGATCTCGGTCTAGACAAGCTGGATTGCAGCGTGGCAATGATGCAAAATGTTAAGTCAGGCAAGATGGGCAAGAAGGATATCATTAAGGTCGATAAAGATGAGTATGACATCAACCTTGACGTTATCGGATACATCGATCCAGGTGTTACAGTTTGTATCATCAAGGATGGGGTTACAGTTGAGAAGAAGAAGGTTGCTCTTCCAAAGAGACTGGTAAATATCCAGAAATGTAAGAACCCAAGGTGCATCACAGCAATTGAACCTGGCGTTCCCCATATCTTCAATTTAACTGATGAGAAGAGAAGAATTTATAGATGCATATATTGTGAAGATAGGGCTCGCTCATAGACGAATGTCTATGAGCGAGGATCTGCCGCAGGCAGACATATTACGCGAAGCGTAATCAAGACTTGCGAAGCAAGGCTTGCATATCAACGAAGTTGATATGATGCAAGATAGGGCTCGGTCATAGACGCTAGTCTATGGCACAAGACAGGGCTCGGTCATAGACGCTTTGGTATTTAGTTATTTAGGAGTTACACATGATTAAAGCAAATAATCTGTCGATGGTATACGGCAAAGATTTTAAGGCAGTAGACAATCTGTCCTTTGAGATAAAGCCAGGCGAGATAGTTGGTTTCGCTGGCCCAAATGGTGCTGGAAAAACCACCGCAATCAAGATGCTTACAGGCAT
>CACYQC010000002.1 GCA_902776395.1 uncultured Lachnospiraceae bacterium
ATTATCTATTCACGTGAAAAAGCCGAGGGTTGACATACACCGAAATAACATTTAATGTGTGATGTATGCATGAGAATAAGCCCGAAACAGAATATGTAATACTAGTGGCAGTTGATACTGGTGATGACCGTTCTACTATAGACGCCAAGTCTTCTCTAGACGAGCTCGAGGAGCTTGCTGAGACAGCGGGCGCTGTAGTTGTAGGTCGAATGATCCAGAAGCTGCCTTCTTTTAATGCGTCCACTTATATTGGAAGCGGTAAAATAGAAGAACTTGCATACATGATACTAGATAAGGGCGCCACTGGAATCATAACAGATGATGAGCTAAGTCCCGCGCAAATGTATAACCTCGGAAAAGTTCTAGACACAAAGGTTATGGACCGCACTATGGTTATCCTTGATATCTTCGCAAACCACGCAAGAACTGCGGAAGGTAAGCTTCAGGTAGAGCTGGCGCAACTCCAATATAGACTATCCAGACTTACAGGAAAGGGTATCTCCATGTCCCGTCTAGGAGGCGGAATCGGAACTAGAGGACCTGGTGAAAAGAAGCTGGAGCAGGATAGACGTGTTATAAGAAATCGTGTGGCTCAGTTAAAAAGAGAACTCAGTGAAGTTGTTGCCCATAGAGAGCTGACTAGAAAGGGACGCGAAGCAGGAAGTATCCCCGTATTCGCAATAGTCGGTTATACAAATGTCGGCAAGTCTACTCTTCTAAATGCACTTACGGGCGCAGATATTCTCGCAGAGAATAAGCTATTTGCTACGCTTGATACAACCACAAGAATCTATGAATATTCAAGAGAAGCCTCCGCAAGTAAACAGAAGGTTCTCCTAACCGATACCGTTGGTTTTATAAGGAAGCTTCCTCACAATCTTATAGACGCCTTCCGAAGCACTCTTGAAGAAGCTTGTTACGCAGACTATATAATTCATGTAGTCGATGCTTCCAGTCCTGACAGAATTAGTGAGATGCAGGTAGTATATGAAACACTGGATATGCTGCTTAAGGGAGCTTCAAAAAAGATAATCACTATATTCAACAAAATAGATAAGCTCCCTGATCCAGATGACCGCTTAGGTCTTCTAGATAAGAGAGCCTGTGAAACACTTCAGATATCTGCCAAGGAGGGGCTAGGTCTAGACCAGATAAACAAGGCCATCGACTCTATCCTTCGCGAAGACAGAAAATATATTGAACTTTTAATTGATTACAAGGATATGGCTAAGCTAGCTCACATAAAAGCTACTGGCGAAATCCTCGAAGAAAAATACCTGGATAATGGAGTTTGGATCAGGGCTTATATATAGTGCCTTATATCCGTGATAGGTTCTACCTTATATCCTCAGCGTTCTCGTCGCATTGAGTACTGCAAGAACCATAACTCCAACATCTGCGAAAATCGCTATCCACATATTTGCTATACCTAAGGCTCCAAGTATGAGACATAGAACCTTGACTGCAATAGCAAATGTTATATTCTGTTTAACTATTCTCAGTGTCTTTCTAGATATCTTCATAGCTAGAGATATCTTAGCTGGGTCGTCATCCATAAGGACTATATCCGCTGCCTCTATAGCTGCATCTGAACCCATGGCCCCCATAGCTATTCCTATATCAGCTCTGGCAAGCACAGGAGCATCATTTATACCATCTCCTACGAAAGCAAGCTTGCCACTTCGCTTTCCTGCCTCTGTCTGTCCTTTCTCATTAGCTGTTTCTTCGCCAAGAAGCTTCTCAACTTCCGTCACCTTGTCTCCAGGAAGAAGTTCTGACTTATATTCTGAAACTCCAACCTTCTCTGCAATAAGTGAAGCAGCATTCTCTGAATCGCCAGTAAGCATAATTGTTTTAATACCCTGCTTACGAAGCTTCGACATAGCCTCCTGGCTTGTTTCCTTAAGTTCATCCGCTATAACTATGCATCCAAGATACTTTATCTCTGATGCCTGATTCTTTTCAGACAGTCGACTCTCTGCTACATATACAACCGTACCTTCATCATGCTCCTTTGTTACTGGAGCACCAATCATCTTCATGAGTCTCATATTGCCTGCATATATCTTATAATGTACCTCTTCGCCAGATGCGACCTTTTTATCTACAGACTCAACAACTCCATCAGGAGATTCCTTATAACTTACAGAAGCGCCCTTTACCTGTCTATACTTTATAGATATACCATGTCCGGCAATCTCCTCAACATCATAGATAAGGTTATGATCTATCTCCGCGCTAAATTCCTTCTTATAAGCTCTAAGTATTGATTCAGCTATAGGATGATTTGAAGCACTCTCACAATTAGCAGCTCTCTCCAGCAGATAATCTCTCGACACATCATCATTAGTAAATATTTCCTGAACCTCGAAAACTCCCTTTGTAAGAGTTCCTGTCTTATCGAAAACAATAGTATCAGTCGAAGCAAGCGCTTCCAGATAGTTTGAACCCTTTACAAGTATACCCTTAGAGGAGGCACTTCCTATTCCACCAAAGAAGCTAAGTGGAACAGATATAACAACTGCACAAGGGCAGGATATAACGAGAAATGTAAGAGCTCTCATCAACCAGTCCAGCCAATCTGCTGAGAGCCCCAGCAAGAGTCTGATAACTGGAGGAAGCACAAAAAGTGCAAGGGCTGAGTAGCATACTATCGGGGTGTAGTACTTAGCAAAGCGAGATATAAAGTTCTCCGCCTTCGCCTTTCTCATACTTGAATTCTCAACCAGCTCAAGTATCTTCGAAACAGTAGAATCCTCAAACTCTTTCGTAGTCTTAATCTTGATCATTCCTGTAAGGGATATACATCCACTTATTATTTCTTCGTCAGGATGAGCAGCTCTAGGAACAGATTCACCTGTAAGAGCACTTGTATCAAGACTAGTATCTCCTTCAATGATTATTCCATCTATAGGAACTCTCTCTCCAGGATTTACTACTATAATAGAGCCTATCTCAACGTCGTCAGGATCCTCCTCTGTAATTGAACCATCCTCATGTAGGACATTTGCAACCTCTGGACAGATATCCATCAGGTCAGATATATTCTTGCGGCTCTTTCCAACAGCTATACTCTGGAAAAGTTCTCCTATCTGATAGAAAAGCATAACCGCTACGCCTTCTCTATATTCGCCCGTTGCTATAGCACCTATTGTTGCAATAGTCATAAGGAAGCATTCATCGAAGACCTGACCATTACGGATATTCTTGAACGCCTTCAGCAAAACATCATATCCTACTATAAAATAAGGAATGAGAAATGCTATCAGCTCTACCCACCATGGAAGACCCGCAAAATGAAATGCTACGGATAGTCCCACGACAAGAACAAGAGAAACTATACATCTAATTAAATTGTTCTTCTGTTTCTTAGTCATTTGTTGCTCCACACTAGTAGCTAGATAAATTACCAGCCTAATAATATTCTAGTCTATAAATTATTTAGTCTATAAAAATCTCGAAATCGTCTTCAACCTTCTTGCAGTTCTTAAGAGCGTCTCTAATAACCACGTCAGGATCTACGCCGTCCTCAAACTCTACCTTACATTTAAGAGTCATAAAGCTAAGTGTTGCATCCTTTACGCCCTCTGTATTCTTAATTGTTTCCTGCATCTTCTCTGCACAAGCTGCGCAGTCAACATCTACCTTATATGTTTTCTTCATAATTGTTCTCCTTGTCTTTACCAATAATTTACTCTTCTAAGTGTTCCATACCGAGCTCAAGTATAGATTTAACATGATCATCATCTAATGAATAGAAAATACTCTTTCCATCTCTGCGGAACTTAACTAGCTTGGAATCCTTCAGTATTCTAAGCTGATGACTTACTGAAGACTGGCTCAGTCCCAGTATTGTTGCAATATCACCGACACATAACTCATGATCAAATAATGAGTACAGTATCTTAATCCTAGTGGAGTCACCAAAAATTCTAAATAACTCAGACAGATCATATAGATATGAATCCTCTGGCATATTCTTGGCTATCTTTTCAGCAGCTTCCCCGTTAAATATCTTCTCCTCTTTCATATTATTTCTCCTTTGATATATAAAAGATACTACTCTACATATAGTATCAGTTTACATAAACAATGCTATATCTTGGTATTTAATATATGTACGATTGTTCATATGTTCAATATACTCCCATCTTATAGGTCTGTCAACCACTTTTTTATTGTAAAAAGTTACAAACAACTATCGATTATTGCGTTTTTATTAACAGATTATACAAAATGTTACAAAATTGTTGCATTTCAGTTAATAATGTTGTAAAACTGTATAGGATTTTGAAAGGAGTAATTATGAAGAAGCAAGTTAAATCGATTATTATTGGTATTACATTTGCAGCACTAGCAATAATCGGAATACAGGCTCCAGCTATGGATACAGCAGCTGATGAACCTACCCCAATTAACAAGTTCACACTTAACATCCTTGAAGAACATAAAGCAGAAGTAGAGAAGCAGAAAGCAAATGATGCTAGATGCCTAGCACATTTAAGCGACAAGATTGATGAATATAAAAGAATAGATATGGCTAAGAAGGCTGAGCTTAAGGGCGAGAATAATAGTCAGCCAAATACAGCAAATATGACCTCAATCGGTACATATGAGCTGACAGCTTATATCGCAACTGGTAACCCTTGTGCATCAGGTGTTTACCCTACAGTAAATCACACAGTAGCATGTAATTCACTTCCACTTGGAACACATATATACATCGAAGGCTACGGAGAATATGTAGTTGAAGATACCGGCGGAATGGGCGGCGGAGTTATCGACGTATTCGTAGCAGATTATTCCTCTGCAATCAGCTTTGGTAGAAGAACTGCAAATGTATATATAGTAGAACAGTAGAACAGAAAATCCACTTAATACTTAAATATATATAAAAGCCGATGATCAAAATCGATCGTCGGCTTTTAATATTTCATATGCTTTTTTATATTTCTGTAGTCTTTTCTCATCCCGCTCAGTAGGATTCTTTATTCGGTTCGGATCCATATTGTGGGTTAGATCTGCAAGCTTAACTATCCTTGCTATAGGATTCGACTTAAGTCTCCTCACATAGTCCAGATATTCCTGCTCCCGTCCCTCGTAATCAAGGCCTTCCTTTATCTCATGCGTCAGAAGCCTTACAGCTTCGATCTGAGCGTCTGTGAAGCCTTGAGCCTTCAGATCGTCTAGCGAGCAATCACTGTCCTCTACGACGTCGTGAAGCAGCGCAGCAACGCAGGTATCCTCCATAGTCATCTGCTCCGCCAGATGTACTGGATGATAAATGTATGGCACACCTATCTTATCAACCTGTCCCTCGTGAGCCTTATACGCTATCTTCATAGCTCGGATTGTAAGTTCGGTATATATCATACCTCGGCCCCTTATCTCAATATAATCATAACTATAGCTTTATAAATCTATAATTATATTAAATCTATAGTTATATTAAATCTACGAGTTATATAATATCCACATTATGAATAAAGCTAAGTATCTTATCTCTGCTCTTCATGCTCTCTCCTGCCTCGACAGCCTCCACAGAAGGAAGTTCATCCTTTTCTACGCCAGAGCTTACATCTACAGCAAAGGGACGAACACGATTTATAGCTTCTGCTACAGTTTCAGGTTTTAGACCTCCTGCCAGAATGAACGGTTTACATAATTCATCTTCTCCTGGAATGCTATTCCAATCAAAGCTCTTACCACTGCCAGGTTCTGCAGCGTCAAAAAGATACATACTTACTTCGTCTTTATCTACTGTTTATTGCTCTAATGATACGAAGCTTTCCACTTTCTACACAGTGAAGCTTAAGTATTTCCCTATCAAATTCAGCATGTATCTGAATTAATGTGAAGCCCGCCTCAGCTATTTCACTCACCTGTTCCACTGTCGGAGACACTGTGACAGCCACACCACTCATTTTGAGGCGTCTCAGAAGCCTCTCAGCGCATTCTAGGCTTATATTCCTTCTACTCTTAGGAAAGAACAGAACCATGCCTGCAAAGTCCGGCAAAGCTGCATTTACGATGTCGACATCTTCCTCGCAGGTCAGGCCACATATTTTAATTTTGGTACTTCTCATTAATTATCTCTTTTCTTACCCTTGAAGAATAAAGCAACTGTTCCAGGTCCAGTATGACTGGCAATAGTACAACCTATATCAAATCTTGCAACTCTACCCTTAAGCTGTGGGAAAGTTTCTTCTACAAGAGCTGTAACCTCATCGCCGAGTTCCTTATCAGAATCAGAGAGGAATACCTTACCTGTGTAATTGATTCCACCATCTGCTTCATCAATCATCTTCTCAACTATACGCTTTACAACCTTCTTCTTAGTTCTGATCTTCTCTCTAGGTGTAAGTCTACCCTCTAAGTCAACATTAAGCAGTGGGCAGATATTCAGCACCTGTCCAATAGTACCTGCAGTCTTAGATATACGACCACCCTTTATATAGTACTGAAGATCTGTTGAGAAAAACCAATGAATTACATTTAACTTGTTATCCTCTATCCAAGCAGCCAGCTCATCGATATCAAGACCTTCGTCTCTCTTATCCGCAGCCATATCCATCAGAAGTCCATAGCCTGAGGAAGCAGCCATAGAATCTATTACAATTATCTTTCTATCAGGATAGGTTTCTCTTAAGATATCTGCTGCCTGACAAGCGCCATTATAAGTTCCTGAGATACCTGTAGAAAGGCTGACATGAAGTATATCCTTTCCTTCCTTGAGGAAAGGCTTAAAATAATCCACATACTCTCCAATGCTAACCATAGACGTTTTCGCATCTGCACCCTCTTCCATCTTCTTCAGAAGATCTCTTGGGGAGAATGTTTTACCCATATCATCCTTGTACTGAACGCCATCCAGTGAAACGTTAAATGAAACATAGTGAAGTTTTCTTCTTTCTATCCACTCATTTGAAAGGTCACAAGATGAACAGCAACTTAAAATGTAATCACTCATATAAAACTCCTTTTAAATAACTACTCTCCGAGACTTACCTTTAACAGAACCGGATTGTGATCCGATCCAGCGAAGTAATAATCAAGTGTCTCGATTGATTCAACCTTAACATTATCTGATACGATGAAACCATCTATCATATAATACTGGAAATTATCCTGATCTGCTCCCTGGTATGGTTGATCCAGCGAACGACATGTAGGTGTAGAATTATCCATCAGACATTGCCAACGACTTCCGAACTCCTCTGTATCCAGTGAACCAGGTGTCCACATTCCATCCTTTACAGGATACATAGAAGAATCGACATTTGAGAAGGTCTGGTTGAAATCACCACCAACTATAACATAATTTCCTTTATTTAATTCCTCATCCATCAGCTTTTTAAGAGCCTTGGTCTGGGCTATCTTGCCCTCACCATCATCATAGGCTTCAAGATGAAGATTAATAAGCACAAGCTCTTTGCCCGTATCATTTCCCTCAGCATCTACTACAGGAACATGATTAACAAGTAGGCATCTCTTGAGATTTACAGTTTTAACCGGCCAGCTAAAAGGGCATGGGAGGCTGACTCTTTCAGCATTAGCTATTTCATACTTTGAAAGAACTGCGACTCCGCTTTCCACATGACCTATCATATCATTTACAGGGTATGGAACATACTCTGCATTATAATTATATGCAAATGTACTAGCATAAGGAACATTTTCAGGATCCATACTATTCTCGTAGGTAGTAAGGTCGCCTTTTACCTTGAATAGCTCATCTACATTATAGGTTCTATCTGAATTACGGTCTATCTCCTGAAGGAATAAAACATCTGGATTGTTAGCTGCCATCATACCAGTAAGACCAGCGATATTTACATCCTGTCTCTCAATAGTTGTAACAGTTTCTCCTGAACCTCCATCCATGAAGAAGTCCATATTATCACCGAGTCCTGCATATCCCATATTCCAAGACATAACTGTGAACTCCGTTCCGCTCACCAGCTTCTCACCCTTACCCTCAGTAGTATCGACCTCAACATTCTCTACATCTGCAGGTCTATACTCCTTAATAGTAAGCCAGGCAAGGAAACCTCCTACTATTAAAATTGGAATAAGAAGGATGATTCCTACTATCTTAAGAATCTTCTTACCAACAGAACTCTTCTTTGATTTATTCTTTGAACTCTTTTCTGAATCCTTTTTCATACTACATCCTTTCAGAACTAAAGTATCAGTATAGTTCTATTTATTTATCTTAACTAATGTTTTCTTGATGAGACGAACCATATCTTTTCCCGCCTCAGCAGCAACCTTCTGAACTTCCTCGTGGGTTACCTGTATATCTTCATTGTCTATAGCCATGTCTGTTATACAACTGATACCCAGAACCTTAACTCCCATGTAGTTTAGAACCATCGCTTCGCAAACAGTACTCATACCAACTGCATCCGCTCCAAAGCCTGCAAGCATTCTCGATTCAGCAGGACTTTCATAGGAAGGACCTGTTACCTGAATATAAACTCCATCTACAAGCTTTATCCCTTCTTCATCTGCGGTCTCATGCAGCAGAGCTCTGAGCTCCTTATTATATACCTGACTCATCTCTGGGAATCTAGTTCCTAGTCTATCATCATTTGGTCCAATCAGAGGAGATGGAACAAGCATTGAGATATGATCTGAGATACACATAAGTGTTCCAGGTCCGAAATCTCTATTCAGGCTTCCTGATGCATTAGTAAGAATAATAGTTTTAGCTCCGAGCAGTGTCATTACCTTAACAGGTGTTACGACCGCACTCATTGGATAGCCTTCATAATAATGAACTCGTCCATTCATAAGAACAACTGGTACAGAATCTATATATCCAAATATATATTCGCCCTTATGTCCTGCTACCGTCGACCTAGGAAAATCTGGCAGACTGTCATAGCTTATTCTATCAACTACTTCTATTTCTCTAGACAGGCCCTCCAGACCTGACCCGAGAACTATTCCTATCTTAGGAGTAAAATCTGTCATAGATTTTACCTTGTCCGCTATTTCAAATGCATCCATATTACACCCCCTAGATTCTTTGCTATTTTATATCACCCAATATACCCATCTTATTCTATATGGCCGAGGAACTGCTTAGTTCTTTCCTCCTTAGGATTCTCAAAGACTTCCTGTGGAGTACCCTTCTCGAGAACTATTCCACTATCCATGAAGATAACCTGATCCGATACATCCCTCGCAAAGGACATCTCATGAGTAACGATTATCATAGTCATTTTCTTTTCTGCCAGCTCTTTGATAACACGGAGCACCTCTCCTGTAAGCTCAGGATCCAGCGCTGAGGTTGGCTCATCGAAGCACAGAATATCTGGTTTCATAGCAAGAGCTCTTGCGATAGCTACTCTCTGCTGCTGTCCACCGGAAAGCTGATGAGGATAATTATCCATCCTCTCTGAGAGTCCCATCTGGCCGAGCAATTCCTCTGCTTCAGCCTTGATCTCTGCTAATATTTCCTTCTTGCGACTCTTATAGTCCGGAAGCTTCTTCGCTTGAAGCTGTCTGGCCAGCATTACATTTCCCAGAGCTGTATACTGTGGAAATAGGTTAAAGGACTGGAATACCAGGCCAAAGTGAAGTGTACTCTTCCTTATCTCTGATTCCTTAAGGTACTTAGGATCCTCCGCATCAAATACTGTTTCACCATTAACCTTTATCACACCCTTATCCGCATGCTCAAGGAAATTGATACATCTAAGAAGGGTTGTCTTACCACTTCCTGATGAACCTATGATTGACAGTACCTGACTCTTCTCGAGTGTAAAGCAGATATCCTTTAATACCTCTGTCTTATCGAAGGATTTACTTATATGTTCAACTTCTAATATGCTCATAACATCCTCCAATACTCTATCTAAAGAAATCAAGTTTCTTCTCTGCACCACCTAATAGGAGCGTGAGAAGACCATTACATATCAAATAATAAATTGCTGTAAAGAATAGTGGCCATATAGCACCGCTGATTCCCTGTGAACCCTTCATAAATGCCTGCCCAGCCCAAATAACCTCCTGAAGAGCAATTATACGAGCCAGAGATGTATCCTTAACCAGAGTAAGGATTTCATTTGACATAGGTGGAAGGATTCTCTTAACCATCTGAAGGAGCTTGACCTTGAAGAAGATCTGTCCCTTTGTCATACCCAGAACATTTCCTGCCTCATCCTGTCCTACAGGAATGCTGATGATACCCCCACGGAATATTTCTGAGAAGTAACATGCATAGTTAATGATAAATGCAACTGCAGAGGCAAGAAATCTTCCGGTCTCATCTCCTCCCCAGATAGCATTATTCATAACTAGTCCTGGAAAATAATAAATAATAAGCAACTGGATCATAAGTGGAGTTCCACGAACGATCCATATGATAACTTTCATTAACGCCTTAAGTGGCCAGAACTTTGACATAGAGCCGAAGCATATAAGAAGGCCAAGTGGCACCGCTCCTATCAGCGTAACAAAAAACAGTTTTAATGTTTGTAAGAAACCTATATTAAGAGCATGAATTACTATAGGCAACTGTTCAAAGAATGTATCCATAATTCAAAGTCCTATTTCTGTTCAATGAGTGCTGCCTGAACGCCGTATGTTTCAGCAATCTTTGTCATGCTTCCATCCTCATAGCTTGTCTTGAAGAACTTATTGAGTTCCTCTGTTAAGTTTGATCCCTGACGGAAACCAACACCATACTCTTCACTGTTAAGACCTACTGTATATGTAAGCTTGTCATAGCTTGTTCCTTCACCAACCATAGCTGCTGCCATAAGTGAATCAATGATAGCTGCATCAGAAGTTCCTGCTGCAACTTCCATAAGTGCACTTGCCTGATTTGTAACTGATGTATACTTAAGATTATTTTCCTTTGCCTGCTCTTCACCAGCACTACCAACTTCAACTGCAAAGCTAAGATCTGTAAGGCTATCTACTGTCTGATACTGATCAGCCTTATCTGTAGGAACGATAACGATCTGTGCATTGTTGCAATATGGATTAGAACAATCCATAGAATTCTTAACCTCGTCTGTAAGTGTCATACCATTCCATACACAGTCGATATTTCCTGAAGAAAGCTCAAGCGCTTTGTTATCCCACTCTATCTCAACGAATTCTGCTTCAACACCAAGACTCTTTGCAAATTCATTTGCCATATCTGCATCGAAGCCTATCCACTTACCATCTGCATCTTTATAATCCATTGGCTCGAAATCTGTGATACCAACTACAAGCTTACCCTTTTCCTTTACCTTAGCCAGATCATCTACAGCGGCTGCTGTATTTGAAGCCTCAGTATTTCCTGTGTCCTTTGCTGCTCCACATGCTACTAGAGAGAAGCTAAGAGCTGCTACCATTACTAATGAAACTATTTTCTTAAACATTTTATTTCCTCCTGGAATAATAATTATCACAACTTATTTATCATAACAACAAACCACCAATAAAACAAGACAAAATGGTCGTTTTAGGCATATTATGACTATCTTATTCTACGCCTGAATGGTCTGAGTGGTCGGCCTAGGTTGTTATATACATTTACTCTTCCATAATTGAAATGTCCGTACTGGATAAATGTATCTTCCTCGTCTATATCTATTATCATTTTTCCGTCTTCCAGTCTTGCCTCTGGAACTCTCCACTCAGTGCCGTCACGGCTTACTTCGAGACCATATATATGGCCTTCCTCATAAGCCACGTCACCTGATTCCTTTCTATAATCCAGCAGCAGATTTGGGGAAAGTTTGATACCGCCAAAGCTTGTTTCAAAACTTATCTCCAGCTGACCGTCTCTTTTAGTTATATCCTTAAGCTTTAGATCCTCTATATCTTCGCCGCTATAAAGCTTAGCTAGAAGTGTATCTGCCATTCTGTAGCCCGGAGTCTTCTTGTCCTTTGGATGAATCTCGTTATAATCGCCAATATCGAGAAGCGATACCATGTAGATATTATCTTCAGGTTT
Source organism: uncultured Lachnospiraceae bacterium (assembly GCA_902776395.1). Lineage (GTDB taxonomy): Bacteria > Bacillota > Clostridia > Lachnospirales > Lachnospiraceae > Eubacterium_Q. The sequence goes on from CACYQC010000002.1 coordinate 11,963, forward strand.
TTCTACCGCCCCCTGCGCCTCTCTTATAAGAGCCCAGTCTCTGGAATCCTCCCTGCCAAATTCTATAAACATTGGCAGCTGGAAATAAAAGAATGGTAAAGAAGGATCTCCGAAGAAATCTCTATACTGAGCAATAAGCGCTTCCATAAGTTTAACGTACTGAGTATTCTCACCCGTCTTCTCATAGTATTCAAAGTTCTTTACACTCTCTTCTTCCCCTTGGTAGTAAACAACTCCCTTAATTGTATAAGGAACTATTCTCTTAGTCATAGTTTCAACTGGACCAAAAGGTCTAAATATTGTTGTCTTATTAAGAGGTGGTGGCCAAGGAAAGAAGCCTGTAAGGTCGAGCTTCTCCTGAAGACTAATATCTGGTCTCGTTCTATCCAGCTCTTCGACCAGATTATTGTATCTATCTGCCGCAGCATCGTAGTCTGCCTGAACCTTGTCCATTTCTTCCTCGGTACTATTCTCAACTATATCGTAGTACTTCTTCATATAGTCAGCTATTTCAGGAATTGACGCCAGTCTATCCTCTTCAAGCCAGCAGGTTATAGAAGAGCCTCCCTGATATATATCGATAAGTCCTATAGGTACTCCTGTCTTCTCATATAATTTAGTTGCATAGAAGTAGCCAATTGCAGATACCTCTCCGAAGGCCGCATCCGTAAAGGCTGTCCAGTGGTTCTCTTTTTCCTGCCTAAGAACTTCTCCGTCTATAACTCCAGTCTTTATCATCTTGTAGAATCTGATCTCAGGATAGTTTCCACTAGCTATCTCCTCAGCGCCGCCCTCTGCCTCTTCTAGCATGAACTCAATATTCGACTGACCATTATCTAGCCATACATCACCGTATAGAACGTCCTCTAAAATAGTCTCCCCTTCCTCAGAAGATATAGACATTCTAAAGGGACCTCCTGCCGCATGTGGGGGAAGCTCCACTATCCATTTGCCGGCATTTATATCCTGCTCGACATTTATATCATCTATACTTATTTTTACTACTTCCTTTTTTTCTGATTCACCAAAGATACATGCAGCCTTATCCCTCTGCAAAACCATGTGATCCGTGAAAATCGGCGCAAGTTTCATCTCTTCTCCTTATACAATTCCTAAGACTCTATATATATTTCTATCATATATTTCTATAGATTTTTATAGATTTTTCTATGTATCATTCTAATAAACTATTCAACATACTCCGTCATTTCAATCAGGTCATCCTTACTATCTCTAAAACCGCGTTTCAGGTAATGTTTTCCACCATCTATATAGATAGCTCCGCAGGAACATTTAACCACCTGACATCTGGACTTTGATTCAATTATGTCTCCACATTTTCTGCATTTTGCCATATTCCTTTTAATCTTCTTCATCTATTCATCCTCTCCTTATTTGGGATGCCTTAGCCCCCTATGCATCACCGTTTTTAATTATACCACTATAAACCGATTTATTATAATACTTTAATAAAATAGTAGAATGTGATAAAATAATCATCGACTGTTTAAAGAAGCAAAGGCAGCAATAGGCTGCTATGCTACATATGGGAGGTAATAAATGAACGAGATACCTTATAAGATTTATCTAGAAGAAAATGAAATGCCAACACAATGGTACAATGTGCGTGGCGATATGAAGAAGAAGCCTGCACCAATCCTGAATCCAGGAACTCTTCAGCCAGTAACACTTGAAGAGCTGTCAGCTATCTTCTGCGAGGATCTGGCAAAGCAGGAGCTCGATGATACAACAACATATTTTGATATTCCAGAAGAGATTAGAAACTTCTACAAAATGTATCGTCCATCACCACTTGTTCGTGCATATTGTCTGGAGAAGAAGCTTGGAACTCCAGCTCATATCTACTACAAGTTCGAAGGAAACAACACTTCAGGAAGCCACAAGCTTAACTCAGCTATAGCTCAGGCCTACTATGCTAAGAAGCAGGGACTGAAGGGTGTAACAACTGAGACTGGCGCAGGTCAGTGGGGAACTGCTCTTTCAATGGCATGTTCATACTTCGATCTTGATTGTCAGGTATATATGGTAAAGGTTTCTTATGAGCAGAAGCCTTTCCGTCGCGAGGTTATGCGCACATATGGAGCTAAGGTAACACCTTCTCCATCAATGAATACAGAGGTTGGCCGTAAGATCAATGCAGAATTCCCTGGTACAACAGGAAGCCTTGGATGTGCTATATCAGAGGCGGTTGAAGCTGCTGTAACACAGGAAGGTTACAGATATGTACTTGGTTCAGTTTTATCTCAGGTACTTCTGCATCAGTCAGTTATCGGTCTTGAGACAAAGGCTGCACTTGATAAGTATGGAATCAAAGCAGACATGATCATCGGTTGTGCCGGTGGTGGTTCTAACCTGGGAGGTCTTATCTCTCCATTTGCAGGTGAGATCTTAAGAGGCGAAGCAAACTATGACATCATAGCTGTTGAGCCTGCATCCTGCCCAAGTCTTACAAGAGGTAAATATGCTTACGACTTCTGTGATACTGGTAAGGTTTGTCCACTTGCTAAGATGTATACACTTGGTAGTGGCTTCATTCCATCCGCTAACCATGCTGGTGGACTCAGATATCACGGAATGAGTAGTGTGGTTTCTGAGCTCTATGATCAGGGACTTATCACTGCAAGAAGCGTAGAACAGACTAACGTCTTTGAAGCCGCTGAAATGTTTGCTAGAGTAGAAGGAATCCTTCCTGCTCCAGAATCCAGCCACGCTATCAGAGTTGCTATCGACGAAGCACTTAAGTGCAAGGAAACTGGTGAAGAGAAGAATATCGTATTTGGTCTTACAGGTACAGGTTACTTCGATATGGTTGCATATGAGAAGTTCAACAACGGCGAGATGAGCGACTACATCCCTACAGATGATGAGCTTGCTAAGTCACTGGATAATCTTCCGGAAGTAAATCTGTAAAACACTACTGCTTTTATTCAAGCCTTTAATTTATTTAACTATAAATGCCACGAGCAGCCTAGCTGCCCGTGGCATTTTTATGACTGATGAAGTAACAATTACTGTCTGCTTCTGATTACAGATAATTTGTATTTTAGTATTTTTATAAGTTCATCTATTTTTTCGTCGTCTATATTCTGATCCTTAGAGTAGATTTTAAATATTTCATCATCGGAAGGGATCTTTGAGGTGTTAAACAAATTGAAATCCGTTACTAATTCTAACAAGCTAAGTTCTTTTTTTCTAAATGAGCAAGTCTCTATCTTGTCAATCATCTTTGGCTTGCATTTTATATACATTTGGTTATAGAACATACTATTTCCGCAATCATATATTGGAGCCATTCGTAGGACTTTGAGGGTATGAGTATCTCGTATAATTCCATAGTTATTCATATGGCGATCAGTATTAGTAATATAATAATCAAGTAGTATCTGATAAGATAAAAAGTCTTTTACATAAGACTCGTCTAAGTCTAGATGAGTGCAGTTATTGACAAAATGTTTGTAGCTCCCCTCGTTCTTTTCATATCTGGTCATCTCAAATACTTCCCAGGCAGGTATAAATTCTTCGCTGTCAGAAGTGATAAAATTATTTGAGAAGCAGCAAAAGGCCTGATGTTCATCTCCAAATTGATAAGGCTTGACCATATAATCAACAAAGGGAACTACATCCTGCTTCTTGTTGATTAGTGATGCGAATTCCTCGTTGAGACTCTGCTGGCAGTTTTCGCCATAATTTCCTTTAACTAATATTCTATTATCATTATCGTCTATAAACCATTTTTTCTTAAGTTCACCCTGTAAAGACGAATTCGGAGAAAGTTTTAAATATATTCCAAGAGAATTTTTCCCCATTTCGGAATATAATTCAGATGGACTGAACTGATTAACATATAGATTCACAAAGTCCCAATCATAATCACTATCAATAGGTTTTAACCAATAGGAGTCATCTAAACTCAGCCCAAGATTTCTAATCAATAATGCTTGAGTGGTATTCTCTTTATTATCAGATAGGACCGTTGCTATGCCTGACCTGGTTTCAGGAATGGCTCGTTCTTTTAGCCATTTTCTGATTTTATACACATCGTTGGTAATTGAAAGTGGTAGTAGTTCTTTGTTGTAACTTTTACCTACTTCTATAACATTACCATTATAGTCCAAATTGAGATTGATTACGGGATCATTAAGATGCATCAAGATCATTCTCATAGAAATCACCCCATTTCTTTTCTTTAAGAGCATTGTAATATAATTCATTTGCTACAGAATTATAATAATCATCCTCAAACTCTTTTGGCATATATTTAGGATACCTTCTTCGATATTGCATCCAGTTATTCATTAATTTTACGTATATAATGTACCAGTTTTTACGCTTATACAGCCGATACTTAACAATCTCGTTATCGTCAATAAGAAAATTATTATCAACAGATGTCACCTTTTCGTCATCCCATTTTTCAATTAGCTCTTCAAGCCCCAGGTTTAACTTATTTGAAATAGCGATAAAGTGTTCTAGAGGCATTTTTCTGAAGTCTCTTTTGCCTGATACATACTCATAAAGTGTGGTATATGGTATATTTAGACTGTTTGCTAAAGCGCGTATACTTATTTTTTTCTGTTTTAAGATATCTGAAATCATAACTAACTCCAAATTAACGATATTTCGTTAATTATATATCGTAATACCAGATAAAGCAACAATAATTATATGGTGCATGTCTAAGATATAAGAAAATGCCACGGGCAGCCAGGCTGCTCGTGGCATTTTTACTTTATAAATAAGAATTTTCAGGTTCAAATATCTTGCTTAGATAATCTCCTTCTTGCAACAATAACCCCTATTCCAAATAATGCTGTAATCATAACTACTACTATTAGTAGAACTGGTACGGCGTCACCTGTTCTTGCTGATGTTACAGCTTTAGAAACTGAAGCATCTGCTGTTGAGGCTGAGTCCTTATAAGTAATAGCAAAATATGAAAATTTATCTGAAGCAAAGTTAATTTTCTTTGTCTTTGCATCATATGTGGATGGTATAACCTCTACCTTTTCATTATGAACCCTTACCACCTTGTACTCTCTGGTCACTCCATCAGGAACATTTGTAAGCTTTTCAGGAAGAGTAAATGACATTCCTATAGGCTTTGGAGTTTCCTCTATAGCTATAAAATCGTAATCGTCTTCATCTGTCAAACTCTCGATATACTTGTACAGAAGAATATCATAACATCTTCCAATAACAAATCCATCACCTGCGGCTTCCTTTATCTTAGCCTTTTCCTCATCAGTGATAGAATTGTCTACATTGTTTTTATCCATCCAAAGATATACATTATAACCATTTTCGGCCTTCTTCTTTTCGTCAGATGTGATGAATGTATCTATCATCTCTTCATTTGATTTATCAATTGCAAAACCGTCATCATCTTTGCTCCAAGCCTCAAATTCGATTGCACCAGGCTTTTGTAGTACATTTACAGTAATATCCTTTGTTGCTTTCAAATAAGTATCTGTCTCTGCAGATACAATTGTAATTACAGCCTTACCAGCTTTCAGCGGGGTCACCATTCCATCAGTTGATATAGAAATGACATCAGAGCCAGACTTTATAGAATAAGAAACCTCTCCATCACCAGTAGTTTCAGCTCCTATCGACATAGAAGAATCACTTGTATACATTTCGATGTCAGATACAGTAATAGTATTAGGCCTACGAAGAACATTTATAGTTATATCTTTTGTCGCCTCTAAATAATCGTCTGTCTCTGCAGCCGTGATTGCAACTACAGCTTTGCCAGCCTTCAGAGGGGTCACCGTTCCGCCAGCTGATATTGATATGATATCCGAACCAGACTTTATAGAATAAGAAACCTCCCCATCACCAGTAGTTTCAGGCGCTAAAGACTTCGGCTGATCATCTACAAACATCTCTATATCAGATGCATCGATAATAGTATCAACTTTTTTTACCGTAACTCTAATAGATTTTGTTGTTCTTCTGTAGTCATTTGTTTCAGCTGCTACTATATCAACTGTTGCCGTACCAGCTTTCAGAGGTGTAATTGCACCTGTAGTTCTGTTTACCTCAATTATATCCTGATCACTTCTTCTTACTGAATATGAAAGCGCACCATCACCTGTAGTAACTGATGCTACTACCTTAGCATCTTTAGTCCCTAAAGTAATATCAATATCGTTTGCTGATATAGTTTGCGGCTCCTTATTCACTAAGCCAAACTGTATTGTAACAGAACCAGTGGTTTTGTCAGCCTGGAAGGTACCTGTAGCATCTTCACTATAACATGTATATCCCAAATGAAAATAAGTATTATTATTTATTGTTACGGTCCCTGAGCTCGGAAGACGAAAATTCCAATCGGAAGAACCATCATCATTAGCTATTTGGTGGTATCCTGAATTATCTGTATATGCTAGGTATCCATATGGGTCCCCCTCTGTTTTTGTTGTCACAAATGTGTAAGCGCCACCGTTTCCTAAACCAGAACGAAAGACTGCCGTTCCATTTGGCACAGTAACTTTTTCTGTATTTGTCAATTGTGGAAACGTAATGAATACATCCGATTCTGGCATCGTAAATGTCCAAGTTAGTGAACTACCACCAACTGAAGTCAGTTCCACCGCATTATTTGCAGAATCCCATACAGCCAATCCATCAATTAACACCTCTCTTTCGATATGTCTATCTGATGATGTCCATGCACTATCCCCTACGCTAGTTACTCCATTTATTGATAATGTGATTAAAGAACCTGAACTAGCATTAGCTACTGCATTTCCATTACATGTGATCGAAAGATTAACAATATTAGATATCGTATTATTTATCTTATGTGTTTCATCATCTGTCACAACTATCTCATAAACCGAGTCATCAATTGTAACCTTCATCCACTCATTACTTGTAAATGGAGTAATTGCCTTAACTACCCACTCACCATTTTCCTGAACTGCATCAAATAGAGTGTTATCACTAACTTCTACTGCATCTACATCTCCACTAAGTCCGACAGCAGTTAATATGTCGGCTAGTGCTACATCTGAATCTCCGTCTAAGACATACTGCAGTGTGCCATAAGTAAATTCAACAGTATAATATGAAAAACCATCTGTTTTAACAGTTGCAATATTTCCAAACTCTGATACTTCCGTCATTTCTTTGGCAAGATAAGTTCCGCCAGCATCTACTATATGATATATATCTGTGCTTAAGTTTGAATTTGAGATTTTTGAATTATTAAAGGTTATCTTTACTTCGCCCTTACTGTTATCTGGTTCAATCTCATTTCCATCTGCATCGTAAATGGTGATGTCAAATGTCATGGAGTCAACGACATTCTTATCGCTATCTCTCTTAGTGTCTATTGCACCTTCTACTCCTTTCGCAGATGCCTCATCCTTTGATATAGGAGCAACCTCAAGAGTTGAACCTGCAGGAAATACTCCCGCATCAGCCTTTACAGTGATACTTGTACCATTCACTGTTGCTGTTTCGAAGAATTCAACCAGTTCTTCTTCTGTTTCTGACTGTTCTGGTTCCTCAGGTGATTCCTCTGTGGTTTCAGTAGTAACCTCCTCTACATTTACCACTTCTGACTTATCAGAAATTTCTCCCTCTGTAGTTTCCTCAACTACCTGTGCGTCCGTAGCAGTAGCAGTACCTGATTCTTCTGCAAAAACTCCACCATTTACTGGTATCATTCCTACTATCATAAATACAGATAACAGGCCAGCCACGATTTTTCGTCCATTAATTCTTTTCCTCATATGTTCTCCTTTCTCTCATCCTGAATAGTGTTGCAGCCTCATTCATTTATCTTTTATCCTTTTATAGTATACCATATTCTGCTAACTGATAAAACCGAAAATGTGCCTGTACGGGCAGGTGGCGTTTAAGCTAGCAGCCGTAAAAAAGGACCATACCGCTTACTAGCGATATGGTCCTCTTCATTTTATTTATTGAATCAATTTCTTATCACTTCGGTTTTATTTCAGCTTACTCTTCTGTATCTGCTTCATATTCACCACTTATATACTGTTGTATAAGTGCCTTATTGGCTTCGATATCCGGAACAAGAACTGCCATTCCATTTATATTGTCAGCATAGTAGGTATCCTCAGCAGGTATCTGGTAGCTCTCAGGCTCTCCACCAGTTAGAAGACCAAGGGCCATTCTAGACATACCAAGTGTACCCATATCTGTTCCTATATGTGGAGCTGCCTTTCCAGCAACTTTATAACCACTTATCAGATGACCATGCTTAACCTTGCTGATAACTCCAGAGATAACCTTTCTCTGTCTCTCAGTTCTATCCCAATCAGAGTTACCTACGTATCTCATTCTAGAATATCCAAGAATCTGGCTAGGTGTCAGGGAATTGGTTCCTTCACTAAGCTCCCATACCTCATCTGTGATATCTGTATTAGATCCCATCTGAGGGTTCTCATTCATATATGCAGCTTCCTCTGCGGTGAGATCCATATCGAGAGATCCAATCGCTGCCATACTTTCCAGGAAGCCCTCAAGGTTAACCTTCATGTTAGCATCTATCGTTATACCAAAGTTCTCTTCAATAGTCTGATCCAGCAGATCAACACCACCAAATGCATAAGCTGCATTTATTCTATTTCCGCCATAACCAGGAATATCCACATACATATCACGCATGAAGGACATCATGCATACTGTATTCTTCTTCTGATTGATAGAAAGAATGATCATTGTATCCGTTCTCTGACTTTCCTCGCCTTCACGAGCATCCTCTCCAATCAGCAGAATATTAATGGTCTGATGTTTCATGGATTCAGGTCTCTTACCAACCTCAGTATCTATATGATCAAACTTTCTAGTTATATTCCAGATAGCCGCACCAAAGGCAAGCAGTAATACGAGGAGTATAACAATAATAGTTTTAAGTACTCTGAACTTCTTCTTTTTCTTCTTCTTTTTCTTTTTATTCTGTGGTTTTCTATTATCAGGACGACTCTTACGTCTTGGTGCTTCGTACTCATCATCATCCTCATAGCTATCTTCATAATCCTCATCACTTACTATTTGATCAGGATCATAAGCTCTTCTTCTTGTACGCTGCTGTCTCTCCAGCTCAGCCTGTCTCTCCATCTCGGCCCTTCTTTCTGCCGCTGCCCTTCTGGCTGCCGCTTCCTTTGCAGCTGCTTGCTGCTGAACTCTCTGCTGCTGTTCCGCAAGTCTCTGTTGCTCTGCGAGTCTCTGCTGCTCTGCCTGTCTCTCCATGGCAGCTCTACGTTCCTGTGCCTCTCGTCTGGCTGCCGCCTGAATCTCGCTCTGGCTAGGTCCCTCACTTATAAAAGCAGAATCCATCTCAGGATCATATTCAGAACCTGTACCGTGCATCTTCTGCTGTTCAAGTTCTCTGATCCTTCGAAGTTCTTCTCTTTGAAGTTCCTCTAGCTCTTTCTTTCTTCTGGCTGACTCAGCACGTAATCTGCTCAGCTCTTCATCCTCACCGTTATATCCCATGATATATCCCCTTTAGGTTAAATTTAATCAATAATAATTATCGGTTGACATAATAACACAGAATTTAGTCCCCTGTCAAACCTTATACAAACTGAGGATGATTCCATCTATTCACTATTCTGTGATCAAATGTAATCATCCCCATTAATTGCCATTATTATAAGCACCTATAAAGTTTTACTTCTTAGTTGGTTCTATCATTCGAGCATCTATACTCATATCCATAAGTCTATCGAGCTTAACCTCTTTCCATCTCTTCTCGATTCTCTTAGCTACGAGCTCCATATACTTTTCGTTCATCTCTGGAAGCAGCAGATAGAACTGATTATTTCTACTCTGCATCATGATATCACTCTTTCTAAGGAGAGCATTTATCATACTTCCGAAGCCCTGGAAGATCTTGTTGAACTCTTCCTGAGACATATCATCTCTAATAGGAGTAAATGTGATAAGCATCTTACAAGCGAGATTCTCATAGGTCTCGATATATCTGCGAAGGAATCTATAAACAATACTGAAGTCCTCATGATTCAGCCACATTGCACCTCTGTCAGAGCCTCTCTCCTCCATAGAATCGGATATTCTCTCGAGATCATTTATTGACTTATATTCTTCATCATTTAACTCGTAGAAGGCAATACTGCGTCCGCCCGCCTGCTTAACATACTCAAGAGCCTTTGACGCCTTCTGGAAGAGCTTCTCATACTCTGTACCCTGTTCTGGAACAAGTACAGCACCCATTGAGATACCCATAGACACATTATTATCTTCTCCAACTATACCTGCCAGAGATTCATTTATCTTGTTATCGATATAAGCATGTATCTCAGCAAGCTCTTTTTTGTCCTTAAGTCCTCTACAGAAGATAAGGAACTCATCTCCACCAAGTCTAGCCTTGATGTCATCACCCTCTGTAACACTATCTATTATTTTAACGCATTCCTCTATGAGTTTGTCACCCATTTCAGCGCCATAGATATCATTAAAAAGAATGAAGTTATCCATGTTTACAATTGTCAGAAGTCCACTTTCATTAGCACAAGCCTGTTTAAGAGTTTCAATAATACCTGCTCCGCTCATATTTACCCCCTAAAATAATATATTGAAAATAATTTAATACGTACCTCAAGACTACCCATTATTTTAACACATGTACTCACTTCTAATCAATCTTATTTCCGTTAATTATTATATTTGAACTACGGAATTTTTCGCTGATTTTTTCTGGTGGTGCATTTGTTGTTATTCCTCTATCAGATTTAAGATCAATACCGATTTCTACATTGTAGATGTCTATCTCTATATCTTCATTAAAGCCACCGTACACTAGCGCCTCTCTTCCCATTCCTGTGTAAGAGAAACCTGCTGTATTCAGCTTCAAACGTGAAGCCCCAGAAAGACTTCCAAGACCAGTAGAATAATCTGCATTCACCTTTAGCTGCAGATTAAGATCATGTACTTTAACATGTGCAATATCTCCACCAACTGTACCGATCATACTTATTCTCTTGCCGCCGCCCTTAAGTCTAACAAGGGATCTGAATATATCTACATCAGCATTTGTTTCTATATTTCCTATAGAAACGCCCTTATAGAAGGTTGTGTCTGCCGCCAGGTCACAGTCATGTATAATAAGTGTTTGAGTACCCGTAAAGGAACCTATACCTACGCCCTCGTCACCACTCATTACAATAACATATTTACCCTTATGCACCCTGATCTTGCCACCTAAACCAGAGCCTATTCCAATTATAGTCTGACCTCTGCTATCAATATAGATTTCTCCATCCTGATAGAATTCTATATCTCCGCATGCCTTGTCTGAGCTATTACCAATCGCAAATGTATCCGCTCCCGATAGAAGTATTCTTAGATTTCCATCTCCTTCCATTGTAAGCGCCGAGCTCTCAGGAACTCTTATACCGCCACCCTTAAAGGAATTCTCACCATCCAGCTTTATCGTGACATCACAATTTTCAGCCATCTCTATACAAGGTCTCGTCTTAATATTTGAGAGATTTACATTTTCAAGAGTTATACGACCATCATAACCCTCGAGTATCTCTATATGTATTCCCGTATCGGTATTAGGTGTTCCAACAATAGTTATATCTCTAAATGTCGAATTAGCCGAGCCTATAACTATACAGGTTTTCTTCTCCTTGATCAAGGTATTAAGAGAGATTCTGTTGATTCTTCCCGCAAAGTATGTAAGCTCGTCCGAACCATCCTCACGTTCTCTATGATATCTAGCTATTTCCATCTTGATATTGCTGTCAATACTATCAACTATCTGTTCGCTAGGTCTTGCTGTGTAGTAACCCTGTATCAGATCTGCTCCAAGTCTTATAACTGTACGAAGTTCCTGACTTGTCTCAACGCCTTCCGCCAGTGCCATTATGTCATTAGCGTGACAGAAATCGATAACTTCCCTGACAAAATGCTGTTTCTGGGAGCTGTCCTGAATCTCAGATATAAGCGACCTATCTATCTTAACTATATTCGGCATATATCTCAGGAGATTACTGATATTAGAATAACCAGTTCCATAATCATCAACCGCTAAACCTATTCCAAGTCTGCTATATTGGCGCTTTACTCCGTCTAGCTCTTCGTCATCCATCTCAGCCTGCTCAGTAAGTTCAACGATAACCCTGTCACTATTTTTTTTCAGCATATCTTCGACTTTTACAAAGTCTTTATATTCAAGCTTTGCTCCAGGAATACTATTTATGAAAACCTTCTTCCCCTCAAACTTATCAGGATTATTATCCACGATATCGAGAATATTTATAAATGTCGCTTTCTCTACATCACATAGTCTTCCTAGCTTATCAGCATGTTTAATAATCTGAAGAGGAGGAACCGTCCACTGAGAATTTGATCTCATAAGAGCCTCGTAGGAATAAATCTCTCCGTCAACAGTATTTACAATAGGCTGGAAATGATACTTGAGGAGATTCTCATTCAGTATCTTCTCAACCTCCTGCATCTCGCGTATTTCATCTTCACTCAGCCCTGCTTTCTTACCAACTCTCTCAATATTAGCAGGGAACTTCTGAGACTTTATAACATCCTGTTTTCTTCTAACTGTATCCAGGATACTGAGTCGCCTATAAGCCTCTAGGCCTCTTGATATACTTGTAAGCCACAGTCTGTTAACCTCTTCAAAGTCATTCAGTTCACTACCATAACTGATCATCGCATAACCAAAGGATTTGTTTTCAAAATAAAGAGGCGAGAAATAAAAGGCTTTCGGAGTATTATCTATATTTATGTAAGGTAGCATATTTTCAGACTCGAAAGTATTATCCGTACTAACCTTACTGTTGGTTGCATCCTCCATAACATAAGACAGGATATTGATCATATCCTGAGAATATCCAACCTCCGGGAATCCCATCTTAAGCATGGCATCATCATTCAACCACTGTTCATTTAAGCATATCTCGACTCTTTTAGCCCCTCTTAGGAAGAATATATTCTCATAGACCGTTCTAAAGAACTCATCTAAAGAAGAGGCCAGCAGCATATCTTCTGCCATAAAATTGTGCATTGAATAAAATCCATCCTCGGAGTCATTAGACATCCAATTTTTTCTTTTACTATTTGATGATATTAATAGTTCCTGCTTACAGCCACAGCTCTCTCCGATATAGAGTTCCGCCTCAGGACTTGGATCATGTATCTCCTCCCCCTTTATCATCTTCAAAACTGCATCTACGGAATATTCACCATAGTATTCTGCAGGAATATAAGAAGAAGTAAGCGAAACTGGACTATTCTGTCCTTCCTCCGATGTACCATAACCAACTACAGCTATTTCATCTGGAATCTTAACCCCATGCCTCTCCATTTCCTCTGCTAAACCAATAGCCATACAGTCATTTGCACATACTATTGCCTCAGGAAGATTCTCTCTATCACGAAGCAGTTCCTCTGCACAGCCAGTACCACTGGTGTACCAAAAATCTCCATAGAAAATTCGATCATCATCTATTTTTAAATGATAATCATCCATCGCATCCTTATACGCTTCAAGTCTTCTTTGGGAATGGACGTGAGATCTACGTCCTGTTAGAAAGGCTATATCTTTATAGCCATGCTTCTCTATCAGATGAGACATCGTAGCATATACCTGCTGATATCCATCTGTCCAAAAGCTATAGAAATATTTGCTGTCGGTATCTACGCAGAGAACCGGACCTTTAAAGGAATTATGAATCCGCTCCTCTACAGCGGCTTCAACTCCTGGTGTCTGAATCGTATCTGACATAATAATAACTGCATCAAACATATCACAATTAACAAGGTTATAGATATTCGAGTCCCCTGTCTCACGTTCCTTGTTATTCTGATATTTTATAAACATCGAAAAGATACAGACATCGTACCCATTTGCGAATGCCTGTTTCTTTATACCCCTAATAAAACTTTGCTGGTACGGTTCCTCCAACTGACCTGCCAGCACAGCTATCCTCTTATCTGCCATAACACCTTCTCCTAGTAACCCCATAACTACCCTTTATTATACCACTACGATTTTATATATAATACCAGTTTTTTTACTAATCGCCCCATATATCTAACTACTGCATCTATAACCCAACAAGCGCAGTAAATGATAAGAATAACGAGCACTATTTGAAGCAGATAATTTTTCTGCATATAAAACTTTGGAGTGCCAAGCGGGAAGAGTTCCTCCCATATCAGATTACGAATAAGCGGATGTTCATGAATCATATATATTCCAAGGTTTCCAGCACTGATTGCGTTTATGACAAAGCCTGCCTTCGGGAACCTACTCAAATCGAGCTTCTCAAAGAATCTGAATAGGCAGGTGCATTGCAAAACTACAAGCGGATTATCATTATATCCAACAACACCTTCTATTCCTTTATCAGGATAATTATAAACAAGCCATACATCGATAAGGCCCATTAGTAGGAAGCCTCCAAGATATATAAAAGGACTATTCCATAGATTCTTGTCCTTTGTATTCTCATGACTAGTAAAGATATGATGCTTTCTCAGATAAGCACCAAGAAGGTACATATATATAAAATCATATAAACTCTTTCCACCCTGTGTGGAGAGTATTTTTTTCAAACTAATAATGCTTTCAAAAGGCTCCAGCATACTTAGCGGCTGCCATATTGAAAAGACAAAAAAACAAATAGCGAGAAGATAAAGGAATTCATTTCTAGTAAGATTTCTAATCATCTTATTCAGAAATGGTGAAAGAATGAGCACTAGTAGATAAAGTGTCATAAAATACCAGGTTCTCGACATAAATGGGAAGAAGCCCTTGATATACTGAAGGTCAGTTACCGTTCCCGGACGGAAGAGACCATATATCACAGGTATCATAACGGAATAGAAAAGCATTGGTATATAACACTTAAATACTCGTCTGTAATTGAAGTCAGTTTTTGTTTCACATAGAAAATATCCCATAATAATTACGAAGATATAAACCGGACATCTGCATAGAAGCCAAATGATCCAATAGGTCAGCTCTACTCTGCCGCTCAGTTCCTGTGCTATATCTGTATAATCTCCGTAGTCTGATACATGCAGGAAGATAATCTGCAGCATCATCAGTATTCTAAGTAATTCTATGCTGGGATTACGTGATACTTTAGCCTTTGCCGAAAGTGTTTTGGCATCTGTTGTTTTGGTTTGTGGTTTTTGTGTTGTCTTTGTTTTGCTCATTGTAAAAAATCTTAACTCCAATCAGGATAACATTATTTTACGTTCAGATTAATAATAAATATAAGGCGGAGGTTTTACCCTCCGCCCATTTGTTTATAATACTCAAGACTATCTAGTCCTTAGAACTTACCTGCCTTTGCAGCCTCTTCGATAGAAACTGCTGTAGAAACTGTCATACCAACCATTGGGTTGTTACCAGCTCCGATAAGTCCCATCATCTCAACGTGAGCAGGAACTGATGAAGAACCAGCGAACTGTGCATCACTGTGCATACGTCCCATAGTATCTGTCATACCATATGAAGCAGGACCTGCAGCCATGTTATCTGGGTGAAGTGTACGTCCTGTACCACCACCTGAAGCTACTGAGAAGTACTTCTTACCAGCTTCAATACGCTCTTTCTTGTATGTACCTGCAACTGGATGCTGGAATCTTGTAGGGTTTGTTGAGTTACCTGTAATAGATACATCAACATTCTCCTTCCACATGATAGCAACACCTTCCTGAACATCGTTAGCGCCGTAGCAGTTAACCTTTGCTCTTGGTGACTCAGGATCCTTTGAGTAGCACTTTCTGAATACTTCCTCAACTTCTCCTGTGAAGTAGTTATACTTTGTCTCTACATATGTGAAACCATTGATACGTGAAATGATCTGAGCAGCATCCTTTCCAAGTCCGTTAAGGATAACTCTAAGTGGCTTCTGGCGAACCTTGTTAGCCTTCTCAGCGATACCGATAGCACCCTCTGCTGCAGCGAATGACTCGTGACCAGCAAGGAATGCGAAACACTCTGTATCCTCTTCAAGAAGCATCTTACCAAGGTTACCATGTCCAAGACCAACCTTACGTCTATCAGCAACTGATCCAGGAATACAGAATGCCTGAAGTCCGATACCGATAGCTGCAGCTGCATCAGCAGCCTTTCTGCAGTTCTTCTTAATAGCTATAGCAGCACCTACTGTGTAAGCCCACTTAGCATTTTCAAAACAGATTGGCTGAATTCCTTCGATGAGGTTATATACATCGATACCAGCTGCATCTGTGATTTCTTTACACTCTTCTATAGATGAGATGCCATACTCCTTAAGTGCAGCAAGGATCTGAGGCTCTCTTCTCTCATATGATTCAAATAATGCCATTTTCTATTCCTCCTTCTCTTACTGCTTTCTTGGATCGATACACTTAACAGCATCAGCAACACGACCATACTGTCCTGAAGCCTTCTCGAAAGCTGTATTTGCATCATCACCAGCCTTGATGAAGTCCATCATCTTACCAAAGTTTACATACTTGTAACCAATGATCTCATCATCCTCATCAAGAGCAACATCTGTAATATATCCGTCTGTAAGTTCAAGGTATCTAGGTCCCTTATCAAGTGTACCATAAGTTGTACCAACCATTGAACGAGCACCCTTACCAAGATCCTCAAGACCAGCACCGATCTGAAGACCACCCTCTGAGAATGCACTCTGAGTTCTTCCGTATACTATCTGAAGGAACAGCTCTCTCATAGCTGTGTTGATAGCATCACAAACAAGGTCTGTATTAAGTGCTTCCATAACTGTAAGTCCTGGAAGAATTTCAGCAGCCATAGCTGCGGAATGTGTCATACCTGAACAACCTATTGTTTCAACTAATGCTTCCTGGATGATACCATCCTTAACGTTGAGGGAAAGCTTGCAGCATCCCTGCTGAGGTGCACACCAGCCAATACCGTGTGTATAACCGGAAATATCCTCAACCTTTTTTGCCTGTACCCATTTTGCTTCCTCTGGAATAGGGGCAGCACCATGATGTACTCCCTGATGTACAGGGCACATGTTCTTAACTTCTGCTGAGTAAATCATATGATCCTCCTTAATTTATTTTTGTGGTAGGAATTAAATATCTATCTAATATTTAACGCTCCTCTCATAATAACAGAAAACCACTTAAACAAAAAGTGGTTTTCTGAAAAAATTTATATTTTTTTTGATTTTTTAAGCAAATACGTCTTCTATTAGTTTACGCTGAAGAGAAGCTGACCGTAACTTGGGAATGGCCAGTCTCTCTGGGATGTAAGCATTTCTGCCTCATCAACAAACTTTCTAAGAGTATCCATAGCTGGAAGCATATCATCTCTTACGAATTCTGAAGATTCGAAGACATTCTCAAAAGACTTAAAGGTAGCAAGTGCCTTCTCCAGAGCCTCAACTGCTTCAAGTATGCTATCTGTCAGTTCTGACAGTCTCTCCATAGTTGATACTTCGTAGTTAACCTTGATATTAGGACTAACCTCTCTCATAAGAGATGTAGTCTGAGCAAGTCTGAAGATATATCTCTCCATAGCTGGTAAGTAGTTCTTTCTTACCATATCTACCATTGTAAGTCCTTCGATATTAACTGTCTTCACATAGTTCTCAAGCATTATCTCGCATCTTGAATGAATCTCTGACTCAGTAAATACCTTGTGACGAATAAGCATTTCCTTATTCTTCTCATCTAAAAGCCTTGGCATAGCATCTGCTGTAGTTCTAAGATTAGATAGACCTCTTACCTCTGTAGCTTCCTTTATCCACTCTTCTCCATAACCATTTCCATCAAAGAGGATTCTCTGATGATCAGTTATAACTCTTCTGATAAGGTCATGAAGAGCTGTCTGGAAGTCCTCTGCCTGCTCTAGTTCATCTGCATACTGACGAAGACTCTCTGCAACTGCAGAATTCAGCATAATGTTGCAGCAAGCGATACTATTTGAAGAACCGAGGGAACGAAACTCGAACTTGTTGCCTGTGAAGGCAAATGGTGAAGTACGGTTTCTATCTGTTGTGTCACGGCTGAATCTTGGAAGTGCGTGTACACCCAGTTTCATCTTAACCTCTTCCTTGCCCTGATAAGAAGTATCATTCTTAATTGCTTCAAGTATTCCTGTAAGCTCTTCCCCTAGGAATACTGAAATGATAGCGGGAGGTGCCTCGTTTGCCCCCAGTCTATGATCATTTCCAGCTGTAGCAACGGAAAGTCTCAGAAGATCTTGATAATCATCCACTGCCTGAATAACTGCACAAAGGAATAAAAGGAACTGTGCATTTTCATAAGGTGTCTCGCCTGGTGATAATAGGTTGATACCTGTATCTGTTGCGATAGACCAGTTGTTATGCTTACCAGAACCATTAACGCCCGCAAATGGTTTCTCGTGCAGCAGGCATTCCATGCCGTGCTTTGCAGCAACCTTCTTCATTATTTCCATAGTCAGCTGATTAGAATCAGTTGCTATATTAGTTGTTGAATAAATAGGTGCCAGCTCGTGCTGAGCAGGGGCAACCTCGTTATGCTCTGTCTTTGCAAGTATACCGAGCTTCCAGAGTTCCTGATTCAGGTCCTCCATGAACTCTGCAACTCTTGGCTTGATAACTCCGAAGTAATGGTCATCCATTTCCTGACCCTTTGGAGGCATAGCTCCGAAGAGAGTTCTACCTGTATATTTAAGATCTGGTCTTCTAGCAAAAACCTGCTTATCTACTAGGAAATATTCCTGCTCTGCTCCTACACTTGTCTTAACATACTTAGCTTCTGTACCGAAGAGCTTAAGTATTCTCATAGCCTGTCTGTTAATCGCCTGCATAGATCTAAGAAGTGGGGTCTTCTTGTCTAATGCCTCTCCTGAATAAGAACAGAAGGCTGTAGGTATGCAAAGTGTATGATCCTTTATAAATGCAAAGGAAGTTGGATCCCATGCTGTATATCCTCTAGCCTCAAAGGTAGCTCTCAGTCCACCTGAAGGGAAGGAAGAAGCATCCGGCTCACCCTTGATGAGCTCCTTTCCAGAGAACTCCATAACCACACCACCATCAGCAGTTGGCTCTATGAAGCTATCATGCTTCTCAGCAGTTACTCCTGTCAGAGGCTGGAACCAATGAGTATAATGTGTAGCACCATGCTCTATAGCCCAGTTCTTCATTTCCTCTGCAACTGCATCAGCTACATTTTCATCCAGCTTAACATTCTCGTCGATAGTTTTCTTGAGGGAAGCATATACTTCCTCCGAGAGTCTTGCTCTCATCTCTCTGTCGTCAAAGACAAGGGAACCGAAAAGCTCCGATATGTTTGTTTTATCCATATATTTCTCTCCTTTTCAAAACATTCTTAAGTTTACCATCAACATTTGAAGTGTTCAACCCCTTACAGACTTAATATTTTAAGGATATGAGGCACTTCACTTAAGAATTTAAGAAAAATACTTACAAGAGAGCCTTTACATACCATTAATTATTTCATAAAATAATAAAGTATCACATTTATATATGGTTATATAAGGTTAAGTATCACATTTATATGGGGGGCAAAATGATAGATCATTATAATGCATTTATTTCTTATAAACATGCGCCGGAGGATAACCGAGTTGCCGAAGCTGTTCAAAAGGGACTCGAGCGTTTCCACATTCCAAAGAAGATTCAGAAGAAAACCGGAATGAAAAGAATCCAGCGTGTTTTCAGAGATAAGGACGAGCTTCCTATCACAAGTAATCTATCTGGCACTATTGCGTATGCACTGGAGCACTCAGACTATCTGATAGTTATCTGTTCCACTAATACCAAGGAATCTATGTGGGTGCCTCGCGAGATAGAATATTTCCTACGTAATCACACTAAACAACAAATTCTTACAGTTCTTGTAAATGGTGAGCCTAACGAGGTTATCCCTCCTATGCTCCAATACGAGGACCGTGTATATAATGGTCTACAGGGACAGCAAATGTTCAGATTCCCTCTGGAACCACTTTCCTGTGACTACAGACTTCCTATGAGAAAGGCGAACCACGTAGAGTTGCCTAGACTTGCCAGTTGTCTGATTGGATGCTCCTATGATGAACTGATGAATAGACGTAGGCAGTACAAGATGCAGCGTATGGCTCTCGGCTTTGCCGGAGCCCTTGCTATACTTCTCGGTTTCAGTGGATATATGGCTTACAGTAGATATAAGATTCATAAGACCTATCTTGAATCCCTGAGAAATCAGTCAAAATATCTCGCAAATGAATCTGAGAAGCTACTGGATGAGGAGCAGCGAATCTCAGCTATTCAGCTGGCGCTCGAAGCTATGCCTAAGGATGAAAATGATGACAGACCTGTCACCCCGGATGCTATCAGCGCTCTAAATGCCGCAACCCTTGCATATGTTTCTGAGTCAACTTCTAACATCAATGCTGAATGGAATTATCAGCTTCCTAATACCGTTAATAAGTTCTATGTATCTCCAGAAGCAAACACCTTAGCGGCTCTGGATAATTCCGGAATACTAATCGTATGGAATACTGCAAGCCATGAAGAAATTCTTCATCTAGAATCAAAGGATCAGAAAATCAGCGGTATCCTCTACTTAGATAACGACACCCTCCTTGAATGGAATTATGAAACCGCCACAGCATACGACCTAAAAACCGGAAAAGAGAAATGGACATATACCTTTGAAGAAAGCTATTCCAGTGCAGATTCCTTTATTGTCTCTGACAAGTATCTATATATCCTGCTAAATAGCGGCAATCTCGCTAAAATAAATACAGCGGACGGAAAAGCAGAAAAAAATATCCAGCTGGATATGGGTAAAAACGAAGGAATAACTCTAAATAACATGACTATTTCTCCGGATGGGACCAAGATTGCATTTTCTGGTTTTATAGATTGGGAAACCTACACTGTTGGAATAATCGATTTGAACTCCGGCAAAGTATCTTTTACTGATTCAACAGAAGATATGATCAGAGATGTTGCCTTCGCAGATGATAATAACGTGGTGGCAGCTTTTTCCAAGGACTATATGAATAGTAGTATGTCCTTTGGAAATAAATCCATACTATCTGCTGATCATTCAGATATCAAATGTCTGAAGACAAGTGACCTCAGTGAAGTATGGTCTGCCGACTTTATATGTAACGATGTAATGGTTCAAAGCGGTTTCCTGCCATTACCTGAAACAAAGTCCATTTGTTACTTCTGCGGTAATATTGCTACCACCTATGACACAAAGACAGGAGAAGTTAAGTACGAAAATAATACAAATGATTCAATAATAGATGCCAGCGATAGAGATGGCGATGGAGTTCCTATTTATATAACAGAAGATGGAGGTCTAGCTTACCCTGCCTCAGAAGAGGATGATAGTGTAGCTTACACCAAGTATCTGACTGATAATATATCAAAGGCTATAGTAAATAATGGAGCCTTTGTAAACAAACAGATGACTAGCGAAATCATTTACTATGGAACGGATGTATATGATAAGTCCTGGAAGGAAATAAAAGAAGGAATAACTCTGAGCCGCATTTTCAATGACACCTATATGGATGAAACTGTACTAGCCATTATCACCTCAGAAAATGATAAACCTGGACTTCTGGCTTATAATCTTGAAGATCCTTCAAAGATTCATCAGCTAGAGTTAGACGGTGATTCCGCCTATAGCTTTGATATACTTGGCACCTACGAGGGTAAGCTTTACATAGCTAATTCCTCCAGTGGCAGTTACAATCTGATAACTGTAAATATGGCAACTGGAGATATGGATTCTATTGATATATTTGCAACCTATAATTCTCCTGATAAGGCAGCTTCCTTCTCAAATGGAAAGCTGACATACGCCTACAGTAAGGAATACCAAGACAACTACGTTGTAGTACAAAGTATCAATAATAACAAAACCAAGGAGTTTCAACTTCCAACTGAAGATCTCTCTCCAACAATGGCTCCAAAGTATTTTGAAAATAGTAATTTAATATATTATGCCGACGAAGAAGGAGATTATTTCATAAATGCTAAGAGCGGCAAGATTCAGGAAATAGGACTCCCTGTATCCTGGATAGGTACAAGTATTATTGCCGCCAGCAGTGATGAGAAGAGCTTTGCTATATCTGATAAATCCCAGATACAGCTTGTAACACCAGATGGAAGCACCAAGTTCACTATAGCCTGTCCTGGTGTAGAACCTATTGGAATGGCCTTCTATAAACCAAAAAAATCAAAAGAAGAACTGCTTCTTGTCGCATACAACGATGGAACATTTTATAGATACTCCGCTACTACCGGAGACCTAAAAGGTAAATCAGAGATTTCCTCTTACTATGGAGGCTCAGATTCCGCCGAGTTCATATTCAGTGAAGAAGATTCTAATCTATATATCCAATCAGAGGATCTTACAAATATAATAGATTTGGAGAGCTGGACGGAAACAACTTATATAGAGCGCTGCTTCGGATACCACAGAAAAACCGATAGATTTTTAACCTATTCAAATCCTTCTTATGAAGTATATAAGATTGGTTATTATGATAGATATTCAAATGAAGAGCTCGTCGAAAAAGCAAAAGAAATAACTGGTGGAACTGAGCTGTCCGACGAACTTAAAACCAGATACGGTCTTTCAGACGAGGACTAAAACAGGTATTATAATTCCAACAAATAAGCTGCCGTTTGTAAACGGCAGCTTACTTTTTTCTTACTCCTCTACTTCTTTATACAGCTGATCAAATAATCTTCCATTTATGATATAGATATCATGTGGATCGTCCTCACGTACTGCTATATAATCTCCAGGATTTCCGGAATAATATTTCTCCATATCCCACATAGTAAAGAGCTTCACGCAGCGAGTAAGTGGTTTAGCATATATTCTGGACCTGCCTGTACTGATAACTCCCTTAGCATATTCCAGTACATTCTTTGTCTCACCCGTGAAGATATCCTTGATGCTAGGCTCATATTCAAAGGTTCTATCATAAGGTTTATCAGAAGGCTTATAGCTACTCTCCAGCTTCTCCTTCGTTATCGGATAAACTTCCCCTTCTATACCTATCATAAGATATTTATCCTCATCCAGTCTGATGTTAACATCGCCCTCAAGAGTACGTATCTCTACCATAGTATTGAGTGGAAATACATCTGTAAGCTTTACATATCCAAGTAACTGTGGCTGCTTATCATACTTCTTCATCTCAGAAGTGTCCAGC
Organism: uncultured Lachnospiraceae bacterium; assembly: GCA_902776395.1. Lineage (GTDB taxonomy): Bacteria > Bacillota > Clostridia > Lachnospirales > Lachnospiraceae > Eubacterium_Q. The sequence goes on from CACYQC010000002.1 coordinate 35,160, forward strand.
ACAGTATCCTTTGCATAGATGATTTCATACATATCAAAGTATTCATCTATTCTTTTAGTGAATAGTTCATCTGCTTTCTGCCTTGGATCGTCTCCTGGCGACTCGATCAGTTTCTCCGGCATAAGGTTACCCCCTGCCTTGGTGATATGACCGCCACCACCACCATAGCCCTTAGCTACAAAGGCGGCCAGTTCATTTGCGTGAACCTCCTTCACGCAGCTTCTGACAGAATACTTAACCTCGAAATCACTGACATAGTAAGCAAGGCAAACATTTACTCCAATTGTCTCCATTACGAAGTCACTGATAACACCGAGGATATTTGGATCACATTTATCCGCACGGATAATCAGATATTTATTCTTAGGAAAATATTCATAGTCGAGAATAGCTTTACCTGTAATTTTGAGCTCATCAAGAGATATATTTGAGGTAGCCATTTCTTTTACTATACTACTAATTATCTGCAAGTTATCACGCATATCTCTATCGAGAGGATGTGATACCTCAGACATTCTATTGGTATCTGTATATAGTCCATAATAAAGAGCCGTAGACAGAAGCATATTTTCTGTAACATCGAGTCCCTCACTCCTTATCATATCCCATATAATAGTCGCACAGCTTCCTATATTGCTTCTTACCTCTGCCAGTTCAGGAAGAGAAACCGTTACCTGATGATGATCTATTATCGCGATATTCTGTGCTCTAGTTGGAGTTACATTTGTATTACCATACTGGCAGTCTACCGTAACGAGAAGCTCTGGATTATCGTCGAAGTCTGGCTCGTAGGTAACAGGAATATCCAGTTCATCCAGCATAATAAGAAGATTACTCTTCTGTATCTTATTTTTTCCACGATATATGAATCTAGGAGTCTTTCCATTCTTACATAGGTACCAGGAAAGCGCATATCCAGAGGACAGTGCATCTGCATCCGGATTATCATGACATTGTATTACTATATCATCGTATTTTAGTAATTCACTAAGTTTCATTGGTTCCTCCTCTATTTCCAATAATCAAGTTCTTCTTCATTTAAACCTATATCAGACGCCTTAAATACCGGCGTTTTACCTTCTTTTTTCTGTTTTTCATAATCCTTAAGTGTATCTATTGCTATCTTTCCAAGCAGCATACAGGTAGGAAGATTGATGAGGGTCATTCCACCCATTGTTATATCCGCTGCAGCCCAGGCAGCATTCATCGGAATAAGCGCTCCTAGCAGAACCACTACTGTACAACCGATATGGAAGCATCTCATAAATAACTTAGACGGCTCCTTTTTATGATTCAGGAATATGAGCGCATTATCAACATAGTATAGATTTCCCAGAAGTGTTGTAAAAGCGAAAAGCACCATGGAGACCGTGATAAATGTCGGACCAATCTTTCCAAAGACAGTTGATATAGCATTCTGTACATATGGAGCTCCTGAAACTGCTTCGCTTCTTTCAACTCCACTCGCGAGACACATAAGTGCTGTAGCTGTACATAGAAGAAGTGTATCTATATAAACTGAAAGTGTCTGAACCAGTCCCTGCTTAGCTGGATGACTAACCTTTGCAGAAGCAGAGGCGTTTGGTGCAGAACCAACACCGGCCTCATTTGAATATAGGCCTCTCTTAATACCATAGATCATACAAGAGCCTGCGACTCCTCCAAGTATAGACTTGAAATCAAAAGCATCCTTGAAAATATATACAAACATTGATGGAATATTCTTTATATGAACCAGAATAACAATAAGGGAAATGATTACATAAGCAACGCCCATAACTGGAACAATAAAACTCGTAATCTTTACTATTCTCTTACCTCCTCCCAGCAGACAGTAGCCTGTAAGGACTGCTAGAATTCCACCTACTATTAGTGGTGTCCATTTCGCATCGTAGAAGGAATAAACCGCAAATGTAGACTGTAGATTATAAGAACATAGCAGATTAAATCCGACCGCGTAGGTTGCAATTAAGAATACACAGAAAAGACCCGCAAGAAATGGAGCATGCAGCGCCCTCTCTATATAGTAAGCAGGTCCACCATAACTCTGTCCATCGGAATTCTTTCTCTTATATATCTGAGCCAGTGTACTCTCAACAAATGCAGAGGAAGCCCCAATGATACACATTATCCACATCCAGAAGCAGGCTCCTGGACCTCCAAGACATATAGCCGTTGAAACTCCTACGATATTACCTGTACCAACGCGTGAAGCTGTAGATACAAGCATAGCCTGAAGCGAAGAAACATTTTTCTTATCTGAAGGTGGTTCTTTAAGTAATCTGATGGATTCAGGAAATAGTCTTATCTGAACTCCCTTTGTGAGAACTGTGAAATAGATTCCGGCCAGCGCCATCACTATTATAAGAATAGGATAGTACATTATACTATCAATACTATCTAAGATTTCTGTGATCATACCCTCTCTCCATTTTTGTATTTATAACCCAGTAATTCATTGTAACATATTTCGCCTTTTTATAATAGCAAAAACGCCCATATCTAATTGTTACAGATATTAAATAATGATATACTTTAAGAGTACCATGTTGATTTAATTCATTATACTTTTTTGAATTATATGCATTTCGATCAAAGGAGTTTTATATGCAGTACAGAAATGATAAAAATGGTAACAAATTATCAGTCCTTGGATTTGGATGTATGCGCTTTACTAAAAAGGGCAACTCCATTGATATCGACAAAGCTGAGAAAGAAATAATGGCCGCCTACAAAGCTGGCGTTAATTACTTCGATACCGCTTACATATATCCCGGCAGCGAGGCCGCTCTCGGAGAGATACTAGAGAGAAATGGCATAAGGGACAAAGTAAATATCGCCACTAAGCTGCCCCAGTACCTTATCAAGAAGAGTAAGGGGATAGATAAGTATTGGGAGGAAGAGCTCTCCCGTCTTAGAACAGATCACGTAGACTACTATCTGATGCATCATCTCACAGATCTAGATATGTGGGAGTCCCTCAAGTCTCTCGGAATCAAGGACTGGATAGATAAGAAAAAGGCAAGTGGACAGATAAGAAATATAGGGTTTTCCTTCCACGGTAACACGGACAGCTTCATCAAGATACTAAATGACTATGACTGGGATTTCTGCCAGGTACAGTATAATTATCTGGACGAAGTTACACAGGCTGGTAAAAAGGGTGTACAAGCTGCTGCCGAAAAGGGAATACCTGTTGTTATAATGGAACCCCTTCGTGGAGGCAAGCTCGTAAATATGCTTCCCGATAAAGCAAGAAAACTCTTCGAGGCAGACTCCCACGGATGGACCCCTGCAGAGTGGGCCTTCAGATGGCTCTGGAACCAGCCGGAAGTAACAGTAGTTCTGTCAGGTATGAATTCTCTGGAAATGGTGGAAGAAAACTGCAAGACTGCTGACAGCATGGAGGCAGGCAGCTTCACAGAAGCAGACTTCGAACTACTAGATAATGTTAAGAAGGCAATTCAGGAAAAAGAAAAGGTAGGTTGCACTGGATGCAGATATTGTATGCCTTGTCCTAAGGGAGTAGATATACCTGGAACCTTCGCCAGCTATAACTATATGTATACTGAGGGCAAGAGTGCCGGAAGATTCCAATATGCTCAGGCTGTAAGTCTTACAAAGGAGCCTTGCTTTGCTTCTCAATGCGTAGGCTGTGGTAAGTGTGAGCAGCACTGTCCACAGAGTATACCTATCAGAGAAAAATTAAAAGAAGCGGACAAAAAGCTTCGTCCGCTCCCATATAAAATCGGTATTAATCTTGCTAGGAAATATATGTTTAAGAAGGGGAAGAAAAAATAGAATCTGCATATCTGACGGTTGCCATCGCATCCTTTGCGTAGCAGTCAGCCCCTATAGCATCTGCATATTCCTGAGTCATTACAGCGCCACCAACCACAACCTTGGTATCTGGTTTTTTCTTACGAAGAAGCTTAATGGTATCCTCCATACTTACCACCGTTGTGGTCATAAGTGCGCTGAGTCCGACTAGCTTCACGTCTTCGTCGATAGCCTTTTCTACTATCACCTCTGGAGGAACATCCTTACCAAGATCTATTACATCATATCCATAATTTTCAAGCATTACCTTGACTATATTTTTACCTATATCGTGTATATCGCCCTTTACTGTTGCGATGATAACCTTACCCTTAAGGTCTCTAGGCTTACCTGCCATAGATGCCTTAACTACTTCAAAGGCCGCCTTTGCAGCATCTGCACTAAGTAGTAGCTGTGGAAGGAAAACTGTTCCCTTTTCAAACCCCTTACCTACTTTATCAAGAGCAGGTATCAGTTCTTCATTTATAACCTCTAGAGCATCCCTGGTTTTTATAGCTTCCTTCATCGCACTTTCTGCGACTCCAACCATACCCTTTTCAATCGCATGACCAAGCTGAGATTTACCGGACTCCGCAGCGTCCCCCGGTGCACCCGCTCCCGCCGGTGCTGTTCCAGCCTGCGCCGTACCTGCCGAGCCCGTACTAAGTGTTGAAAGAGTTGCATTTGCATAAGCTTCTATAAATCCCATACACTGAGGATCGAGATCCGATAATGCAAGGAAGGAGCGATATGCCGCCATCATCTGCTCATTGTTCGGATTCATTATCGCAAAGGAGAGTCCCATCTGCATAGCCATAGTAAGGAAGTAGGAATTGATAACCTGTCTCTGAGGAAGTCCAAAGGAAATATTTGATACTCCCAAGATTGAACGGCCCTGATACTCATCTCTTATTCTTCTGATAGTTTCAAGTGTCGTCACACCTGAAGAGGAATCAGAAGAAATCGTCATACAGAGACCATCGATAACTATATCCTTTCTAGGTATTCCGTACTCATCTGCCGCTTTATAAATCTTCTCAGCAACGGCTATTCTTCCATCTGCTGTTTCAGGTATTCCGTCCTCATCGAGAACAAGTCCTACCAGTACACCACCATATTTTTTTACAAGTGGCATAACCGCTTCGATCACTTCCCTCTTACCATTTACGGAATTGATCATAGCCTTACCGTTATAATATCTAAGTCCCTGTTCAAGAGCCACTGTGTCAGTTGTATCCAGCTGAAGAGGTAGTCCTGTAACACCTTGAAGCTTAGTTACAACCTCACGCATCATCTTTGGTTCATCTATTTCAGGAAGGCCTACATTTACATCCAGAATGTCAGCGCCTGCATCTTCCTGTTCAAGTCCTTGCGAAAGAATATAATCCATATCTGCGTCACGAAGAGCCTGCTTGAATCTCTTCTTACCTGTTGGATTAATCCTCTCACCTATGATTATCGGTCTCTTGTCACAGGTCACTGCCTGACAGAAGGAAGTTACAACCGTCAGATTCTTTTCAGTATTAGGTTTAAATATCCTCTTCTTAACCTTTTCTACGGTCTGGCGAATGTGCTCTGGAGTTGTTCCGCAGCATCCACCTAAAACTTGCACTCCAAGATCTGCTATCTGACACATTACATCTGAAAATTCTTCTGGAGTAACATCGAAAACAGTCTTGCCATTTTCCGTTCTTGGAAGACCTGCATTTGGATTTACAACAATCGGAACAGATGCAACCTCGACCATTCTTTCCACCATAGGTAGCATTAGGTCCGGTCCCATTCCACAGTTCATACCGAGGGCATCTACTCCAAGTCCTTCGAGCATAGCAACGGTTGAATCTACATTTCCGCCTGTCAGAAGCTTACCCTTCTGATCGTAAACTGTTGTTACGATAACAGGGAGACTAGTATATTCCTTAGCTGCAATTACGGCCGCCTTTGCCTCGTAGCTGTCGCTCATAGTTTCTATAAGTATAAGGTCGCCGCCCGCCTTTTCGCCGGCCGACATAGCTTCACCAAACAGTTCCACCGCTCTATCAAAGCTAAGGTCGCCCATTGGTTCAAGGAGCTTTCCTGTAGGTCCAATATCTATAGCGATATAGGCGTCTTCCCTGCCGGTATTCTGGATTGCCTGCTTTGCAAGATTCACTGCTGCAGTCATAAGTTCCTCAACTCTGCCTGGAAATTTCAGACTGTTAAGGCCAAAGGTATTCGTATTAAAAATATCTGAACCAGCTCTAAGATAACCTTCGTAAAGCTGCATTATCACATCAGGATGATCCACGTTCCAAGTTTCTGGAAGCTCTCCTCCCTCTAGTCCATGCTCCTGCAGAAAGGTTCCAGTTCCACCATCACAGAACAGCCATTCTTTTCCAAGTTTTTCTCGTAAATCCTTTTTCATCTCTTACCTCGCGTATGCGCATTTTCCAGCCATGCTGCACTGCTCGCAGCCACTCTTCTCGCAATTTGAATCTATCTCTGTAAGTCCAACTACTGCTGTGATGGACTTTGTTGGTGTCATCAGTAAGCTATCAGAAAGTGTTACCCCGATAGTCTTTGGCATCTCCAGGATTCTCTCAAAATCCTTCTGAACTTCTAGTGGGAAGTCACCGTAGCCCGGAGAAAACCTTGGTCTTGCAAAAAGGCCTCTTTCCTTTGCCTCTGCTATTATCTTCTCATTTATCTCGTCGGCCCAGGCTTCTGCCATTGCCGCTCCTACCGCCTGATAAGTATAAGCCTTCAGCATATCTCTAACCTCAGCTTTTCTTACCAGCATATCAGGGACGCTACCCAGGGTTACTGCCATCATAACTATCTCGGCGCAGCCATCTAGATTCTTAAGAAGGTTACCGGAGGTTACCTTTATTCCAGAGAATTCACAAGTAACATTTTTCTCTTTATGAGTTCCTTCTCCATCTTCATCTGGAACTAATTTAAAGCTGAACTTCCATTCCAGCGGAAATGTTTTATAGGTATATTTAGGATTAACCTGCTCCTGCATCTCGGCTATACATTCATCTATAACCTTGTTCATATTATCATCGATTTCTGTTACGCCCTTAAAGCCTAAATATCTCTCTACTTCTTTTCTATTAATATTTATCATTATCTTACCTCTTACTTTTCTTCTTTACCTTCTTCGCTTTCTCTTACTTCAATTTCGACACTATACTGCTTACCCCTTCTTGAGTATCTTCCAAGGAAGAGCTTATCCTTATCAAAATCGAGAAGCTTTGCCTCTTCATCAGGATCATCAACCAGTATCAGCTTTCTGCCATTCTCATCCTCGTATATCACAAATGTAATCTGAGGGTACTGAAGTCTATAACAGGGACCTTTATAATACCGCCATACTAAATCGCCATCTTTTGTTTCCGGCACCCTTAACACAAGTTCCTTTGTATCATCAAAATCTATGCTGACATTTGACTTTTCCTCTGGGATTCCTTTTTTCAGGCCATACTTATCATAAGCCTCCGTGATCCTAGCAGAGGCCTTCTTCCAATATTTCCCATCTACTATAATACTATAAGGAAAATACCAGAAGCCATAATCCACCAGGCAGAAAATAGCAAGCCACTTTATCGGAGAAAGAAGTCCTCCGATCAGGATAAGTATTCCTCCCACTATAGGAACACCACTACTCTTCGTTCTAGTCGCCGCATAACTTACTATTACAAAGAATAGCCCTATAATCCAAAAGATTATGCTGACTCCATATTTTATTACAAATTCATTCATGGTATCTGCCATCATATCCGCCACCATATATATAACATTTCTGCTAATTCAAAACTACCTTTCATCTTATCATCTATGGCATGTTTTGTTAAGGCTAAACGATGCATAATACACAAGAAACTGTATTTTTCTAGCTATTTGTGATATCATATCTCTCGGAAAAATTATGTTAAAGGAGATACACTAATATGAAACGTAAAATTACCGCACTTTTAATGGCAAGTGTCTTTGTGCTTTCTGCATTTACAGCATGTGGCAACAAGGATACCGCAGAAACAACTACTGAAGCAGTTACTGAAGCAGCAACTACTGAAGAAGCTGAGGTCGCAACTGTTGACGCCGCTACAGAAGGCGACGCTACTACAGACAGAGCCGGAAATGATATAGTACTTCCTGAAGAAGTTAATACTATCATCTCTATGGCTCCATCAACAACAAGATTCCTTATAGATCTTGGTCTTGCTGACAAGATAGTTGCAATTGATACAAACTCACTTATATATGAGAGCGAGCTTCCAGATGATGTTCAACAGTTCGATATGATGGCCCCTGATAATGAAGCTCTCGTAGCTTTAAATCCTGACATTGTCTTCACTTCAGGCATGAGTAATATTGGTGGAGACGACGCTTTCCAGAGCGTACGTGATGCTGGTATCTGTGTAGCGGACATCCCAACAAGTACATCCTTCGAAGAAATCGACAAGGATCTTGAATTCATCGGTATGGCAGTTAAGGAAGAAGCTAAGGCTCAGGAACTAATCGCTGCCTTTGATGAAACTGTAGCTGAAATCAAGAAGGTTGGTGATAGCATCACAGAGAAGAAGACAGTTCTTTTCATGATCTCACTTCCTTCAGAGGAGTATCCTTCTGTATATACATTTGGTAAGGGAACATACCTCGATGAAATGATTACAGCAGTGGGTGCTGAAAATGTAACTGGCGATCAGTCAGACTGGATCAGCATTTCTGAAGAAGAAGCTATCGCTATGAATCCTGACGTTATCATCACAAATGTAGATTATATCCAGGAAGTTGAAAAAGTTATCAAGTCCGCTGCAGGTTGGGAGAATGTTACAGCTATTAAAAATGATGCTGTATACTGTATCGACAGTACTTCAAGTAATCAGCCTAACAACCATGTAGTAGATGCTCTTATCCAGATGGCTAAGCTCATCTATCCAGAGCAGTTCGCTGATTTTGATGATCCATTTGCTTCTGCAGGAGACGCTGAATAAGAAGTAGATAAATCAGAGATAGAAAGTCTTAAAAGAGAAATTATATGAAAAGATACATCTTTACGACAATTATATGTATATTCATATTACTTCTATGTATTAACATGGGGAGCGTTCATATAACGCTCCCTGATTCTATTTGCATAACTCTTCACAAGCTTTTCGGCCGTACACTTCCAGATAGTATCGAACCGATGACTGTATCCATATATTGGAATATCAGAGTACCACGCGCGCTAGTTGCCTTCCTCGTGGGAGGAGCTCTCGCAGTAAGTGGTGCCGTTATGCAGTCCTTGCTTCAGAATCCACTCGCTTCGTCCTATACGATGGGCGTATCCTCTGGTGCATCTCTGGGAGCGGCTATAATAATAATCTCTGGCATAACGAGCTTCTGGCTTAGAAGTATGCTTCTACCAAGTGTCAGCTTTCTCTTTGCACTTACAACCGTGCTCTTTGTTATCATTTTCTCCAGTAAAATCGATAGGAATCTTCACAGCTACACGATCATTCTGATGGGTATGGTTATATCCCTATTTGTGAGTGCATTTCTTACTCTACTGGCCTCACTATTCCCAGACAAATCAAGTCTTATGTACTTCTGGATGATGGGTTCCTTCTCCTCCAGAAACTGGACACACGTTCTTATAATAGCTCCAGTATGTCTCATAATCACAATAATCATATGGTTTAATTCCAGGGAAATGGACCTGATGACCTTTGGCGATGAACAGGCTATGTCTATCGGAGTAAATACAAGAAGGAAGAAGACTCTGCTAATAATAATGACCGCAATGCTAACAGGTGTATCTGTTGCATTTTCAGGTACGATTGGATTCATAGATCTCGTCGCACCGCATATAGTAAGACGAATCTTCGGCTCAAAGCATAAGGCAGTTATACCTATGAGCTTCCTGATTGGCGGTGCTTTTATGTCGCTGGCAGATCTCGTAGCAAGAACTATTATTTCACCAAGAGAGATTCCCGTTGGAGCAGTCACAGCACTTATCGGTGCACCTTTCTTCGTACTTATTTTCTTCTCTAAGAGAAAGAGTAGTTAATTTTCTTATTTGAAATATGAGGCTTTAAAAGAATCTAAGAGTAGGTATAGAAATGAAAATAATACTCGAAAATGTATCCGCAGGGTACGACAAGAAAAATCTTATAATTAAAGACTTTTCTACCACCTTTGAAGAAGGCGGAATATGTGGAATTCTTGGACCGAATGGTTCCGGTAAAACCACTCTTCTTCGCGTGCTGTCAGGTATCATTCCTTACAGCGGCAAGATAGAGCTTGTTAGTGAAAGTTCTACCACTGAGCTATCTACTCTGCCACAGAAAAAGCTAGCTAGATACATTTCCGTAACCCCACAGTTTTCTTCCGTTTACTTTTCTTATTCCGTATACGAAACAATCCTTATGGGAAGATATACCCATTCAGAATCTTTCTTGGATTCTATCAGAGGTACATCGGCAAAGGATAAAGAAATAGCAGATAATGCTATGGAAATGACAGGTCTCACGGACCTAAAAGATAAGCAGATAAATGAACTATCTGGCGGTCAGCTGCAGCGCGTCATGTTAGCTAGAACCTTCGCTCAGGAAACACCTATCCTGCTTCTCGATGAACCAACTAATCATCTGGATATCAAGTACCATAGCGAGCTAATGCAGTATCTATCAAAATGGGCAGAAGGAACAACAAAGGTGGGTGACACAGAACATCAGAATACCGTTATTTCAGTCTTCCACGATATAGGAGACTCTGCTCTTATCTCTGACAACGTCCTACTTATGAAGAACGGCAGTCTCATCAAAAAAGGTCCCGCTCAGGAAATCCTGACACGCGACCTTCTTAGCGATGTTTTTGATACAGATGTAATCGATTATTATAAAACCATATCTGAACAATTTATCTATTAAAATCTTTTCCAAGAATATTGTAAAGGTTATCTGTTATAGCCTTTGCAACATCCGGCTTATTCATCGAATAAACATGTACATTTGTTATTCCATTTGCATATAGATCAATTATCTGGTCTGTAGCATAGGCTATTCCGGCCTGTTTCATGGCCGAAGGATCATTTCCAAAATAATCTACTATACTCTTGAAACGCTGTGGCATAAAGGAACCTGACAGCTTAATAGCTCTCGCAACTTGATTTGCATTTGTGATAGGCATGATACCTGGAATAATTGGAACAGTAACTCCTATCTCTCTTATCTTATACATAAAGTTGAAGAACAGATTGTTATCGAATACCATCTGAGTTGTAAGGAAGTCTGCTCCTGCATCCACCTTCTCTTTGATATGTAACAGGTCGTCCTGCTGATTTATACTATCTGGATGAACCTCTGGATAACAGGCTGCACCTATACAGAAATCACCATTCTCCTTCAGCTCTCTAACCAGTTCAACAGCATGCTTATAATCCCAATTAGAAGGATCTGACTCCATCAGCTCTGGAGTAAGATCACCACGAAGAGCCATAACATTTTCTATTCCGAGTTCCTTCATTTCCTGAATCCTCTGATGAACTGTAGCCTTACTAGAGGATACACAGGTAAGATGTGCCAGCGTAGGAACGCCGTATTTATCCTTAATATTCCTAGCTATCTCCATTGTATATTTGCTGGTTCCACCACCCGCACCGTAGGTTACACTCATGAAAGCTGGTCTAGTTGCTGCAATCTCTTCTGTTGCCTCAACAACACTTTCAAAGGTGCTTTCCTTTTTAGGTGGAAAAACCTCAAAGGAAAGGGACATATTTCTCTTATTCAGTATATCAATAATCTTCACTTTCGTATTACTCCTGTTTCAAATTATAAGTCATTATTTAGAAATATTGTTTTTCTTCTTAAGATTACGTTTATTTTCGTACATCAGATCGTCAGCACGTTCAAAAACTGATGTTACTCTATCATCCTTTTCCGGATCATAAACTGCCATACCCGTTGCTACGATGATAATACTTTCGTTTTTAACATTTTCTTCAATCTGGTTTCTGAAGTCTTCGAGCAGTGCCTCTCTATTATTATAATCCTCGCCGAAAAGAACTACCACGAACTCATCTCCGCCTATTCTGAAAACTGGACTATGAGTGTACACGCGACATATCATCTTGCAGGAATCCTTGATATATTTATCTCCTGCCTTGTGTCCCTGAGTATCATTTATCTTCTTCAGATCATTCAGGTCACACATGACTATTGCAAACTCATCTATCTCATCAGCATTTATCTTTTTCTGCAGATCTGATTCATAGTCCTGGAAGGCATTCTTATTTCTAACGCCTGTAAGTTCGTCCCTGATAGCCTTCTCTTTAGCATTCTTTAGGGCTCTTACCTGATCATCTATATTTTCAATTCCTACTATCAGGTGTTTCTTATCCTGAGCCCACATAATTGAGAGCCTGGTGTATTTTATCTTATCTTCTACAACAAGTCTGTATCTTTCAGTGAATACTCTCTTATCCTTAAGCTTTTCAAGAATAACTTCTTTCGACATTATTCTGATAACCTTATCTCTGTCCTCCGGATAAACTACTCTCATAATGTTCTTACGAGATTCCTCGAAGAAATCATCTCCCTTGTCAGGAACATGGAAGCTTTTATAAATATCGGTGGATTCAAACTCTACATAGGAATCATCCTCTGAGTTTACATAATATATAGTAGCATAATAAGAAGCCAGACTTTCTGCTATCTGTCCGTATATTATACTTTTTTCTTTTTCCTTTTTTAGAGCCGCCTCTGTTTCATGTTCTGCTTGTCTATTTTCTACGCAATATAGAAGATGCTTCTTATCCTTTGTCATCATTATAGAAAGCCTAGCATAAACCACTGAATCTCCATAGAGTATTCGGTAGTCGAATTGAACCGTAGAATCCTTTTCAAGCTTCTCAAGTATTTTATCTTTGATACAATGCTCTATAAAGATTTGCTGATCCTGCTTATGGATAATACGCATAGCATTTGAAACAGATTCCTCGAAGAAATCCTTTCCTTTCGAAGGAACGTCAAGTGCTCTATACATATCTGTAGCGGAAATCTCGACAAAGTTGTCCGTCTCAATATCTACGTAATAAATAGTATCGTATCGTTCCGCGAGCTGTGTAGCTATTTCATTATAAGTCATAGCTTCTTTTCTCAGCTTTTCTTGTTCGCGCTGTTTTCTTACTTCTTCATCGATATTAAGAACGCCCAATACAAAGTATTCGTCATTAGCCTCTAAGCCTCTTATTAGTCTAAGCGAGTGCCATACATTTTTACCGTTTTTTATATAACGATAAACTATACTTTTCATCTCACCTTTTTTAAGGCTTTCTAGCAGGTTTTCCTTCTGAATATCATTAAAAAAAATGTGCTTATCATCCTCATGGATAACTTTATCGGCATCTATAATTACATCCTCGAAGAAGTCCTTACCGGTCTTTTCGTGTTTTAGAGTCCCAGTATCCTTTTGGATTGAAAACCACTCATACTCGTTCGTGACAGCATTAATATAATACACATCTACATAATCAAGCAGAAGTGCATTTGCTATCTTATTCAGATTTTCGCCCCTGTTATTCATATTTACATTCTACCTTAAATGTAAATTTGTCGCAACCAAGAATAGTTATAATATATTCTTATTTTTCTCGACCTTTCTTACAGCAAAAATATAAGTTAACGCCAGAAGGATAATATTCAAAATTAGTGGAAGCACAAGCTCGCTATAAGTATCCATTCCGTCATAAACAAAAGTCAGCATGTAGGTTGGAAGGTATCTTCCAATAGTCAGATATCTCATTATATCTGGAACGAAGAGAACTGTTCCTATCATAGATATCGCTGCCACAGTTCCATTTCCAAACCAGACGGAGAAAAGGATTGTAAAAACAAGTATGAAGAATATATTCAGTCCATGTACCAGTGCCAGAACCAATCCATTTCCGAAGTTCATATTCCTCATCATAAAGGTACTAGCCACGAGATAGTAAACCAGCATACTAGCAAAAACAGATAGCCCAGCAAGCCCACCATAAACGAGGCACTTACCTGTTATAAAATCTCTTCCCTCGTAGCCCTGCTGAACTGGAAGTATCCACTTTCCATTCTTCCTCTCCTTTGGAAGCATGCTGTTACATACGAGAATAGTTATAAGAGAATAGAAGAAGCCTATGTAGTAGCCGAAAACTCCTACACTTTCTCTTACTCTCTTAGGATATAGAACGGACATCATATCCTCCAGAGAGGAAATATCTAGTCCTGGAAGCTCTGCCATAAGGGAGTCGGGTATATCTGAGAATACTACAGTAAATAGCATGATAAGGACTCCGATACCGAAGGCTAGGATAACAAAGAGTGTCACCTTGCCCGTCCTGAGAGCCTCTAGCATATCCTTTTTGATACAGCATTTCATACGACTTATCATTTGCACACCTCCCTGAATATGACATCCAAAGAGATGGACTCACTATTAATTGATAGTATCTCTTGGTTTAGTTCCGCCAGACCGCGGAGGATATTTGTCTGTTCCTCCACACGATTTTCCGGATCTATCACGAGTTTAACATTTGTATCATCTAGCTTGATTATCTTCTGAGTAAAGGTATATAGCTTGTCAAGATCTGGAGTTTCCTTAAAGCTTACAAGGATTGCGCTATTACTCTTATCCTCCTCTGCCATATCTACTTCCTTTGCTATAACTCCTCCTGTAAGGAAGCCTGCCTTATCACAGATGCTATCCATATCAGCCAGGATATGTGTAGAAAGAATAATAGTTCTTCCCTCTGCTTTAAGCTTTGTAAGTATATCCTTTACATCATTTCTACCTGCAGGATCCAGTGCGCTAGTAGGTTCATCCAGAAGTATAATATCTGGGTCATTTACGAGCACTGCCGCTATTCCGAGGCGTTGCTTCATGCCTCGTGACATAGTCTTAATCCTTGTCTTAGTAGGAAGACTCACTAGCTCTAGAAGTTCTTCTACTCTTTCTGGATTTTGATTTTGAAGTAAGAAACTTAAATATTCATCCGTTGTCAGATAATCATAAAAAGCAGGCAGATCAGGAAGATAGCCCACCTTCTTATCAGTAATGAACTCTCCTTCATCCGCCAGCATAAGCCCTGACATTATATTCATAAGTGTGGTCTTACCAGCACCATTTCGTCCAATAAGGCCGTAGATAGTTCCCTCCTCTATCTGGAAGGATACCCCCCTTAGCACTTCCTTTGGTCCAAAGGATTTTCTTATACCTTCTAATTTAATCATTCTTCTTTCTCACATGAGCTCCATTAAATGTTACGATAGCGATGAGCTTGTCCAGATCATCAGTTACTCGAACCTCGAAGAAGCAATTACTTCTTCCATCCTTGATTAGCTTTGCCTCTGCATATAGCACGCTACCCTTTGAGGCAGACATAAAGCTTGCCGATCCAACGACACTAACTGTCGCATAATCTTTGTCATAATTAGATGCTACTGCAAATGCAAAATCAGCAAGTGTATAGATGGCACCACCCATAACTCCACCATATGCATTTTGATGATCCTCTGTTATCTTCATACTGCACTTAGCGTAGTCTTCTCCAATAGCGTCAACCTCTGCTCCCGATAGAACCGATGCATAGCGGTCATGGGAAAATATTTCTCTAGCCTCTTCCAGTGAACCCATTTTAGTTACTCCTTATATTCTGCAAAAAATAAATGGGATAGAAAAATCTATCCCATTTAGTATACGATGAATATTATAGTTTTTTCAAGTAATTATACTTAGCAAAAGCTTAGTATTTCCTTACTATTTACCAGGAGCCTTCTGTGGCTGATTATCAAGAACCTTTTGAACTCCAGCTCTCTTTTCCGCCTGCTTCTGTGCCTCAGTAAATCCCTTTATCAGATTGGAACTTAGCTTTCTATCATTTAACATATCATCTATAGCTTCACTTGTTCTCTCTGCATTAACTCTCATATAGTTTTTAACGTAGCTCTCTACGTATTTATCTAAGGCCTCCTTTTTATTAGGGAAGGCTACTATACCAGTTCTAAAGGTTTCTGCCGAAGGATCTGAAAGCAGTCTGCTCTCAACAATATCAGCAAGATTCTTATATCTCTGCTTAGCTATCTCTTCTACAGGAGTTTTTTCATCTATGCCATTATTCATTACATATCCCTTTTCTCTACCCTCGAAGTTCTTAGCCTTATGCACAGTTTCTTCAGAAAGCTTTCTCAGTTCTTCTAAGTCCTTCTCAATTTTGCCCCATAGCTCAACCACCCTATCTGGATGCTTCTTTACTATATCTCTGAAGAGTAGATTGTTAGACAGTTTATCAACTAGTTTATCAAATTCTTTACCCGTTGACTGATACTGCATATCTCGAAGCTCTTCACTAGTAACATCAGGGCTCATAGCCTTATTTGCAAATTTCTTAAAGAGATAGTTCTTTGCAGCCTTTTCTGGATTAGTAGTCTGATCAGGATCATACTCTCCTGGATGCTGATTACTAAACTGATTCTTTCCATCCATAGCTTTGAAAAGTGCTTTTCTATCCATCTCTATGCGAAGGTTATTCTCATATTCCTTTATTTCTTTATTAGGATCTTTAATCTGAGCACCCTTCGCCAACTTATCTAACTCTTGCTCTAAATTATTCTCAAAATCATTGAAGCTAGTATAACCTATATTATTTAAATTGATATTATAATTCTGTGCCATCTCCTTATAAGCTGAGTAGGTAGCATTATAAGAATTATATAGTTCTTCACATCTAGTAACTATATTATCAGACATCTTAAAACGGAATATTCCTTTGTCTGTACGAGGACCAAGTATTCCATCCTTTGCAGTATGATATTTCTGAGTATTATCCATAACACTTGCTAGTGCTACATTTACATCACCTATATCTACATTTGGTCTTTCCAGAAGGGCTATTGCATCCTTAACACTATTTGTCATTGCTTTATATTCTGCAGAGCCTTCTACAGCATCTCCGTAGAAGTTTGCCTCAGGGTTATCCTGAGAAAGAGATAGTTCACCTCTAAAAGCTCTGAGCTCTGCTAATACTGTTTCCTTAATAGCCAGAAGCTTCTTAGCATTAAGATTTATATTATTCAGATCATTTTGTCTTAGATTTTTTTGATAATCAATCATTCTGTCTGAAAACTGATTATCGAATTCTTCAGTAAGAGATTTCTGGGCTATCTGCGAGTTTATATCTATATAATTCTTAGCATCTCCATTTACCCAATCCTTTAAATGATTAACATTTGCACTTGATTTGTTATAGGAGATAACATTTGCTACTCCCTCCAGACCTTTCTGATCTAGTCCAGACTTCTGATAGCTTTGTCTCTGACCATTTAGGAGCCAATTAGTAGTTTTATAATTAAACAGCTCATTAACCATTTCTCCCATTATTGTACCATCAGAAGCTACCTTGCCTGTTTTCTTAGTATAAGCATTGCTGAAATACTCAAATACCGTTGAATCAGGAGACACACCCTTATCTGTCCAATACTTTTCAACATCTTCCTGATTACTGAAACCACAGGCCTCAGCAAACTCTTTCATAGTTGTATTTTTTGAAAGATTAATGCTTTTACTAAGCTCATTAGTCATCATATTGTCTTCAGCAAAAGCAGAAAGCAGCTGAGTAGAAAGCATTTTAATAGATTCTGATTTAAGTCCCGCTTTTGTAGCATTCTTAGTCAGATAATAAGCCTTGAGTTCTCTATCAGGATCATCCTTTGCATAATTATTCAGCATTGACTGTTGCTGATCGTACATCTGGATTGCATTCTCGGCATCTATGAGTCCGATCATTTCAAATATTTCCTGCTTCTGTTCAAGAGACTTTCCTTTGATATAAGTATTTATGAAATCTTCCTTCATTTCATCCAGAAGCTCTGCATCCTTAATCATATCGTCTTCATTAGCATTATTTCCTGAATTAATCTTGTTTTCATAGCCAATGATAAATTCTATCTTTTCTCTAACAGACTCAAGTCCACTGAATATAGACTTATATCTTTTTCTATTTCCATCGGATCCAAGGTCCTGAACCTTTTCTTCAACATCCTCGATTAAATCTTCATCATCATATTCCTTCATAACAATACCTCCTACTCAAAATGGTGATATCATGCAGAGACTATTCCTAGTCTGTCTCATGATATCACCATCATTGTAATAAAAGCTGTATAACAAAAGCGCAACACTTTATATTTCTTTATATCATTTTTTTCATCCAACTAATCACTCAACATTCTTGAGGGCTTCATCCATAGGTATCTTCTTGATTCTATTATAATCTATAAACATAACTATCAAATATGCTATGAATACGAAGAAGAATTCTTTAGCAAAGCCTAGTGGAGAAACATAGAAATGGAACCATCCTTCCATCTTCATCAAATACCTTTGGAATACAATATTCATTGCAAAATAGCCTGCCAATATACCTATGATACACGAAACAATAACTACAAAGGTAGTCGAAGTCAGATAAAGGGAACTGATTTCCTTATTCTCATATCCAAGTATCTTGACCATGGATATTGCATTTTCATTTTTCTCAATAATTATCTTCGTAAGAAGATATATAAGGATTGCAGATAAAATGATACATGCATACTGGAAATATACCATGTAGCCACCAATCGAATGATCCAGCTGTCTAGATATCTTAAGGATATCATCCTCAGTTATTGTAGTTGCGATATACTTATCATTTACTCCTTCTATTTCTTCATTTGCCATGAAGCCTGTGAAGTAGTCCTCCTCTTCCTCGAAGAACTCGCGGTAGTTGTCTATCGGCATAAAGACTGACAGCCCACCTGCATAGTCATATATTCCGACAGCCTTCATCGTATATACATCATTATCGAACTTCTCATCTAGTTTAAACTCATCACCTACTTCAATCTTGTACTTTTCAGAGAAGGTCTGTGAGATATATACTTCATTTTCCTTTAGGCCACCCGGTACCTTGATATATTTACTATTATCTTCTATTCCGTATACAGATATACTTTCCTTATGAAGATTTTCCTCGTCTCCAGATACATATTCGAGACCTCTCATTGCGAACTTCTCTGCGGAAGCTGTAGTAGTCTTTATCTCATTTTCATCGTCATCCTCTGTCGTCTTAAGTATCATCTGATTCTTTGCAAACATCATATCTGTAACATCGTCTTTATATGCAGCAAGAGAATCTGGGAAACCAACTGCCATTGAAAGCATAAGCATGACAAAGGCTATTCCGAGCACAAGCACGATATAGTTAGGTATATTCTGAAGGAAGATTCTCGTTCTGAAACGACCGATGAATTTCCAACGTGGTAGTCTGACCGCCTTCTTCCTTTTACTATTCTTTAGATCATGTCTCAGGAATCTAAGTGGGGAGAATCTCATCATTTTTACAATAACGAATAGATTCACAACAAACATTATTATAAGTGGAACAACAGTAGTTTTGATAAATGCATCTGAGTTCCAATAGGTTTCGTAGGTTGGAAGACTGTAGCTGTTGTAATACATGTTGATTACAATTTCTTTCATCTTCGTGTAGCCTAGAATATTTCCTATAATAGCCGCAATAAGTGTAACAACTACTGGCATGGTCATGTAGTGAACTATCAGCTCAGATTTAGTATAACCAGAGGCTCTAAGTGTACCAATAACGGAGGCCTCTTTAGTAATAGTGTTGCTGATTGTTATTGCGAATATAAATGCCAATACTGCAACTAATATATAGAGCATGATTCCAGCAATGGCCTTATCACCACCCATATCTTCTGTAGCAAAGTGAATCGCATTATTTGAATAGTTAGGAAGGAAGCCTTCTATTTCAACCTCGTCAGTAACCGCCTGTGAGATAAGTGCAGCCATAACATTTTCGGATAGTTCCTTTTCCTTCACCTGATCCTCAGGCTTTTCGTTATAGGTCCAGGCATAATTATAATGAATATTCTTGTGCAGGTTATCAAAACCTTCCTCGGTAACAATTGCGACGTCAAAATTTATGGCATCAAACATAGAATCCGTAGGCTTCTCATAAAGTGTGCTGTAGTTCACAAGTGCCACAAGAGCTGTAACCTTATATTCCACATCTCCTACCGTTATAGTGTCTCCCACCTTGATTCCAGTATTATCCGCATGCATTCTGTCGATAGCTATCTCGTTATCTGCCTTAGGCATCTCGCCCTCGTGAATGCTGTAAAGATCTACATCTGTTCTATCCTTGAAGACTCTGACAGTTCCGTCCTTCTCGCCGTCCCCATCTCTATCTTCTTCAACATCCTTGTAGAAATTTTCATATATCTTGATAGGAACAGCCTTATAGTCTGGATTCTCCAGATCATACTTGTCTGCCGCCTTATCGTACTCTTCATCAACTTCTTTTTCTACTTCCTTATGAGCCTCCTCTATAGCATCATCCAGAGCCTCATTATATTCATCACTACCTATAAATTCTTCAGGAAATGCTTCATCGACCGCCTTCTTCACTTCCTTATCGGCTTCATCGTAAGCCTTGTCCAGATAAAACTGTTTAACGTCTGCCTTCTCACCCTTTTCAAGTGCAGTGAGCATTTCCTCGCTGGCCTTATCGTCTAGTTCAAAGGAACCATCCTCCAGATTATACTCCGTCTTCTTTTTCTCAGCGGATGTAAGCATACTATTGTTTGCTACATACATTCCTGAGATAAAGCCAATCATAATTATAAGAAATAGCGCTATAACCAGATATTTATGCCACTCACCCAGGAGCTCTCTTGGAACTCTTTTCTTAAGTGGGCTCTTTATCTTACTCATATTATTTCTCCTTGTTTTAGTTTACATAACTACCAATCTAGATCAACTGCTGATATCTTGTTTTCGTTAATATTATTGTGTCGAACAACTCCATCACGTAGCTTGATAACGTGGTCTGCCATATTCTTTATAGCCTCATTATGTGTAACCATGATAATTGTATTTCCGTACTTCTGATTAACATCCTCTATCAGCTTGAGTATTTCCTTCGAAGTATTATAGTCAAGTGCTCCTGTTGGCTCATCGCAGAGAAGAATGTCTGGATTCTTAACAATAGCTCGTCCTATTGATACTCTTTGCTGCTGTCCTCCCGATAGCTGATTTGGAAGCTTATGTCTATGCTCATAAAGCCCCAGCGTATTTAGAAGCTCATCTATCTCAAGAGGGTTATCAGATAGATAAGCTCCTACCTCTATATTTTCCTTCACATTTAGATTTGGAATCAGATTGTACATCTGGAATACATAACCGAGATGCTTACGACGATACTGGGTGAGCCCCTTCTCCCCCATTTCCTCCAGCTTGTCACCACTGATTGATATGTAACCTGAATCAGGATTATCTATACCACCGATGATATTTAGTAGTGTCGATTTTCCTGAACCGGATGGTCCAAGTAATACACAGAACTCACCCTTTGCAACTGTAAAATTCATTCCTCTCAGAACCTCTTGTCGGGAATCCCCAGAACCGAAGCCCTTCTTAAGATCAACAATTTCCAGAAACTTTCTCTCAAATTCTGTCATAATTATTCTCCTTTTCATATGAACGGTTATTCATATATTCACGTGTTCAATATATCCTATATTTTAGATTTTGTCAATCCAAAATAATAATTTCATTAGCAATGGTTAAATAAAACTTATTTAAATTATTTATTTTTTACATTTTCAACAAAAAAAACGAGACCCATTTGCAGAAAATCAAACTTTGAATCCTTTAATTCTAGGTTTAAGTTTCTGCAAATAAGTCTCGCTAATTACTCATAAACCGAAGCTTTACGCTTGTGATGACGATTATATGAAACGAATAAATGTTCGACAGCTACTCCCTCACTGCCCTTTTAAAATAACAATTAATCTGAGAACTGTCAACCACGATTTTAATATTAATCATGTTATTTTGATATATTTATGATAATATAAATCTATGTTGAATAGGTATATTCGGTTTCAAAGGAGATTATTATGGAATCCAATAGTAGCAGAGTCTTTGTAATCGCAGCATTCATTTTTGTTGCATTATTCTTTATCTTTTTAGGAATATCCTCTTATAAAGAGAGAGAAAGAAGGCAGCTCGAAGAAGAGGCAAACGAAAGAAGAATTCATGAAGAACTTGAGAAGGAAACAGCTCATAACATGGACGAAGTCTATGAAAGGGTTGAGGACGCCTTCTTTAATTCCTATGAGTCAAATGTATATATGAGAGCGCCTGGGGATATCGGTGAGGACAAACTTAAAGAGGTAGCGGATTCCATAGACCCATTATTTGGACGTGTTTCACTATATTCATATACAACTAGTTCTTCACAAGAAGAAGGCCTGGATCCTGTATATGATTATTATGTTGGAGTTAATTTCGATCTATATAGAACGGATGAATACTATGTGCTTAAAGCTATCCAAGAGGAGCAATTTATTCCCTCAGCTTTAGATAAAGCGAATACACTAAAAGATGTATGCGAGGACTTTCTGAATAATAATATAAATGACAGCATGACAGACTACGAGAAAGAGCTTGCTGTACATGACTATATTATAAATAACTGCGAGTATGCCTTCAGTGATGATAATGACAGAACTGAATTCCAGGCTTATGGTGCACTTGTAAATCATAAGGCTGTATGTGAGGGCTACGCGCGTGCAACTGCTCTTCTACTAAGGCTATGCGGTATTGAGGCGAATCTAGTATCCGGGGACGCTGATTCCAGTGGCGACTCAGGTGGAAATGAAGCCGCCAGCTATGTAGTTCTTCCTGACGGTAAGGTTGCCGAAGGACATATGTGGGACCAGGTTAAGATTGAAGGTAATTGGTATAATCTCGATACCACTTGGGACGACCCAATCTCAGAGGAACCTATGCTTACATATACCTACTTTAATGTAAGTGATGAGATACTTTCTAACAATCATACTTGGGAAGAAAAAGACGCAGCAACCTGCAACGCAATGGATGCAAATTACTACGTCAAAAATAATTCATTTTTTGAAGATGACGCCTCTCTCAAGGAATATATCAGTTCGCAGCTCGCAAGCGGCAGCCGTGAACCAATTAAATGTGCCTACAAGGAGGCAGACATAAGTGAAGAGGCTATGTATTTTGTTTTCGACTATGAGGGAATAGATCACTATTCCTATTCAACTCACGGTGTAGATGGATATACCTGTCTAGAGCTATACTTTAACCCTTAAGGAAGTCACAGGCTGCAATTGCTGCATATGCACCATCTGAACAAGCTGTAGCTACCTGTCTAAGAGTCTTAGCTCTACAGTCCCCCGCTATATATATACCCGGTGTTTTTGTTGTACAGATATTATCTGTAGTGAAATAACCCGCCTCGTTGACATCAGCCATATCGGTAAAGGCATCATTCTCTGGAACAAGTCCTACTGCGAGGAATACTCCGTCGCAGCTTACTTCCTTCGCAACGCCTTCCTCTTCATATCTAACGCCCTTTAGCTGTCCTTCCTCGATAATGTAATCTAGGATCTTAGTACCAACATGTGTTTCAACATTTCCATGTGATAGTACCTGTTCCTGAAGCTTCTTATCTGCCGTGAAAAATGGCATATCCTGAAGTATAACAAGTTCACTAACTATATCTACGAGAAGGTTGGATTCTACAAATGCAGAGTTTCCTCCACCTATCATAACTACAGTCTTGTCTCTATAGAAAT
>CACYQC010000003.1 GCA_902776395.1 uncultured Lachnospiraceae bacterium
CGGGAGTAAAGGGCTGTAATTTTACTATAATCAGTCATGTGCATAAC
Source organism: uncultured Lachnospiraceae bacterium (assembly GCA_902776395.1). Classification (GTDB taxonomy): domain Bacteria; phylum Bacillota; class Clostridia; order Lachnospirales; family Lachnospiraceae; genus Eubacterium_Q. The sequence goes on from CACYQC010000003.1 coordinate 48, forward strand.
CTCCTGTGCGTCCATATAGGCTTCCTTTACACTTAAAATTATGCACTCCATCTTGCTGAACCATACTCCTCGCCTTTCCTGAACTGTTTTGCATTCTTCTTACGTGACTTCATATAAAGATTAAAAAGGATACCGGCTGCTACTCCTCCAAGAAGCGGAACAAGCTTAAAGCTCGGTGCAAAGTAAGGTGGCTGCTGGAATATCTTTGTAAAGCCTTCAACACATTTATCAAGCGTATCAGTCTTTGTGCTTGCCGTCGCAGCCTGAAGAAACTTATTAACAAAATAAAACAGAATTAAAAATGGAATCAGATCTATAGCAACCCTGTTGGCATTAAGCTTCCCATTTTTCATATATGGCTTAAGTGCTTTCCTTGGAAGTGCCGTAAGGTCGCTCAGGATTCCCTTTATTATCTTGCTACCTGCCATAGTATTTACCTCGACTGGCTTCTGTTTTTCTGCTTTACTCTCTCACGCTGCCTGTTTTTATCCTTCTTAGCCACCTGCTCTTTCTTATCTTTTATGGTTTCCTTAAGAGTCTTCTTTTGCTTAGGATTAAGTTCTTTTGTCTTTTCCTTAACCTTTGCTTTTATATCCTCGCCCGGAACTACTTCCTTCTCTACAAGGACTTTACCAGCATTATCCTTAATTGTAAGACTGACACCATCTACACTTGCTTCCTGCAGCTTATCATAATCAATATCCGTATCCTTAACGAATTCCTGCGAGAATATCTTCTCATCCGAATCATTTACCATTGTGATTTCTTTGGTCATCGCTTTTTGTTCTTCCAGTACCTGTTCCGATGCCATCTTTAAAATCCCGGTAAGCTGATCCACATTTTTGACCTCACAGAATGCCACATAACTGCAGGTGCCATCAGCCCTTGGTTTTTCCTGCATATCTATAGGAATATGACTTTTCTTACAGACATCTTTAATTATCTCTGCCGTTCTCTCGTCTGTTACATCCATATGAGCCACATCTTTTCCATCTCTGTTAAAAGATTTAAGTGATCCATGGGTTTCCTTATAGTTGTCTTTTACAAAATCCACTACCTTGGTGAGAATGTTATCCTTTTCCTCCACCGATAGCTGTTTATTCTGCTCTGACTTTCTGCAGGCATCTGCAATAGCCTGGATAATATCTACACTGACTGTAACAACAGCCTTACCTGTTTGAAACGATTCCTGTGTTAATTCATCTACCATTCTTACCCTTTTCAAGTTTTAATTTTAATGAATCCCAGTCTTTGCCGTGAAAGAATTCGCTATCACAAAAGATAGCTATCTTGTACTTTGTCAGAGTACATCTTGAATTATATCATTATTTATTATTAATATAAATAATGAAGTCGTCCAACGTGACTAGCATTCAAATAACCAAAAATCAAGTCATACGTGCAAACCCAATATGTATATATACATATAAAAAAAGCAGCCTATGACATCTCATCCGACATCACAGACTGCATATTAATACCCCTTTCTCAGTTATATCCTCACCAATCACAAAACATATTTTATCTCTTCGGTGGTTTTGGTGTTGTCGCATCGATTACCGGCTCTTTCATACCTTCAGTCCTCATAAAGTCCTCGAAGGCATCGGCCCCATACTGATGATCCTGTTCAGCTACAACAGGAACCAGAGTTTTATCAGCTTCACTGAATATTCTCTCATCAACTTCATAGTCAGGTTCTTTGGACATACTGTCTCTTACCGCCATCTCCAGACTATCCAGCTTATCAATAGACGATTCTAGGAACAGCTTAATACTTTCATATACACCACGCTGCCAACGCCATGGTTTCTTGGCAAGCTCTGTCTTTGAAAACCTCTTCTCCTTGTTAGCCAGATCAATATCTTTGGTATCTTTCCCAAGAAGAGTTCTGAAAGCGTTTCTTTTCTCTCCACGAGCCTCCTTAATGATTTGCTTTGCTTCTCTCATATCTTTACCGAAGTCATCTATACGAGTGATAATATCATTAGTTTCCTGAATACCGATATCCACACTATTCCTCATACCATCGAGAACATGTCGCACTCTCAGAAGTTCCGATACTCTGAACAACGCTTTCCTTCCAGTTTTCTTAAAATCCGAAACTATCTCCTTCGCCTTTTCGGCTATATAGTTCTTTGTCGCCTTTAGGCTTTTCTTTAAGCCATCAACTCGGAGTTGAGTCTGTTCGATCATATAAGAACCAAGTCTGTTGAGGCCATCCTCAAGTGCAGCTTCAGCACGATTCATCTTCGCTTCAAGAGTATTATCCTGAGTTTCCCTGACGTGCCTTACTTCTTTACGCATCTCATTTAGTTGCTTATCCATTGACTCAAGCTTCTCCTGAAGAACATCAATATATGAAACAAGATCAACCACATTTGCAGCTTCTCTTTCCATCTGATTTTTCTTTAGAAGCTCTATCAGTTCGATTACATTTTTATCTGTCGAAATCTGTACTATTTCTTCCATTTGACCATATCCTCCATTTAAATGGCTGCCACATATCATTTCTGATACATAGCAGACAGATTTTTTTTAGGCTTCACTACCTTTATCACTTTTTCTTACTTTTCTTCGCCGGAGCCTTCTGTTCCTGAGTTTTATCAGGATCATCCTCATTCTTTGTTTCTTCTTTGGATTCTTCCTTACCCTTGAAAGGGAGCTCTGTCTCCTGGTTCTTCTCAGGTTCAATTACCGCCTTATCTCTCTCAGCAGCATATCCATCCAGAATTGATGCAAACAGCTTATCTCTGAAATCCTTTGTTACCGGATAACAGATATCCTGATAGATAGCCTTACCTTCCTCATCAACCTTCTTGGTCTTATAGGATGGCATTGTTACAAAGAGGCCCTTCTTTCCTTCGATGACATTTATATTATTGATAATAAAGCTGTCTTCGATATAAATCTGACCAACCGCCTTAACATTACTGCCTTCCTTATCAAGAGGATGCATTCTGACCGAATGCTTTGGCTCAGCAACCTTATCTTTTTCTTTCTCACCTACGGTCATTACAGCAACATGGTCATTAACAGCTTTTTCATATGTCGCAATAATGTTGGTATAGAGTTCCTCACGGAATTCCTTTGTTATAGGATTGCATACATCCTTATATACAGGCTGTCCATCCTCTCCAAGCTCACTGCTTCTGTATCTTGGCATGCTCACAAAAAGCTCCCCATTCTTGGAATTCTCTATTATGGAGATATTAGTGATTTTAAAGCTGTTGCCGAAAACCACATTTGCAAAAGCCTTTACCTTTGTTTCCTCATTAGTTGTCTTTACTACATTAATCTTAATCATATAATTCATAATCATTTACCTTTCCTTTATTGTTCTATTAGTTGCCTCTACAGATCTGTCTGCAAAAGGCATACACTCACACACGAACCTCTTAGTTCCACTCTCAGCACAGGTAAAGAGAGTCAGTTTCTCTGTTCCATCTGTATTCTTAATGGAGTTGTCTCTTGGTTCTACAACCTTTGTATTCACAATCTTATAAATGTGACTCCTACCACTTTTATCTATAATCTCCACCTCGTCACCAATCTGAACAGTATTCAACGGTGTGAAAAATGTACCTCTCCTAGAACCATTATGTCCGCAGAGAACACAGTTACCCTTTTCTCCGATTCCGGCAGTTTCGGCAAGATGCCCTATACCTTTACAGAGAACATCCTCACCTGTCCCTTCCATTACCGGATACTTAATATCAATAGACTCTATCTTAATAATGCCGATGACTTCCTCTTCAGAAAGTGCATCGGCATCCTCCTGTGACAAGGAGGACGGCTCTTCCGTCTTCTCCTCTTCCACATCCATCTCTTTTTCATTTTTATCCTCCAGTTCATCTTCGAAGCCCTGTATCAGTTCCTCGGCTTTTTTTTCTCCTGTGTATCTCAGGAATTCGGGATATATGACAAATGATATCCCGGCGATAATCAAAGCTATAACAAATGGCCAGTTTATTCTTTTCTTTTTTCTCTTTGGCTTCCTATCCCTGGAACTGACCACTATTCTGTTATATGGCTTCCTATCTTCCTTTTTATATCTCACAGGATTCAGGTCTGATAACTCCACCTGTTTACTCTTTCTGTCTCGTCTCCACATCCTGATCCCTCCATTTTATAAACTTCGCCATTAGCGAATATTACTTCACTTTTTGTCGTTCGAGCACAAATTACGGCATTTCGAGCGCATTTTTATCCATAGTGTTTAATTTAGTGTTATGTTTAAGTTTTATATGTGCTCCAGCTTTTACAGGAAAACGACATATTCCTGCAGCTTATCTACATCTTTATTTTTTACGCTGTGTTTTATGATATAATGCTGTATCTTTTATTACTTATATGGTCTCGCATAAAAGACCACATTTCCATCCCTCAGCGGATCAAGTACAACACCTCTTGATTTTCCTGCCGCATGAACCATCATTCCATCTCCAACATATATAGCCACATGGGAAATGTTCCTAAAACATCCATTTTCTTCATACGAATAAAAGATCAGATCTCCCGGCTTCAGGTCTTCCTTATTGACTAACATTGCATTTTCAAAGCAGTAATAGCCCTGTGTATCAGCTACAGTTGGAAGTTCAATACCAACCTCTTTATAAAGACGATATACAAGTGAACTACAATCATAGTAGCCTTCCTCCATACGCTTATCCTGATCATATTTACATCCAATCTTTGTAAGAGCGAGTTTAGCCACAGCCTCTCCGGCAGCTCCGGAATAATATTCATCCCAAAGATCTGAATCCATCATATCAGTAAGCATTTTTTCCTGATCCTCATTCAGAGTTTTTTTATTGATATAATCCTTATAAGTCAAGTTGTGGACTGTAGTTCCTGAAGTAGTTACTGTTACCGTGTTTGTATTTCCTTCAGCAAGAAATGCTTCTACATGCTTGCGCCCCCACTGGAGACAGTCATCATGCTTTGCATAGAAGATGTCAAAATCATTTCCATAATGATTCAGATCTCCGGTATCCTCCACCGTGTACTCAACGCCTTCTATGATGACCTTTGTTCCTATAGGGACTATCGGATTATAGGCATCAACAGCTATGGTATGCTTTGCAGTCGCCTTCTTTCCCGATGCTGTAATTCCATTTGCATAAGGTCCGCAGCAGATGGAGCATGGACAGTAGGCTGTCGCCCAGACCATTCCAATACTGTCTCCGCAAGTCTTCTCTGTAGTCGTACTGGAATCATCGATATAGTTCATCTCATCAAATATCTTTTTTAGATTTTTCTTTCCCTCATCATCCATCACATACCCAGCTTCACCATCACTATAGAGGACCATATAAACCATTAGGGTATCGTTATAATTTGATACCGGTGCTCCATTCTGAGTATTCTGATAAGTCACTGTATTTCCACCTTCTTCTAGTGAAATGATATTCTGATTGAACTCCATATAGTAAGAACTGAGAACTGTTCTTATATCTTCATACTCTGTATCAGGAGAAGGAAAGAATATTGCAAGCGGAGAATTATATATAATCCCTAAAGATGCAACAATTGGAGATGCAACAGCTATTACCATAAATAAAATAAGCACGGCAGAGAGTATCATTCCCTTTCGTGCTGTCTTAATCTTCATGATAAGTTCTGTAATCATCACATCCCTTATCATTTTCCCTATACTATCTTTTTGCTCTTCCTGAGCCTTCATTTTATCTATGAACCATCTCAGTTTTCTGAGACGGATTGTTGCTTTTGCATCCGCTTTTTCAATCGTTCTTCCAACTTCATTTCCTACTTCTTTCCCAATCTTTTTTCCGGCAGCCCATCCGATAAGCGTTCCCTCTGGTCCAGCTGCTGTTCCGACAGCTGCTCCTGCTGTTTCAGTTGCAACTTCAGCAGCCACCTCGGCTGTTGCTTCAGCAGCAATCTGAGCAGAAACTTTAGCTGTTTCCTTGGCTAATTCCTTTGATGTTTCCTTGGCTGCATCAGAAGCAGTTTTCTTGGCTGTCTTTTTAGCAATTCTCTTAATTCTATCCTTTGCTAGTTTCTTACTGATATCCTGTTTTTTTATCTTTCTTCGGATAAACTCACGACTAGCTTTTTCCATGGCTTCTTTCGTATACTTAAAACTTGCTTTAGTCACATTTTCAGCTGGAGTCAGAATCGTATGCGCTATATATGCAGCATCGCGAATCTCATTTCCACCTTCAATCTGATCAGCCATAGCATTAGCTCCCAGTTCTCCGAGTCCTCTGACAGAAGACATATTTCCGGTACCTCTTATATGAATACTGGAATCCTTGATTTTTATAGAAGCATTCTGGGATTCAATTCTATCCCTAATCCCCTGGAACCTTCTTCTGTTATTCCCAGGGTCATAAGAATTAGGATGTATCGTCCTGCCATTCTTATTATCTCCTTGAGCCTCTTCCACCTTCTGCTTCATATAGACATTTTTGCCTTTAATCGTGCCTTCCTTTGATTCATGGATATGAAGCTTTGACTTCTTCTTCGTATGAATCACCATAGGTTTATCATCCATCTTTTTAATGTCCAACCATAACCACCTCCTGTTTCTGGGTAACAAAAATGCCGCTACGGATTATCGTTAATCCATAACGGCATATCGTTACCTTCACTATTTGATTATATCTATTACTATTTATTTATTTTATTCACTAAAATTTTTATTAAGAGTCCTGTCATAATAACCAGTAAAATCACTGAAGCAATAACATTGGTTTGCCTTCCACTATTCATTTCTGAAAAGGGAACCCCCAACAAAAACTTCCATACCAAATTAAGTATCAGTATTATTATAGTAGCAACTATACCGATTATTGAATAAATACCTTTTCTTTCCTTCATAATCATCCTCCATCATTTATTTATTCTTGCGTTTTATTCACTTTGTTATATTTGATGTTTGGATATTACAATAACTATTAATCCTATATCAGAAATCTGTTGCAAATGGATATAGAATTGCTGTGAACGGAAAAACCGCCATGAAATAATTCTCATAGCGGTCGTAAAAATCATTTATTATTTATTGCCTTGGTAAGGTTTCTTGCGATATAATTCACCATCACATCATACCAATATTTCTGAAAAAACATATATAACTACATTGACGTAACACACTTATTTCTAATCACTTTTCTTATAAATATTGCTATTATTATTACCAATAAACGAATTCCAACCACAGCCCATAACTGCCAGCTAAATGGATTGAAAATGTATTTTCCAAATAGGCCATCAACAATAATATTGAGTGTGGCGCCACACATACTTCCAGCAATAAATCCTAGCCAGTTTATTCCTGATGCACCTAGATATAAGCTAGCCATATCATACGAAATCACACCCATAATACGGATAAGAAAGCTCACAAAAAAACTATTATTTGTCTGAAAATTATCAACTTTCTCGACGACAGGATATTTTGTCTTTATGGTTTGGATATAATCGTTTCCCAAGAATCTTCCAATTAGGAACATAACCATGAATTCAACAAAAATGCCAAATCCACTTATAAATGCAGATAACGGAAAATCAAATACCATTCCTGATGCAATATTAATCACTGCAGAAGGAAATACCATGCTTATTCCTTTTAGAAGATACAACACAGTAAATTCAAGTGTTGCAATTATCTTGTTCTGTGAAATTAGCTTGACTATATTCTCTGCAGTTGCTAACTCCGGATCTCTTTTTATTCTTACAAATACATAAGCAATAACAAAAAGAAGTAATATCAAGGCGGCAATTCTGGCAATTGTCATAGCTATCTTTTGCTTTTTATTCATACCGCTTGCCTCCAGCATCAGTGAATATATCTTACCTGGTCATGATTTACGATATATTTTTCTTTTATATCCACCTTCCAGATTTTATTGATATGTTTATTTTTAATCATATATTTTGCTTCATGAATAAAATCTACAACCAGCAAGACAAACAAAACATACACAAGCGATTCAATTAAAACATCATTCACAGCCAATGCTCTGCTAAAAAGATACGGAAAGATATGATTCATAAAAATAGTAATCATCATTCCAAATCCGATTGATGTAAAAACAGAAGTATACTTTCCAATATGAAGAGGAAGCGAAGAATAATTCCACCATTCAATCTGACAAAATCTTTCTACAGCTGTCCCTAACAATATTTCTCCAACCGAAACAAGCACGCCTGCCATAAAAATGTAATATGCTATCTGAAGTTCATTACTGGCAAAATATATCCGCTGACCTAGAAATCGTGGCATTTCTGGGGTTCCAAGCAAAATATACATACCTACCATAGCCATGCCATAGCCTATAAGTCCTGGTGCCATCATTCCTCTGTTGTCAACAAATCCAAATCTCAATCCTACCCATATATTTTCTGTAATAAATCCTAGTAAAGATGCAACTACAATCACAATAATATAAGGCGTAACTTTGCTTAACATCTAAATCACCTTCGTTCTTCTATCGATGCATAATCTTTTTTTCAACAAGACTTACATATGCAGGTCTGATAATCTTATTATCAGCTACTATTTCTTCAATTCTATGTGCACTCCATCCACTGATACGTGCAACTGCAAATAAAGGTGTGAAAAGTTCCCTAGGAATGCCCATCATGTCATATACGAATCCACTATAGAAATCTACATTAGGACTTACTCCCTTATAAATTTTACGTTCTTTTGCAATAACCTCTGGTGCAATACGCTCAATGCTATTATAAAGGCTCATATCATCTTCTCTTCCTTTATCAATAGCAAGCTTTTCGACAAACTCTCTGAATACTCTTTCGCGAGGATCAGATAATGAGTACACAGCATGTCCCATTCCATATATTAAGCCTTTTTTATCAAAGGTCTCTTTCTTAACTATTTTTGTTAAGTATGCTCTTACCTCATCGTCATCCTTGGAATCTTTTACATTTTCCTTTATGTTATCCATCATCTGCATAACCATAAGATTTGCTCCGCCATGCCTTTTTCCTTTCAGAGAAGACATTGCAGCTGCAATGGCAGAATAAGTATCTGATCCGGAAGATGTAACTACTCTTGTTGTAAATGTAGAGTTGTTTCCACCACCATGCTCCATATGTAATAACAATGCCACATCCAGTACTTTGGCCTCTAAATCTGAATAATTCTTATCAGGTCTTAGCATTCTAAGGAAATTCTCAGCTAACGAAAGATCAAAATCCGGTCTATGAATAAACATTGATTCATCATTTTTGTAATGATTGTATGCATGATAACCATATACTGCCAACATAGGGAAAGTACTTATAAGCTGAATACTCTGCCTTAATACGTTTTCAACAGATAAATCATTCTTTTTATGATCATAACTAGCTAGGGTAAGAATACTTTTCGTCATAGAACTCATGATATCAGCATCGGGAGCCTTCATTATGACATCTCTAGTAAAATTCGTAGGTAGCGTCATATTGGCAGCAATCATATCCCTGAATTCACCGAGTTGTTTTTCGTTTGGCAATTCACCAAACAAAAGCAGATAAGCTCCTTCTTCATATATATTCTTTCTGCCCTTCATTCCACTTACAAGATCCTTGATATCATAGCCTCTGTATAACAATTCTCCATCACATGGTATTTCCTCGCCATCTATCTTTTTAAAAGCGGTAATTCGCGAAATATTGGTTAAACCGGTTACTACGCCTTTACCATTGACATCTCTTAAGCCCCTTTTTACACCTTTTTCACTATATAATTCTGGTGAAATCTCGCCATATTTCTTACATAAAGCCGCTTGTGCTTCTGTATAATCCTTCAATGAGCTCATCGCATTCCTCCTTTTATATAAGCGGAGCAATTAACCTAAGTACCGCTCCCGTAATTCTTTTTCCCCAAGTATTCTTTGAATAATCTTTTGGATTCACTTGTTTTGATATTTCAAAAAGATTAATAAAATCTTCTTTAATTTGTTCTACTGCCTTCGTTCTATACATAAGTACCGCATTCTCAAAATGCAAGAACAGACTTCTATAATCAAGATTTATTGTTCCCACTATGGCAAGTTCTCCATCTGCAACAACCTGCTTGCAATGAATGAATCCTGGTGTATACTCATAGATTTTTACTCCATGGCTCATAAGTGCATAGTAATATGATCTAGTAAGTTTATATGTAACCTTCTTATCCGGAATACCAGGTGTTACAATTCTGACATCAACACCTCTTTGTGCAGCCATCTGTAAAGTTCGTAACATTTCATCACTAATAACAAGATACGGGGTTGTAATAAATACTGACTCCTTTGCATTTGTTATTAGATTCATATATACATTTTCACCTATTCTGGAATCATCCAATGGACTATCTGCGTATGGTAATACAAATCCATCAGCCTTCATATGACAGTGATCTATATTTTTATATCTGCCAATATCTTCTATTTCTTTTTCCGTACTATTCCACATCTCAAGAAACATGCATAAAAGACTATTAACTGCTTTGCCTTCTAGCCTTACACCGGTATCTTTCCAATGCCCATAGGGATGTGTGATATTAAAATACTCATCTGCAATATTAAACCCTCCAGTATACGCAACCTTTCCATCAATTACCGCAATCTTTCTATGATCACGATTGTTCATATATAAACGAAATGCTGGAGATACTTTATTAAATGATCTGCATCGGATTCCTTTTTCTTCCAATCGCTTTGCAAAATTATCATTTACGAATCCTATACTACCGACATCATCATATAATAATCTTACTTCAACACCTTCTGATATCTTCTTTAATAGTACTTTATATAACTTCATAAACGCTGTACTACACTGTACAGCAAAATATTCCAAATAAATAAAACTATGTGCACCTTCCACATCTTCAATTAATTTAGAATATGCTTCAGATGCCTCTCCATAAAATTCAATATCTGTTTCCTGATATACAGGAAATCCTTCAACATCCATCAGATATCGAAACTGATTCAAAACTCCCATGTCTGCTATTTCAAATGTATCAAACGTTTTTTTATCTTCTGAAATCACCTCAGCGCAATCTTTATGAAGCTGTTCCATCTTCATGCGCGCTTTCATAGAATACTTATGTCCAAAAACAACAAACAGACAGATTCCCAATATAGGAAACGCAAGAATAAGCAGTATCCAAGGCATCTTGAAATTCGAATTTGTATCTCGCCTGTTAAATACCCAAATGGCGAGAATAAGTGCTATAAGACTAGTACATAGATTGATTGCCAGAGAATAATTCTTTAACTTAATTCCTATAAAACATAACCAGCTAATCTGAATAAGAAACGACAGAGCAGAGATTACAAGCCTTCCTATACTATTCTGTATATTTGTTCTTTCCTCTGCTCTCATCGTCTTTTCCTTTTTAACCTTTCTTTGTTGTTTTTTTCGGTTTAGCCTTTTTGTTCATTCCAAGAATAATGCTGAAAATCTCAATAGCCTTGTCAAAATCTCCCCATACATCAATCTTCTCTTCTGCAAATGCTTCTGCAAGTTCAGTTTCACCACTTGCAATATCAAGAGCGGTTTCAAAATCTGCATTAATAATTAAATCTCTATCATAGTATTCATATGGTTGAACATCTATTGCGCCATCGGCAAACTCAATATATAATGCGCCTTCTGCTTCGCCAACAATGTTTAACTGGATTGCAAAATGCTCTTCTATTGCTGATGCATCTATTGTATTAAAAATCTCTCTTAGTTCCTGAACAAATTCATGATATGTCATAATCAAGTATACCTCCTATATTTCATCTTCAAAAATTGATAAATCTTCTTCATCGTCAACCTTATCACTGCTCTCATCATCGCTTTCCTCTGATTTGGGGGCAGCCTTTTTCTTTACTTTCTTGTATACAAGAATTACAGCTCCAACAATTGCTACAATGCCTGTCAAAAAAGCAAGTTTCTTTTCTTCATTTAGATCCTCCTTCCTAATTATTTTCTGTCTTATAATTTTCATATGCCTTTGGTGATACCTTTGTTTCTTCCCAAAGCTTATCAGCACAAGGCTTCCAATTCTGTGCATATTCTGCGCATTTACCACACAAATGCTCGACTGATTCCGGAGACTGTAAATCTGTTGACTTCGCACCTGTTTCAGCAATCATTTTCTGCAATATCTCAGGATTCTCTAACATAGGACATGGTCTTAAATGATTTTCATTAAAAGGCTGATTATTGTGGTATGCCATGAACAATGGTTGTTTTAAGATTTCCAATATACTATGTGTTCTGATATTAGCACCTGAATAATGAATAAACACACAAGGCTCTGCATCTCCATTAGCGTTAATATGGAAATAGTTTCTTCCACCGGCAATACATCCACCTACATATTCACCATCATTCTGGAAATCCATGGTAAATAAGCCTTCTCCATCCTTCATTCGACGGATTTCTCTGATTCTATCCTTTATATAAGTTCTCTGCTCAGGAGTAGGCAACAATTCCAATGAAGCCTCGTTTCCTACCGGCATATAATGGAAATACATCGCATATCTACAGCCTTTATCAACCATCAGTTTTACAAATTCCTTACTGGTTACTGAATAACAATTCTTTGATGTGTAACAGATAGAAGTTCCAAAGATTAAACCATTTTCTTTTAAGAGATCCATAGCATGCATTACCTTACTATATACTCCATCTCCTCTTCGTAAATCATTAACTTCTGGAGAGCCCTCCAGACTGATAGCAAGCATCAGGTTTCCAACTCTTTTCATTTCCTGGCAAAAAGCTTCATCAACAAGCGTTCCATTTGTAAAAGCGAGGAATTGACAATCATGATGTTCTTCGCATAACTTGATGATATCATTCTTCCTTACCAATGGTTCTCCACCGGTAAACATATAGAAATAAACGCCAAGTTCTTTACTTTGCTTTACAACATCTGATAATTCCTCATAAGTCAGATTCAACTTATTTCCATACTCTGCAGCCCAACATCCAGTACAGTGAAGGTTACAGGCACTTGTTGGATCCATTAATATAAGCCATGGAATATTACAGTTATGAATTTTTCTCATTTTTCTTATAGTTCTTGTTCCGTTTAACATAGCTTCGAATCCAAAGTTCAAAAGTGTTGTCTTCATAACGTTTGGATCAAGTTCGTCTATTAATTTATTTAAATAATGATTTAAGGAACAAGATTCATCACATACCATTTCTCTTGCCTTATCATAATCAATATCCATTTTCTCGCCTGACATATACTTCTCCATGAAGTCTATCAGTTTAACCATTTCCTTTTCTCTGTCTTTTCCGATCTTTTTATCGATAACATCAATTAATGTTGATGCAGTTGCTCTAGCAGCCGTATGTCCCAAAGTATTCATTTCTAATACTCCGACCTTTCTACTTTAATCTATAATCTCTATTGAAGAACTTTTTACTGTTCTTACAGTGTTAATAACTACGACCATATTCATTAGTCCATCCAGACATATACCCAGTCCAACCATTCTTACTATGATATTTGTTGCTTTAAATGGATTGAATAATAGCAAAGCTCCAATAACACCAGCTACAATAGCTGTAAATAAAATCCATTTCCATCTTTCAATTCCAAAGCGCTTCGCTTCTATTGCTGTCTGAAATTTAAGTGCTGCATCTACTAGTAAAAAAATGCCAATACAAAATGCTAAAAAGCCAACAATATGCTCTGTTCTAAATATCATCACGGATCCTAAGATAATCGACACAACTCCCAATCCAAAATCAAATTGAAAAGCAAGCTGAAATATGTCTTTCGTAAAATAACTGGATATTTTAGCTAATCCATAAATAAGCAAAAATGCTCCACATATTTTGCACAAAACGTCTAACCCTAGTCCCGGCCAAAACAATAGCATTAATCCACCGACAATAAAGCATACAGTTAATGTGAGATAGATATTTTTTACTCTTTTCAAGTTCTTCATAAAAGTTCAACCTCCTTATGCTATGATATTAAAATAAATACTCATTCCTTCAAATGGGCAAAAAAATAACAGTGTCCTAGTTTTTGGGCACTGTTGGAAATCTGTCTAATTTTTCTTATTGGTTATGAGTTATACATGATTTTTTTCGAAATAGCTTTCAAGTCTGTTACCAGCAACTTTCTTTAAACCATCGCCCATTACATTCATTCCATAGAGGAATAAAGCAATACCGCTAAAAAGTCCTAAAAGTAACGTAATAATTGCTACCGAGTTCATTCATCTTATTCCTCATTTCTTGATATTTAACCCCGCTTTTTTTCTTCTTCAATACAATCTATTAGTGCTTTGATTGTAGCTGAATAAGAAACCGATATCTTATATATCAGTTCTTCCTGTTTATCTTGCATACCTTTTTGTAACCACTTTAATGTATTACCAATCATAGAATTACTATAAAATCCAGTGACAAACTTAATGTCATCCGAAGTCAAATTTTTACCTTTTGCTTCTTCTATTACAAATTTCTCGACAAAATTTTCTGTAATTGTGTAAAAATATTTTAAAATCATATCCCTGTTTTTAGAATTGTATAAATGATACACAGCTTTTCTATGTTCTAAAACGAGGTGATACTTTTTCAAATATTCTTCATAAAAAGTTCCCTGACCAGTCTCCTCTTTCAAAGATTTATCAGTTTCACTATTAAGCAAAGCCTCCAGCACTTGATAAATATCGCTGAAATAATAGTAAAATGTATTTCTATTAATCTCACACATTTCACATATATCTTTTACAGTGATTTTATCGATTGATTTCTCTTTCAGTAGTTTTAGCAGGCTATACATTATTGCTTGCTGGGTAAATTTAGCCATTCTTAACACCTCTTTTTCTATCTGACTGACATTAAAATTCCTTCGTTAATAAAATTGTAATATTATTGTTCCTGCAGTCCTTCGATATACAGGTTATTATCTTTGAAATTTCGGGCATTCGTCTCTTCTTCATCCCATTCCCAAACAAGAGACCATCCTCCCACTGCGTATTCGTGTTTTGTTATCATTTGTCATTACAACCCAATCGAACATTATCCTGTAATTATCTTTACTTACTTTATTTCGAAATTATTCCTTCCATTCACTTTTTAAAATCGAGAACACTCTTCGCCCCTCAAAATGATCTTTACGCCAGAAGAAATCACGGAACACCCCTTCATAGGTAAGCCCACACTTTTCGATAACTCTTCGTGAAGCTTCGTTTTCCGTACGACAATCAATCTCAATTCGATTATCATTTAATATCTTCATCGGTATATTTCTTTGATGCCAAAACCGTATACTTATCCGGAAATACTTCCTCACATATCCGAAGCTCAAGCTCCTGCCTGTGGATGAAATGCTGTATCAGATCCTCTTCCGAACCGAGTCCCTCCTTCTTTGAGTAAGGGCAGTCCTTAAAGTATCCCATCATCAGAGGGAACCAAAGTTCATTCCCGTTATCATCGGATCTTTCCTTTCGGATAACTTCAAGATTTCCTCTTACATCCTCAGTCTTAAGATAGAAAATGTGATAATCCTTTTTGCAGGCATTACTGTTTATATCATGACCTGCATTTCCTTCCAGAGCAGCTCTTACTTCTTTATAAAATTCTATAATCTCATCGTCCGATGCACATCTGAAAAGTATCATATCTTCCACGATATTCTGAAAAAGCGAGCATTCAAATATCATGTCAGGATCAAGGCCCCGGCTCCAATCTTTATAACGCTTAAGAATTATCGCCTTAAAATCTCCATAAGAAGCTCTGTTATTATATATCTCATACTGCTCAAGATCCTTATGAAATCCCGGAATATCGGTTATGATCTGAGTATAACATATAATTCTTTTATCCTCTTCGGAATGTGTCTTTTTCTCGATTTCAGATCTTATATCGGAATATTTATCAAGTATTTCCATGTACTTTTCTTCATCCATATAAGCGCACCAGGCCAGTTCTACCTGGGAATAATCGCCTTCCCTGATGGCTGTGCAGTCCGGATTCAGCTCCGAGAGTTTCTGTACCAGTGTGCTCTTACCGCTCCCCTGGAGCCCTTCAACAAAATAATTCATACCTTCCGACCTCTTCTTTCTTTTCTCGACAAAGTCGAACACAATTGAAAAGTCATAATCTTCCGGTAAGATTATCTTTCAGGATATCTTGAGATCGTGTCACAAATTCATCGCAGATATACTCCTGTCCGCTAATAGAATACAGATATTCACCGGATGTAATTCCTGTTCTCTGATAAGTTCGGGTTCCCGTTCCATCTATCAGAGTCATCCCCAGTTTCTTCATCACTCCCTCCGACGCAGCATTTCTGCTGTCGCAATGAGCCTGAACATGATCAGCTTTTAAATTAATAAATGCATACGCCCTAAGAGCTCTTGCCGCTTCAGTAGCAAAGCCCTGTCCTCTTTTATCCTGACGAATGATCCAGCCGATTTCGAATGTATTTCCGGTTTCACATTTTTCCAGATTTATTCCACCGATTATCTCACCATCCAGAAGAATAACATATTCCCTGTCATCGGGATCATCCTTTTCCCACTCTGACACGGCAAAATCAACAAATTTCTCCGTATCCTTCATAGTTTCATGCGGAAGGAACATCATCATATCTATATCCGGACTTCCGGCATATACATGAATAGCCTCACTGTCTCCCTGTTCTATGGGACGTATCACAAGCCTCTTAGTTTTTATCTTATTCATTTTATTTCCATCAAACATAAGTGTCTCCACTAGTTAGCATAAATAGTCTTTATAATACCTACTTATAACTCATCCATCATCAAGAAATCTGTAATAAACATTTACAAGCTACATCTGAAACAAAACAGTTTTTGTTTCAGAAAAACACCTCTATTATAACATGGAACTAACCTATTTCAATGCTATTATCCCAGATATTTACGGTGCGAACTCTTTACTGTCGAGTCTGTAATCATAAGATATGTCAGTGTCGTAGAGATTTCCTCATGACCAAGCATTTTCTGTACCTGTTCTATTGGCATTCCCTTTGAAAGGGCTGCAGAAGCACATGTGCGTCTCCACCGATGCGGATGACAGCGAGTGACATTACATCTTTCTCCTAACTTCCTAAGCATTGCCTCTACTCCACCTTCTTCAAGTCTTGTTGCCGGTTTTCTAATAGATACAAATAGCGCAGGATTATTATCATCCCGAGATTTCAGGTACTCAATCAGATGAAGTTTTGTCCTTGCATCAAAGTATGTTACCCTTTCTTTATCACCTTTTCCAAGAACGATACATTCACGTTCTTCAAAGTCTATATCACTACGATTAAGCTTACATAGTTCTCCGATTCTCACCCCAGTAGAGTATAGAAATTCTATTATGACAAGGTCTCTCGGATATTTGCAGCCATCTCTCAGTCTTTCTATCTCTTCATCCGTAAACGGTTCCTTTACAACCTTTCTCGTCTTTATCTTATGAATCCTCCGTAGAGGACTTTTGAATATATAGTTTTCATCTTCAAGCCATCTGTAAAAACTTGAAAGATTTCGCCTCATATTGTCTATGGAATCCTTGCTTATACCATGCTCGGTTTGATATGTAGAAAGGTAATTTCTTATATCTTCTGTTGAAAGGGTACACACATTTTTATCTATCGCTGAAATAAGCTTACTGATTGTGAACCTATATAATCTCATCGTTTTTTCAGATCTTCCCTCGAGTCTTTTTGTCGCTATAAAATTATCAAGCAAATCATTAGAGGACTTCTGAGGTTCCTGCATTCTGTTATCTGCAAGTATCTCTTCAAGAACCGTATTAAGTATAATCATCTGACTGTTATCAATAATCTGGGACATCTTATGAAGTATCATATTCGCTTCTTCCTGGTTCACGTTATCCTCCTCTCACAGCGAAATTATATATATTCGCTCCGCAGATTTCTTTTATTGCCCTATCCAACAAAAGTTCCCATTGAGTGTTTCTTTGTTACCTTCTCATATGATACTTTTTGAACATCTATCTCATCATTTGCAGTATCTATCCTTTGAACTGGTTTTGTTGGTTTATGCTCCTTCACATCATCCTCATGATAATCTTCAGCTTCTTCTTTTGCCTTCTGTTCTGCAATCTTCTCATGGATATTGGTATTATAAAGCTTATATAGATCTGTATCCTTACTGATCTGATTATCAAATGGTATAACTACATTTCCACATTTGATAAGTCCTATGCCGGACGCAGTATTGGTTACATATCTGAGCTGCGCTGGAGATATTCCGACTACATCAGCTATTTTTGCACTATCTGTGTTTGCTTGCTTCAGAAGTGCTACAAACTCTGAGTTTGCAAGCATTGTTGTAACCGTGTAGTTCTGAAGTAGATCCACGACATTTTGTGTGATTCCAGTACAGAGACCGCCCTGTTTTCTTACCTTTTTCCAAAGCTGTTGCAAGTACTTGGCTGAATATTCAGAATTAAGAAGCACATGTATTTCGTCAATATAGAGCCATGTTGCTTTTCCTCTGCGACCATTCTCAACGATCCTCTGCTGAATTGATTCCATCATTACCAGCATAGTTATCGGACTAAGCTCTGTTCCCAGATCTCTGATACCATAAACAGTAAGTCTGTTATCTACATCAACATTAGTCTGATGATTGAAGATATTAAGGGAGCCTCTTACAAAAAGTTCGAGTGAAAGTGCTATATCCTTTGCCTCCTCTTCAGTTTGAGAAAGGAGCAGATCATAGAAGTCTTCCATGATTGGAATATACCTTTCATCTACCGGCAGCTTTGCTATATCTGTATAAAGCTTTCTGACACATCTATCTATGATGGACTTCTGCCTTGAGTTAAGACTGTCACCTATACACTGTTCACAAAGGCCAAGCATGAATTCACCCTTTTCACGGATCCAGCCCTTAGTATCGTTTACATCCAGATTCCAGACATCCATCGAAAGCGGATTCACGTAGTTATCTGTGTATGTCGACATATTCACTACGGTTCCACCGTAAGTATAGGCTATATCGAAGTACTCATTCATTGGATCAATTATAATTATTTCGTCCTCTCCCTGAAGGAATACAGAACCCATTTCCATCTTGCAGAAGAAGGATTTTCCTGATCCAGGAACGCCAAATACGAATCCATTACCATTGATAAGTTTCTTACGGTTTCCGACATTGATATTCTTACTTATCTGATTGATACCGTAGTAATTACCACCATTATCATTCAGCTCCTGAACATTAAAAGGCATAAGCACAGCCAGACTCTGAGTAAGCATTGTTCTCATTGTCTCTACCTGTCTTACGCCTATTGGAAGTGCAGTATTAAGTGCTTCCCTCTGCTTCAGAAAATGTGTTTCTATGGTGCAGCTGTTACGCTTTCCAATAGTCTCAACTGTCTCGGTCATGCTTTCCAGCTCTTCCTTGGACTCTGCCATAATGATGATTGTAACTGCCACATAGAAGAGGCACTGGTCATTCTCTCTGACATCATCCATGATTTCCTCAATCTCCTTCTTCTCAGTTCTCTTGGCATAGGATATCTCAGTTGAAAAGTCATTGTTCCTATTACGGACTCTCTGCTGTTTTATGATATCCGATTCAATGCCAAGATACTTTTTCTGAAGCGTTTTAGTTGTCAGGTCCTTCGGAACCGGAACCACATCAATACTTGTTATAGAATGAACCGGAAGTGATGTAATTTCATTTATGAACCTATCAGAAAGGCTGCTTGGATACTTCTTTATGAAGAGCGCCCTGCAGAACTTACTTTCATCTTCAAAATGATCTGGAAAGAACTTCAGCATTCCATTACAGAGATCATTCTTAAAATCAGCACCTACCTTCTTAGCTGACTTGATATCAAAGTCAAATGACTCTTCATCTCCTAGATGATAGAAGTCATGTAGCACCTTGAGTCTCTCATTCCCTGTAAGAGGCACTATCTCAGCACCAAGCTCTATAAATGCTTTATGGATTGTTGCTTCCAGGGTTGCAAACTGAGCCTTAGCTTCCTCAAAATTCTTTCTCTCGATTGTGAGAGTCAGATATCTTTCCTGCTCTATTCCCTGTCTTCCCTCTATGATTTTTTCTTCAATGATATCATTATAGATCTTTCTGAACTTATCGAAGGCATCTCCAGTATACGGAAGCAGTACATACTCCCTAAGCGCCATCATGTTCTTATTCTTATTATTGACCGTAATCTTAAAGTTACAATCCAGAGAATTAAGGAACTTACAGTATCTCTCAAAGATTCCTATCTGCTCATTCTCTGTGGCAGTTGTATAGTTTATGTCCTGAAACTTATAACTCTTGGAAAAATGATTCTTCGAAACCTCAAATATTCCATTTTCAGCTACTGCCATTATCTCTATTGTTTCCTGTATAGACTTCGGACTTCTGTAGAGAGGCTCACTGGCCTTCTTCAGTTCCTTAAAGCCATCCTTAAATATTCCCATTTTATATTTCCTCCTGTTAATGCCCACCTCATCCACCCGTGGGTATATTATCTTTAGTTACCCTCTGAAATACTTGTATGCTACTGCACCGATCACAGCGAGCACTACACCGATAATTGTTCCAATAATAGTCTTCTTCATCTTATTCTTCATAGCTTCAAACTCCTCCTTATTGCTATTGTTATTTTCTTCTATATTAGTATCATCATCCGATACACTAATATCTTTTCTGCCCTTCTTTGCCTTAGTATTATTCTCCTGAAGCTTATACTTCTGAATTTCAGCTTCACCTTCAGTCGAAATATAGGTCAACGTTCTGTTGCCTATCATAAAATGTATCTTCTTCATCCAGTACTGCATAAAGCTCATCCCGTTATACGAATAGAAGCCTTCAAGTGCTATAGGTGCTATACAGGGAACTGCCACATATGCAGCCCCTGTAAGTCCTATATACTTATAGAGAAGGAGAACTATTCCACCACCAACTATGATGCTGGCAACTGAAAATATAAGCTGCCTTGCAGTAAGACCAAGAACAATACTCTCTTGATATTTATCTATATCCTTATTAATCTCTATAATCATGGTCTCACCTTCCTATCTGTCAGAATGTTCATCTCCACATCTGTGAGCTTACCCTTTGCTCTCATGTCCTTCTCATATCTTTCAGTCTGCTTTGGACAGATATCTCTCAGCTTCTCCGAATCAAAAATATAAAGTGGATATTCTACGAACCCACTCTGCTTCTTAAGACCAGTATCCTCACCAAGCTTATTATCCTTGATGAAATCCTCGATACTTGGAATACCATCAACATCAAGATAACCACAGTATGGTGGCAGCTCATTTGACAGATTCACTGTCACATCTCCGTAAAACTCTCCTTCCTCATTTGGAAGACTAAGTCCGATATAAATGTTGTCATTATTCATGTACTGGTTTATCTCAAGCGATACATTCTGTGTCTCACCAAACCAGTCCTTAATCTCAAATAAATTCTGCATATGCTTTTCCTCCTTATAATCCAAACACCTTACTTGTCAGGTTCTGAGCCCCTCTAACAAATCCTACAGTCATAGCTATTGAAAATGTCATCTCACACAGGTATATAAGTGTCTGTGCCCAGTCCGAATAACTTCCTGTAAATGTCGGCAGGCCTGCATTGATAAATGCATTACAGACCACTATTGCTATAGCCATCGTGACAGCCTCAAATGTCACTGCCAGAAAATGCTTAGCATATGTTGCTGCTGTATTTGCTACTGTTCTGTTTCCTCCAAGAGTTGAAAAGGCAATAGAACCAAGCGGAACTATCACCAAAAGCTTTAGAAATCTGAAATATACTGTATATATGATAAAGAATCCGCATATTATGATTACTATTGAGAGCAGGGCTGTAAGTATCAGCATCACAAGACTCTCTCCAAAGCCGAGATCCTTTATTATATCTGCCTGGGCGCTGTCGATCTTAAGTTCCGACACACTACCAGCCGACATCGAATTGACTATATTTCCAATGGTTGTAAAGAATGCTTTCATAATCGTTACATTATTGGTTACAAGCCATTCTGATATTCCCACTCTTATAAGCATTCTTAGAATCGTTTCGAATCTCATATCTTCTTTTATATCTACACTCTCAGCACAGAATCCGATTACAAAAAACAGAACTACCAAAGAAGAACCAACTGCTACAAACAGCGGATTGATTTTCTCTATGGCAGCCCAGGGACCGCCACCCTTGAATGATGTAGGTGACTGTCCCAGCATCGCAAATACCAGACTTACCTGGTTGTTCCAGAAGCCAAATACCATCTCAAGAAGTGCAAGGATTTTATCTCCAAGTTTGAATATATCCATCTATCTTCACTCCCTTCATGTACTTTTATCGGAATATCCGATAGAACTCTAGTATCCAAGGAAGGAAAGTACAGTTGATATACCTGCCATCATGATTCCGGCCACTATACCCTTAAGTGCAGAGTTCATTGTGGAAGAATCCTGCTGCTGATAAGCCTGAGCAAACTCCATTACATTCTTTGCAAGAATGATCACACCTACAGCACCGATTATGGCGATAACAAGTGTCTTAAGGCTGTCCAGTGGTGCAGTTACAGAAGAAGTATCTCCTGCCGCATATACAACACTTGGAAGCATTGTCGAAATTACAGCAGCCACAGCTGCGAGTGAAACAACTTTTGTCTTCATGTTCTTAAAAAACCTATTCTTATTCTTCATTTTCGTCTCCTTATTTATTCATTCGTAAATTGTCGATAAGTATCATTTGAACAGAAAAAGACAACCTCAGATCATATGGCTTTTTTCGCAATCTCTATGCTTGTCATATAATCATTGGTTGTCTGTTTCCGACTTATTTGAAGCAAATGCTCCACCTAAGATTTGTATTCAGTTATCTATGTGAACGGGACGTCTCCCGGTTGTAGTATTAATTCATTTCGCAAAATTAAGCTTCACTACTTATTGCGAAGTATATTTCCATCATTTTCTTTAAACCTTGTAATAATCTTTCTCATTGCCACTACTGGCATATCAGGATAGAAGAATTCAAGTATAAGTTCAGATGACATACCAGTCTCAAACGCCGTATGCATCTCAGCCTTCTGTTCCGCCGAATAATGCCATTGACCTATTCTGCTAACGAGAGTGTCATTTCCAATAAGTTCAGGAAGCATCTCTCCAGTTCTAAGTTTGTTATACTCTTCTATACGTCGTTTTCTCTCAGCATCAGCATCAATACTCTTCGCAATATTTTCATTCTTTTTATTTCCAATTAGAGTTGCCTCAGGGCCAACATTTCTATGGATTACTCTGGCTTTACCACCATCAGCATTCGAAGCAGAATCTGAAGAACCAGATTCTACACTTATCTTATTATCCGCCAGATCTTTTTCAAAACGATCAGCATTATATCTTGATTCATCACTGAAGGCTTCGGAAGGATACTTAAGCTGTTGTGCCTTTCTGTTAACTTTGTTACGCTTCTTTGATGAAGCTTTGGAATTATCTGGAATCACCGTTCCAGCCTTCTTATCAGCCTCCTGTTCTTCCTTCATAACCTTCTTCATATCCGTGGTTATCTCTTCCTCTGCAACAGGATCAACATACTCAAGACTGGATTCAACCTCTTCGTACATCTTTGCTCTTGCTTCCTTTTCATCGTTATTCATGAGCTTTCTCTGAACTCCAACTTCACTTAGGATTGTCATTTCATCCATACTGAGTTTGTCTATAAATACATTTTCGCCCTTTTCAGCAAGACCTTCGTAGTATTTAAGTGACTCTGGTGTAAGGATCTCATATTCTTTAGTCGCTGTAGTATTGCTGCAACGTGTATGAACATATGCTGGCGCTCCACCATCAGCTGTCTGACTGAAAGCCGGATGTCCCATTGGCTTATACTTTTCGTCCATGATAGGATCGAATCCTCGTATAAATATAAGACACTTTTCATTTTCAAATTTTCTTGCTTCATCAGGTGTCAGAAGCTCTCTTCCAAGTACATCATAGTTTCTTGAAGAACTACCCTGACGGCCTCTTGTTTCTCCATTGGTACGCTTATCAATAGTAGCCTTTCCAAGCAGTTCAGAAATATATTTATGCGTGCTCTGCTCGTTTCCACCAAGATAGATAAGCGTATCACAGTTGCCAGGAATTGTTTCCCAGGTATCTTTAAACAGAGCTTTAATCTGAGCAAGGTTCTGAATGATTATCACACTTGATATCTCCCTACTTCGCATTGTGGAAAGCAGACTGCAATAATCATCCGGAAGTGCTACATTACTAAACTCATCAAGCATAAATGTTACATGGATAGGAAGTCTTCCTCCGCAATTAAAATCCGCCTGATAATATAGTTCCTGAAATATCTGTGTGTAAAGCATTCCTATTATGAAATTATAAGATTTATCATTATCCGGTATTACACAGAAAAGAGCTGTCTTGGTCTGACCATCTCCATTTACTCCGATACCAAGTTCTGCAAGCTTCAGATCATCCTGCGAAAGCATATCAAGCACCTGCTGATTCTCTAGAAATGCAAGTCTTGAGTTAGCACTTATGATAATGGATCTTACTGTATCTCCAGCACCTCTCATACATTTATTGTACTGTTTTACTGCTGGATGATTTTCCCCAAGTGGATTGTTATCCGAAAGATACTGCATTCTGATATCAAGTCTTGAAGGCTCACCCTTCTCGCTTACCTTTGCTTCACCTATCAGCCTAAGTACTGATTTAAAGTTTCTCTCCTCAGGCCTCATTTCCATCCATACATAGTAGAAAATTGACTGAAGAAAGAGTCCTTCAGCCTTCTCCCAAAACGGATCCGATGGATTACTTCCCTTAGGTGTTGTATTAGCAATAAGGTTAGTAATAAGCTTTACAACATCTGTCTCCTGACGGATATAGGCAAACGGATTATATCTATCCGACTTATCCATCTCAAGAAGATTAATAACCTTTACATTGTAGCCATTCTTCTTTAGCATACCTCCACATGAACGAAGCAGTTCTCCCTTAGGATCAGTACATATGAATGAACACTTATCAGGCATTTGCATCAGATTAGGCTTTACCTCAAAAAATGTTTTACCTGCACCGGAACCACCGATGATAAGTACATTATTATTTAGCTTTGTCAGTCTCGTATTAAGACTCATTCTTACATTCTGACTTAGGATTCTGTTAAAACCAACATCTGGATCTTTTAGCTTTTGTACTACCTGTTTTATATTTGCAAATTTAGCAGTACCAAACTCACGCCCCGGCATCAGATTCCTCTGACTCGTATAATACATAGTAATAGCGATGGCATAAACAAATGTCACCGCTACTACACACTTGGGGGTATTCACATTAAAATAGTTAGCAAATGGATGTTCAAGAACATATGAGAAGACTGCCATGAATTCATCAAAGCGTCTCCCCGGCACCCATGCACCACCTACTAAATATCCGAGATATATGGCAAAGAATCCTCCGAGACCTATCATCGGCCAGAATGGTTTCTTCTTTGTAGTTTTCATTTATCTCTTCTTCCCCTTTCCTGACTTTGGTTTCATAGTTGCAGCCTTAAGAGCTGAGTTTGATTTTTTATTCTCTCCTGCTAACTTATTAAGAGCATCCTCAACTTGCTTTTCTCGTTTTGCCTTATCACGCTTCATCTTCTCATACCTCTGACGAACACCTATCTCGACATTGTCATAATGTGTAGACTGAAGCACATCACCCTTCTTCTTTTCCACTACATGGTTTGACTCATCATAGAGCTTATACTCCTTATCCTTATCGAGAAATGTAAGAAGAGTTTTCCCTCCATGAATCTCCATAGTATTTTCCTTAGATATCCATAAATACCTTGCATTATCACCCCAGGTTCCTGGAACTCGAGTCTTAACTGCGTTAGGATTTTCCTCTACTATTAAAGTCTTACTGATTGTGATATCAATCATGCTGGCATTCTTGGAAAGCGATACCGCCTTCATTCTGTCAGCAATACCACGATAACTGCGAATACGATTATTAAATGAATCCTTATCCATCAGCACCTTATGATTTCCATCTCTGTCAGCCTGATCAAGAAGGCCCATGATGGAAAGCTTATTTATTACATTCTCAGCCTGATCCTGAGATACAGAAAAGTTCTCTTTTACTGAGTCCACACTGACACTCTGCTTTTCTGTCGCAAAATTACCGACCTTCTCAAGCAGGTTGTCTATTGCGTTATCAACTATTTCCTCCTGTGCCGTGTGGCCTGTCAGGTTTCCCTTCTGCTTCTCCTTCTCAAGGAACTGCGTAAGCTTATCCATCTGTTCTCCATTCCCTTCTTTAAGATACTCATCGAAGGTTGCCACCTTACCATTCTTCATCTTCTGAAGCATCATATTTACTCTTGGTACTGCTTCTGAATGAAATACAATCTCTGAAAGTCCTTTTTCCTTATTGATATTAGGGAGAACCGAGTAAAGGATTCCATATTTCTTGGCAAGCTTTTCAACCTTCTTCATGTCCTCAGACTTAAACTGAAGCACCTGAAGATCTCCACCCTTCATAAGAAGTTTCCTCATATTTACCTTACCGAGCGACTTCTCATAATCAAGCAGTCCTCTCAGCACTTCAAAGATTTTCTGCATAGCTTTGATACCGCCACTGCCGGCTTTCATTGCTATCTCTATTCCATCATAAGCGACACGAATGATCTGTACCGCCTCCTGAATCTCTTCTGCCATAGTTCCATCTCCCTTCTAGTATGCATAGCCCATGCTCTTTTCAAGCAGCGCTATCTCTATAATCTCCGGCATTTTTTCAGCAGGGACCTTACTCTCGATAAGATCCGTAAGCTGCCCCTCACTGAGTCCTTTCTTCATAGCCCCAACTATATGACTAAGCTGCGCCTTATTAAGTTCTCCGGATATAACCATTCGAACCAGACTTTGCTGAGACTTCTTCTTAAAACCGAGAAGCCCAAAGAGTCCACCTAAACCATTGGATTTTCTTCTTTCAATCTCTACCGGCATTGTTCCTACAATATTTCCATTGGAATCTTTTAGCGGAACCATATAGCCGCTGGTTGAAAGCTTGGAGTTCTGTTCCTCAGAAGTCTCAACCTTATCCTCTTCTGGGTTTGCCTTAAGATTTCTAAACATCTCGTAATAATCCTTCATTCTCTCAGCCGTCTCCTTACTCTTTTCTTCCAGCTCATTTCTAAGTGCATTCTCGGTTTTCTTATTCTCATCGGCCTCGCGTCTCAGCTCACTGATTTCCTTACGGATATCATCTATATTGATATCACTTAATTTACTCTCAGTCTTCACAGCTATATCAACATCTGTAGTGCGTTGCTTACTGATTTCTTCCAGAGTCTGCTTCTTAGCCTCTTCTATTGTCTGCTTCATTGCAGCAGCTACAATAGCTTGGATTTTGTCTTCAGATACTGGCTTTTCGACCTCAGCCGGAGCAGTATCGTACGTTTTCTGTACATTGCTATTTGCATTACTATTCATATAAGAAAACAGCTCCATCATCTGTTCAAATGTAAAGCCGTTGATTACTGTATTCTGAGAAACAGCAGCTTCAGGCTTTATACCTTCATCGCTCTTAGAATCGTTCTTCTCTTCAGCTTCCACTTCCGTCACAGTTTCTCCCGCAATCACTTCTGCTTTGGAATCATCATCACTTTCATCTTTTGTGGATTCATCCTCTTTCTCGTTCACCACAGTCTCCTCAATTTCATCAGATTTATCCTCTACAGGTGCTTCGGTCTCTTCAGTTCTAATTAAACCATCAGGAGTTTTCTTATTTTCTGCCTCTTCCTTTTCTTTCTTTATTTTGAGCAGATTCTGCTCATATAACCAGTACTCACTAAGCCTGGGAAACAAGGAATCATTAAAATGAAGATCTACATACTGTGCTGGGACACCTTCAGTTATATATCTCACAGCCTGGCTAATCTTCTCTTCCTTTATCTTCTTATCAAGATATTTATCTATCACTGATTCAGGCGCACCTGCCCTAAGCAGAAAAGATATTATTTTCTTGCGTGTCTGACTTACATTCCTTTTGTAATACTTCCTAAGAAGCAAACGATCAATTCCTGCAATCAGATCGCATCTTGCCATCTTCTTATCATCTTTAGTGAGACCATTAACATTATCTAAATATTCAAGATCTTCTTTTATTTTCGCTTCATTTATCACAAATTCTTCCATTCAACTACCTCCATAAAAAAAACAGCCCTATCTTATCTTTGGCTGTCTGATTAATTTCTTTTCTTCAATTTTCTTCTCCGGTTCTTTTTCCGCTGTATCCTTATCTACTTCTGGATTTCTGATCATTTCCTCTTCGAGTTCTTTTATTATAGATACAGCTATTCTTACATCTCTCGACGTTTTCTTGGACATCTCCTTAAGGAGAAGTTCTTCACTATGATAATGCTCCTTGAGTCTCCTTATCTCTTCATATGTATATCCTTCTTTCTTAAGCACATCATTAAGTTTAGAATACTTTCTATGCTCTGTTTCAAATTCTTTATCTCCCGACTGAAATAGTCTTTCGCCAGGAAGAAGATCACTCATTTCAGAAGCAACCTGATAAAGCTCTCTCAGTTTTTTAACAGTTCTATAATTTTTGTTCTTAGCTCCGGCAACTTTCCGTCTTTCTGAATCAAGATCACTCTTAACTTCCTTAAGATGGTCAAGTGAGGTTATATCATGTTCTACCAGAAACAGATACTGTTCCTCCAACTTATGCATCTTCTTTATCTCATCCCTAAACTGCCATGCTTTACTATAAGGTCTTCTTTGAATAAGTTTTAATCTATAGAGCCTTGCAAAGTATTTCTTCTGCACCGGACTAAGTTTGGCTCTCTTACCTCTTGGTATCTTCGAATAAACTATTTTCTGAGCTTCCTCTTCAGTTTCAGCTCTGTAGGTATTAAGGGATTCATATGGAATTCTGTTTCGGATTGCTTCCTCAGTATAATCAATTCCAAGGGTCTCTTTCTTACATCTTCGGAATCTGGACATTTCCTTTCCTCGAAATGCCAGATACTTCCCTTCCTTTATTTCATATCCTCTGTCCTTCATTATCTGAAGAAACTCATCATAGCTATAAGCTTCAGCAATCGCCACATCAATATCACGCTTTATCATATCCGAGAAGTTATCAGCACCATCACGATAGGTATTATGATCCTTATATCGATCATGCTTTTCATTAGGATCAAGCTCGACTGTGCTAAGTCCTTCCTTACTTGTAAGACGATTAACTATCGGCTGTATAATCTTTGCCCAGTCATTATTAGCATAATGGTATTTATAACCATCTACAAAACTGACACTGTTGAAAGCTATATGAATATGTATATGCTCCTTATCATCATGGACTGCAAATACCGTCTCATACTTATCAGACAGATATTCTGATATAAATTCTTCAGCTATCTTATATGCTGTATCTGCATCAGTCTCACCCGGCTTGAAGGATATAACAAAGTGATATCCCTGCCTCCCAGTTACCTTTCCGAAGCTATCCTTAGTCTGCTGCATAGTTATCGAAGCTGATTCCGGAATACAGTTCACAGCTCCAACCTTAGCCTCCTCCTGAGTTTTTTCAGGATTCATCATATAAGTAAGAAGTCTGTTTAAGTGTCCTGCATGATCAGAAGTACCGGTATCCTTGATATTCATCAACTTAGTTATTGCCAAGTCGCTTCACCACCTCTGCCATACTTAAGCTAAGGCGCTGCATATAAGCAAGAAGCCTATCCTTATCGGAAGGAAGATATAATCCGGAGTTATTATTTTTTACCACCTGATTGATATTTATACCAATATGATTAATCTCAGTCAGCATATCATGAAGAATAATTCTTATTTCTTTATGATTCATCGGTCCCTTAGAAATGCACAGCCTTATATAATCGCTTTCCTTCATCCCTGACTCCAAGGCCCTCGCTGATAAGAGTGCAGCTTCCTTTTCTGAAATTCTAAAGCCTTTAACAATCGATTTCCCTCTCGCCATAAGCATTCCTCCCTTCTTTTATCTGTATGAAATCTCTGGTCACATCACCTTCATGTTTTGATGTTTTGAAATCATTTGAATATAGTGGCAAGATACGCAAAATGTTTAACATTTCCATTTTGCATCTTGTTAGGGAGCACCCTAAGACCCCTGATATATATGAATCCTGTTAAATCCCTATAAAATTCATAAGTTCCAACAATTTGTTGGCAAAAACCCATGAGTTCCAACAATTTGTTACACAAAAGCGGCTTCTGCCAACAATCTGTTACACAGGCATTTTTCGTGTTACACAATTTGTTGGCAGAAACTCCCGAGTTCCAACAATTTGTTACACAAATCATCCATCTGCCAACAATTTGTTACACAGTTATTTTTTGATACCCGACTTAAGATATTCATACTTTCTTTCAGCTACAGAGTCAGATGATAATTTCAGTTTTGTAGCCACCAGCCACTCATTTATATCTTTATACATGACTGGAGCCGAGGCATCCTTTACCTCATAGCCCTTATCTCTATACTTCTGAATCAGTTTTTCAGCAGCTAACCTTCCAGGTTCATCGTTATCAAGAGCAAACTCAATTTTACTAATACCCGGATGATCACTTAAAAATGTTTCAAGGGGAAGATCTGCTGTCATTCCCAGTGCAATCATATTGCTGTCAAAATCCTGAAAGATATCTACATAGCTCATCATGTCTATAGCTGCTTCAAACACTACTATCCGATTACTATTATCATTTGTAATATTGAAACCGTACATCTTATCATTTCCTGCCACATCACATTTAAAAGCTTTCCCATCTCTATCATAGATTCCTCTCTGGCTTGCAAATCTTGTGACACCACTCTTATCATTTCCGAGGAATACCACATTATGATATTCCTGGCTCTCATATATAATGCCCTTACGGATAAAATAATCTATTGTACTTATGCTAAGCCCTCTATCCTGATTAAGATATCTGATGATCCTATCATTATTCGAAGCAGGTACCGGAAGGATAAATTCCTTCTTTTCAGATACTGGTTTATCATTATGAATGATACAATCTCCCGAAACAGTTTCCCCTATGCTGTCATGTCTGACTCCTGCAAAATCCAGAAGCCAGAACACAGCATCTTTAACATCCAGTCCTGCGAACTCTCTTAAGAAATCTATTTGAGAACCACCGTTCCTTCCACTCTCACATTTACCGGAAAAACGGAACCAATTTCTATGGTCATAGATTCTCATAGAATCCATTTCCTTCAAAGTATAGAACCGTCCTATTTTCTTAGGTGTATATCCAAGACTTCTGGCTACCTCAACAAGATCAACTGACTTCGCTATACTTAGTTCTTCTTCAGTGAATCTATCGCTCATCTCTTGGTCCTCCTTCCCGTTTTATTATTTTCAGCAATAGTGCTTACATCACCCTTATTACTATTTACTTCTGCTGCCATTGGTACTGAGAATTCAATATCCTTATAGTCTGTCTTAAGACTGTATCTTAGGTTGGAAGCTGGCAGCCTGTCCTTTTCCTTAAAGCTGAAGTAATCTGAATTATCGCCTCCAACTATTATGTGATCTACAAGCGGCACACCTACCAGATCACAAATCTTAATCATCCTGTCGGTAAGTATTGAGTCTTCAATTGAAGGGTCAAGATTTCCAGACGGATGGTTATGAATCATAATCATGGTCGATGCATTGGATAGTATAGTTGCCTTTAATAACTCTCTTGGATGCGCTACTGATCTATCCAGTGCACCCATACTTGCAAAGGTACAATTAATTGGTGTACCGTCAGATTTAAGATTTATGATACATACAACCTCTCTATCCATCTCGCATAGTTCCTGACCTATAAGCTTTACCGCATCCTCAGGAGACTTAACCGGATGCCCCGACATAAGCGGAGCATCCTTATTAAGGCGTATAGACACCACATCCAACTTAAATGGATTCTTCTTCGGCATCTTCGTCACCTCCATCCAGACCTTCGACCGTGATTATAAAATCTTCCGGACTTTCATTCATGATTCTTATTAAATCTTTTATATCAACAGTCTGTAATTCCATAGGAATCCTCCTATCTCTTAGGTCCTTTATTTGCCTCATATACAAGCTGCTGCTCAGCCACCTCACCATCAAGTCTTTTATTTGGTGTATCAGTAGCAAGCTTAAGTGTACGTGCATTTCTGTCATAGTGATAAACCTGATTTGATAATCTATCCTCAAGATTTACTGTTGCCATATTTATGGTATGAACCATTTCAGCAAGCTCTTCAGGAGACTGTGAGCTGGCAGGAACTGCAAGCACCTCATGAATCGAACTTGGAAGAATATATAGATCATCAGAAATTACTTCTGAAAGTTTATGGAGCTCATCCTCATAAATCATAGAAATAGCTCCATGCATATTTCTCTCATTTGTGATCACATACA
This sequence comes from uncultured Lachnospiraceae bacterium, assembly GCA_902776395.1. GTDB lineage: Bacteria > Bacillota > Clostridia > Lachnospirales > Lachnospiraceae > Eubacterium_Q. The sequence goes on from CACYQC010000003.1 coordinate 32,429, forward strand.
TCATTTCCTCTTCAGGCTGATAAGGCATCATCATATCTAATTCCTCTTCATCAGCACCAATATCAAATAAAGTTCCTCTGAGCATTTCACTCATACCTATAATTTTCACAGGATTTATCCTCTTAGTATTTTCAGCAGCAAGCTCAAAAAGCTCTGCTTCTTTCATACCAATAGCATCAGCAACCTTATTAGTTATGATTGAAGATGCAAGAACCCCTTCACGATCCTCGACTACAACTCTGTAGATGATAGCAAGATCCTGGAATGGTCTGTAAGGAACGTCAGCAAGAAGCCCTTTATTCTGTTCTGCATTAATAAGCTGGAATATGATTCTGTCCTTGCAGTTAGGAAGATCAATCTTCTTAATCACTTCCTCACTTCTTTCCATGCTCTGAAGATATGCTGCCGCAAACTCACTCATAACATCAGGAAGATTCTCAGTAGCCTCATATCTTTCATACATATCCTGAAGATAAAGAGTAGGGCAGATATTTCTCTTCTCTCCCTCAAGCTCTATAGTTACAGCATCCAGTTCTCTGTTTACCTTTGGAACCTTTTCAAATACTACCTTTCCATTCTTCATAGAATCTGGAAAGAAGTTCAAAAGCTCCGTCTCAACTACGCCTTTAAATGTCTCAAAATTCATTCTCATATATTTTTACCTCTTATTCTTTCTCCCAATCACTTGGGTTTTCTCCTAAAATTGATACAAAAATAGGAGATACAAACCTTATGGCTCATATCTCCCGATTTCCATTTACTAAATTGTCTTTTACTAAAATGTGTTTTACTCTTCTATATCCTCATCATCGTCATCATATTCTTCAATATCATCTACCATGGAAGTCTTTTTACTGAAGAATATATATGATACCGCAAAGAGTATAAATGCAAGTCCGATAGCACCACAGACAAATGGATTATAATTATCACCTGTCTGAGGAAGCTTAGGCTGTGTAGGCTTATTAGTAAGATCAAGTGTATACTCAACTACCTCTGGAGCCTTTGCATCATCCTGAAGCTTACCATTCTCATCTCTTCCATAGGTGAATGTCACCTCATGAGGAGTACTATCAAGAATATAATCTTCTTTAGCCTTTGTTTCGACTACAGTATAAGTTATATCCTTATCGAAGCTGCCATCTTTGTCAAAGGTACAGATTGGAAGCAGATCACTTTCAGCACATCCATCCTTACCGGTTACAAGCGTCTGAATCACCTTACCATCCTTATCTCTGATTTCGAATTCAACACCCTCAATCATGGTATTAAGCTCGGAATCTCTCTTCTTAAGGAGCAGTTTTCCATATACATAGTCATCCTTCATCTGACACTTCTGAATCTCGCCTGAATCCTTAACCTCAAACTCTATATCGTTCGCTATGGTATATCCATAAGGTGAAGTCTCCTCTCTAAGAGTGTACTTACCTGCCGGTATCTTCTCAACCATATGAGGTTCCTTAGTACTGGTCCAGGTCTCAACAGTCTTACCTTCGGAATCAATGATAGTAAGTTTTGCACCTTCAAGTTCTTTTTCTCCAGTCACATCTGTTTTACTAAATTCAACCTTAATAGGAACATCTTTGAACTCTGCTTCGAACTTAAGTACTTTTTCTCCTTCAGGATTATATGATGCATCAATCTGCACTTTTTCTTTATTGGAAGCATAACCCTTAGGAGGTTCAATTTCCTGGATATAATACTTTCCAAGCGGAAGATCTGATACAAAGTGAATCTTTCCTTCAGAATCTGTAACAGCCTTTTCAATTAGACTGTCTGTTTGAAGCTTTGCATCAGTTTCAGTGCAAATTATTTCCTCAGCAGAATACAGTCCAAACATAGCGCCTTCAAGAGCTTTACCCGTTTCTGAATTCTTCTTTATAACAGAGATTTCTACCTTCTGTCTTTCGTTAAAGATATGGTCTCCAGCATAAACGATAGGAGTATCCTGATCCATATATGAAAGGTCAGCATCAATAGGTGTGCTATCCAGCATAAAGCCTTCAAGTGTATCAGTCTCAACCAGATAATACTTACCAAGTGGCAGCTTATCTATAAATGCTACACCTTTATCGTTTGTTACAAGAGTTGCAACAAGTTCATCCTTCTCATAGTAAACAGTATCAATACCATCAGGACTAACTATATCTTCCTTTGCATATACTTCAAAAGTTACGCCAGCCATGGATTTCTTCTTCCAACTGAACAGGAAGTCATACCACTTATCCTGGGTAGCCTCAATATCCTGAAGGAACTCTCCATCCTTATTGATGATTATTGTACCTGTAGGTACCTCGTCCTTCATAGTTACTGACTGGATTTCTTCTGTATCAATTACAGTGAACTCCACATCTGTCGCTCTGAGATATCCATAAGGTGCGAACTCCTCACGAAGTATATATGTTTCTCCAACCACAAGTCTCTTAAGCACATGCTTTTCACCTGCCTTTGATGTCCAGGTTTCTACCACGTTACCATCCTTATCGATCACTGAAAGTGTAGCCCCACTAAGCTCAGCACCACTTGTTATATCCTCCTTGGAGAATTCGAAGCTTGTAGGAGTATTTATAAACTCACTACTGTACTTTGCTACAGGAGTATTCTCATCGATATACCTGGCATCGAACTCGATTACCTCATCAGATGAAACATATCCAGCCGGTGTTTTGATTTCCTTTGCAGTATACTTACCAAAAGGATAATCCTTAGTGAACTTTATAAGTCCATCTGCATCTGAAGTTGCCTGTTCCAGAAGTGTTCCTGCCTCAACAACAACCTTACCATCTCTGGTCTTAATATCTTCAGCTGCATAAAGTCCGAAGACTGCACCTTCGATAGCTCTGTCATCTTCTGCATCACGCTTTTCTACAACAAGCTCAAGTTTTTCTCGTTCATCCTTAAATGTCTTTGTGTCATAGATTACAGGAGTCTCATCATCAGCATAAACAAGTGTACTGGTCTGTTCCTGAGGATCAAGCAGATATCCAAACGGAGCCTTTGTTTCAACAACTTTGTACTGTCCAAGAGGAATATCCTTAAGTACTGCTTTACCTTCTGCATCAGAAGTAAGCGTTGCTACCAGGTCTCCCTCACTATAATACTTTGTTCTCTCCCCAGACTCATCCACCTGGTTATCAGCAGTATAAATATCCTCAGCTGCATATACCTCGAACTCTGCCCCTTCAAGACCACCTTCAACATATACGAACTCTTTTTCGTCACTGTCAGCAAACCATCCACCTTCATAACCTTCAAGTACTTCACCACGCTTTTCTATGGTAATCTCACCCTTTGTTGGATGATTCTCATATTCCACTGTGATAATAGCCTCGTAGGTGTCAGGATCTGTCTCATAGAAAGTATCAGTATCAACTGCGACCTCAACATAGTTCTCATTCTTCACATAGCCATAAGGTGCTGCTATTTCTTCTATTCGGTAATTTCCAAGGTGAAGTACCTGAGGAAGTAAAAGATCACCATCATCATCTGTCTTAAAAGTCTTATGTGTAACCTTTGAAGGATAAGTTGTGATCATCTCAACATATTCCTCTGTATCCATGTTGTAGATACGGAACTCAGCGTTAGGAAGAAGAACTGTTTTCTGAGTCTCATCATCCTTCTTTATAATTCTGAGCTTTGCACTGAACTCCCTGTCTATGAATACTCGCCAAACAAGAGGTTCATCCGGCTTATGCTCTGTGATTCTTACCTCAAATGGCTTTACTGTTTCCATGTTGTGAGGTGTGACTGACTCAACCACGATATAGGTTCCATATGGTATCGGAATAGATACTGCATGTCCCTTTTTATCTGTATAGATAGTGGTCTCTCCCTTACCTTCGGCTGCTTCCTTTCCAGTTACTTTGCCTCCGATAACTATAGGGGTAGCATTATCAAAATCATAGCTGCCGTCTTCCTTTACAGGAAGCTTTGACTTAAGGTAAGCTGTAAAGCCTGCTCCTTCAAGAAGCGGTGCCTCAGTATCCTCGCCATTATCTGATACTTTGATCAGCTGGAATGGCTGCTTCTTAACCTGCTCCTCAGATGTTGACTCTCTCGCTACCTCTGCTACAAGATCACCCTCATAATCACATTTAAGGTCATGCTCCTCAGTGTCAATGTTATAACCTACCGGAGCCTCTATCTCTTTGATGTAATAATCACCTAGATACAAGTTTTTAATCTCAGCCTCTGCATTTGCATCTGTTTTAAGCTCTGCAACTTTTGTCCCCTTCTTATAGAGGACTCCTGTCTTTCCATCAGGATGAACTATATCATTTCTGGCATAAAGCCCATAAACTGCACCTTCAAGTGAAGCATCTCCCTGAGGATAAGGTTTTCCTGTTTCCTTATCTATCTTGTAAAGATGAATCTTGGCAGTTACCCTGTCATTCTCAAAGGTATGCTTAAATTCAGCTGTAGGTGTCTTCTCGTCCATGGCTTCAAATGAAAAGCTGAATACATCCGACTGATTACGAAGATATCCATATGGCGCTTTAGTCTCCTTAATGTAATAAGAGTTAGCTATTGGAAGATCTACTGTATAGGTTCCGTTACCATCGTTTTCGGTTATAGCCGTCTGAATTGCAGTATCCTTCTTCATGATAACCTTTCCGTCATAACTCTTAATGTCATTTCCGGCATACATGGTATACTCTCCACCTTTAAGTGGATTCTTAGTATCCTTATCAATCTTAGATACATTCACCTTTGCCTTCTGACGCTTATTCTCAATAGTCACACTCTCAAACTGAACTTCAACATTCTGATCCTTATATTCAATCGTTACAGTCTTTGTCTCTCCGTTGATAGTATATCCACTGATACTCTTTGTCTCGGTAACATTATAGGTCCCAAGATGAAGATTATTGAGCGTCACCTGACCATCCTTACCACTCACAAGACCATCAGCAATTACAGCACCTTTGTTATAAACCTTTGCACCATCGGCTCGGTAAATATCTGCTCCTGCCGTAACCTTAAAGGTGGCTCCTGGAAGCTTTCTCTTCTCATAAGCAAAGTTGGTTCCATTCCATCCTACAAGTACCTCTCCTTCCTTATAAATGGTAAGTGCTCCCACCTGCTCAGAATCCTTAGCGGTAAATGAAGTCGTCTGACCTGCTTTAACTACAAGTGTATGAACATCCTTATCAAGAACATATCCTCTTGGCGAAGATATTTCCTTTACATAGTAAGTTCCTGGTGTTAGTGGTCCTGACTTACATCCACCGTCATCACCTGTGACCATCTTCTCCACAAGTGCAGTACATCCACTATCGGAATAAATACCATAGGTCGCACCCGGAAGCTTTGTTCCTGTAGCCTTGTCCTGCTTCTCAAGATATCCATAACCTATATCTTCAGTTTTCACTTTGATATAAGCATAGATAGGATCCGCTGAAGGTCTTTCAGATACGAACTCCTGATAATTACTATTACCATTAAACCAGAATACACAGCTCGATGTTGGTTCAACCTTTCCAGTATTTGATGTAAATGTACCAGTAGTTGCCTCAGTCTGAACCTTTGTACTTGAAATGGTCAGCTTATTACCATCCACAGAAGTATCATAACCCTTGAGACTAAGATCAAAGCCTTTAAGCTCCTTATTCTTATCTGTAAGTGTTATTTCATATCTCTGATTTGTCTCATTCCACTTCAGTTCTATGGTTTCTGCACCACTCTTAGTCTTGCTGGCAAAGCTTGGTATCTTCTGATCATAAGCTGCACCGATACTGTCTCTTAAAGTTTTATAATAACCATAACAAGTATCAGGATCCGGAGCACATCTTGAAAGAGTATAGGCAGCATTATCTGCACTATCTGTTCCAAAGAGTCCTTTTTCTATGATCCATACCTGACTCTGCGTTGCAATGAACTGATCCTTCTTGTCATTTGATGGCTCATTCTGTGTATCTGCTGTATCCGCATAACCATAATACAGACAAAGAGCAAGCAGTTTTTCCTGCTTTGCAGAAAGACTTGTATTGTTCGGTTCATCATCACTCTTCATCAGTTCACCAGTTTCAGCCGTAAGACCAAAATTAAGGCAATAGCCTATCTTCCCATCTATCATGGCATATAGAATCTGACCTGTATGAGAAGAATTGAATTCTGACACAACGCCATGCTCACTTGCTGATGCATACCAGAAGCTTATATTTGCCTCAGCACTTGCAGCAAATGCTGTCATAGCCGATCCGGACACAGATGAAACTACAATCAAAAGAGCCATTATAAATGACATAAATCGTTTTAGTTTCTGTCTCATTTTTCTTAATTCCTCCTTACAAATTTGCAACAAAAAAGAGAGACTCAAGCTATGGCTCAAATCTCTCAGTTGTATACCTTTCATTTCGGTATATTTATATTTAGTTGTATATATCCTTATCTATAGCAACGGAACTCATAAAAGTCCTGACCACCTGAGTTTGTCACACCACCATACTCTATAAGAAAATATGGATTTGATTCAAGAAGCAACATATCCGCTATATAAGTTGCTATAGCATCCTCACTTCCAAGAAGTCTTCCCGATGTAGTTGCTGCCTTGTTCAGATCCGTTTCTACGAACACGCTGTAGTATCCGAGACCATCATACGGATAATATTCATTATACTCATCTTCTGTAATCTGTCCCTGTGCCAAAAGATTGGCAAGATTATCCGTGGTTTTTATCATACCACCTGCCTGACATTTGGATGTAGCTAGTGATACAACATTCCCTGGACTATAAGATACTTCAGCTGGTGCAGGAGCTTCTGTAGCCGCCTCTGTTTCTGCCTCAGTACAAGACTCTGTTGGGGCTTCCGTAGCTGTTTCTGTACGAGTCTCTGTTGGAACTTCTGTTACAGTTTCAGTAGCTTTTTCAGTTTTCACTTGAACTGAAGTTTCTGTTTTATTCTTGTTCTCTGTAGTTGCCTCTGTTGATACTGACATCCTGCTATTCCGCTTCTTATCATCGGAAGTATTCTTCTCTTCCCTGGCTTTCTCAGTTGTCTGCTCTTTGCATTCAGTAGTAGCTTCTGTCTTTATCTCAGTTGACTCTTCAGTCTGCTTGGCAACTACATCCTTGCTATTATTTATTGCATCCTTAACATCAGTTGTACAGCCGGTGAGTCCAAGTATTGCTATAGTTATAAGAATCATCATTAGTTTCTTCATATCTTCCACCTGTCCTTTCCGTGGACAGATGAGATACGACTTTAACTGCCCACAAGTATTATTTAGTTGTGTCAGTTACTCTTATGCTTCTGCCATCTTGCTGATTCTGAAATAGTAGCAAAGTAGCCTACGCATTTTTCTGATAAACATGTAAAGTCTATATCTTGCTTCAATATTCATGATCACTCTCTCCTTCCTTATATAGATGCTCCTCCAAGAAAAGCAAAGAAGATTCTGAGGACTAGACTAAGCAACATCAGAAAACCTCTTAATGCTCCCAGGGCAAGCCACAGAACGGCCCCTGCTATTCTTACTAATATCCATAAAACATCCAATATTCCTTTTCCTATTAAGCTTAGTATCCTCATAATTTACCTGCCTTTCTATGACCATAAATCAGTCAATTCATCTAAAGCTTGTTCAGCTTCCTTTTTACCTTTTTCAGTAGGTGATTCATTTACCTGCGAACTAAAACCAATATTATTGAAGTTACCTCCACCTGATTTTAGTGTAGTTATCACCATACTGAATAATTCTTGTCTTATCTCAGCCTCTAATTCTTTCTTTAATATTTCCCTTTGTTTATCCACATACTCCTTTGTTGCATATCCCCCTTGTTTTTTTATTTCCTTACTGCCCTCGCCAGTAAGAAGATCAATATCTGCATCAAGAAGCGTTTTCTTAAGAATATCTATTATGAAATTGCTTTTGTTTCGATATATTTCAGGGTTTAGATCTCGAAGTATTTTGTGAATTGCTAAATGCTCTGGATTGTTTATATTTAACCTGAAACCATAATGAATGCTTTCATCACTGGACATTCATCTTCTCCTTTGACATCGTTATCTTAGCCAATGTTTCAAATCCTTTAGCATTTGCACAAATATCAGTATTAAAGGAAAAATTATTCTGATTGAAGCTTCCAAAGTTCTTCATTACTACAGCACCACCACCCACAAATACAAATGGGGTTGTTTTTAGGCTATATTTTTCTTCTCTGAGAGAATTTATTACCATTGAGATAAATGAACTTATTTCCTGATTCATTATCTGTATGTATTCATCAGATAGTGAGCTTTTATGTGATATCATATATTCCTTTATAAGCTCTTCATCTATCTTTTCTCCAAGCTGCCTTACACATTGCTTATTGATATTTCTCATACATGTTATGATTCCCTGCTGGATTGAATCAGTTCCTGCCTCATCAGGCTTTTTATTCACTACGGGAATTATATCTATAGTCCAGCTTCCAATATCTACAACAACCACCTTTGGACCAAACATAGCAATACGATCAACAACCGCTGCATAGCACTGGGGATAAACAAGAATTCTATCAATCCAGATATGATACTTAGTTTGTTCAAACTTGAAATATACTTCATCATTTTGTTTGAGATACTTAATGAATTCATTCTTTTCATCACCGTATCTCGAAGCCGGAAGACCTACTGAAAGTACCACTCTTGCTTCTGTCTTATTTCTTAACTTTAATTCCTTTGCGATACCCGCAAGTGTCAGATAATAATAATCGGGTGTTTCTACCTTTGTAGCTTTTACCTCTAACCTATCAGTTCCAACCTTGAAGTATCTGCCTTTGTATTCCAGAATGTTATCAAAGTAGGCAGGCTCAGTAGTTATCTCACTCACGCCACTGATATAAATATCATTCGGAGTCTTGCACATAGACCAGCCGTGATCTATTGCAATAATCTCTAAATCCCTCATTGTCCATCACTCCTCTCTAAACCTTTTTGATCTGTAATTTTTTCAGAATTCATCTGCTTCTTATAACAATATCCGAAGCATGTTCCAGATTCATTTGCATAACAGCAAGGTTCATTATTGTTATGTGGACATCCGTTGATTTTTGACTTGTGGCGTAAACGACGCTGCTTATCAAATCTGCAATAACATTCAGCCTTACAATCTTTGTCGTTAAATAAAAAGCATTCCTTACAGTTATGTTTCTTCCTAAAGCTGTCGATTTTATCCTTTGCTATCCTTTCCTTGATTTCGAAGAGAAGTCTCTCAGTATCTTTTTTATTATTGATTTTCTTCTCTTTACCATAGGCGTAAAGGATCATGTCATTTAAACTATTAAAGTTCACTGAATAAACCTTTTTTCTACGACCCATCAAGCCCACCTCCACCGGAGGCTCCATATAATCTGCCAGTTTCTACATATATACTCATCTCTACTCCTCCTTTTTTTCTGGCCGGATTTAGTAGCTTCCACAGAACAGGTACTAATTATTCTGTAAAGTACTATGTAGGTGTACAACGGTCTCTCAACCACCTCATCGCCCTGTACACTTGGGAACTGCAGTAAGCCGATCCAGATGAATTTATATTCACCCTTTCGCTCACGACGCTCTTTATAAAAAAGAACTATCTCCTCTACTGCCATTTCGAGGATGAGGATATTCTTCTATATCCTCTGTGGTTCATTATCTCCAAGCAATGCTGTTATTCCCTTTATCAGTTGGCTGTCCTGTTCCTCACCCTTCATCTTTCGATCCGTCAGGCTACTAATGTGGTAACAGTGACTGCTTCCCCTCCAGGCAGCACCCCAAGGTTTTCACTTGAACTGCAGCTGTGTTATTAAATTGTGTGATAATGGTACATCAGATTTACTGATTCGAGAAGTCTGTCACACTGCCAAATTTCAGCCTGTTTTGGGTGTTTTTCTATCTGTGACACTGATAGTTATAATTTGGGTTCCTCTTTGTGAACCTTTGTATATATTATAGGTTCCTTTTTGTGAACTGTCAAGCATATTCAGAAAAAAGTTTCTCTTTTGTGAACCTTGTGATAGAATTGATATGAACTTAAGCGATATAACCAACAGATTAAGTTATATATAGAAACAGTGAGAAAAATAAACGAGAATCCAAGAAAAGAGGGATTATTATGGACGAAATAAAGGAAAAACAGATAAGTAATGTTGCAAGACTCATGAAATACTATAGACAGGCTAAAAATATGTCCCAGGGGGATCTGGGGAAGGCTTCCGGCATTAATCTATCAACGATAAAAAAATATGAGACAGGTGTTAGAAACCCGAAGTATGAACAGCTGGAAAAAATAGCAGATGCACTCGGAATAAGTGTAGATAACTTTTACGAGTCAGAGATTACTACTGTAGGAGAACTAATAACAATAATAAAAACTCTTGATGAACAGCTTAATATGAAAATTACTGCTGAAAAAGATGAAAATGGTGAATATATCCCTGATACTGTCAAAATAGCTTTTAAGGGAAAAGGGATAAATAATGCCCTAATAGAATACCTGAAATTAGATAAAGAATCTGATGATGAACTATTAAACCTGCTCACATCAGATAAGAAAATCAAGTAAAATAGCCAATTTTATACAAACCAATAAATAATCTTGCAGAAAATCCACCTCCTCGAAAGGTGGATTTTTCCTTTATTTATGCGGGTTCCGAGACTTTTAATAATTCAAAATTGTCACACTTTGTATCAGTTAACATAATATCACCACATCAAAAGGGTGTAGTTTTTGCAGAAAATTCTGCATCGATTGTATCAGTAATTGTATCAGTAGACATAATATTGACGTTTATGTAAACTATTTTTGAAGTCAAAAAAATAAGGCTAAAAGCCTGGGACCCGCATAAACACTGGGAAAAGTAAAAGAGCGTGTCGGGGTAGACACGCTCTTTTGGAGAAGGTATTTTGTTACTTATGGGGTGTAGCAAAAAACTATATAATGTATTGGGGGGTTACAAGTATTATTATACTCATGCAATGTAAAAAGTGTTCACAAAAAATGAATTTAATTATTCTCATTTTTGTATATATTTACCATCAACCCCCGCGAAAGAAGCACATTTTGTGTATTTTAGTGATATAAGTCCCCAGCGATTGTATATTTTATCCAAATAATGCCTCAAATTCAGCTCCAGTAACCTTTTCTTTTTCAAGAAGAAGTTCTGCAGACTTGTGCAAGATTTCAATATTCTCTTTGAGAATTCTTTCAGCCTCGCTGTAGCACTGATCTATAATCTTCTTAACCTCAGCATCGATCTTTGCACCAACCTCCTCGCTGTAAGGTCTCTGATGTCCTATCTCCTTACCGATAAAGACCTCCTCGCCCTCGCCAGCTTCGTAATTGATAAAGCCGAGTTCCTCTGAGAAGCCGTATTTTAGAACCATGCTTCTAGCAACGGAAGAAGCCTGCTTGATATCCTGCGATGCACCTGTTGTGACATCATCGAAGATAAGTGCCTCAGCTATTCTTCCACCCATTGAAACCTGGATATTCTGGAGCATCTTATTTCTAGTCCAGAACATTTCGTCCTTCTCAGGTAGTGGCATAGTATATCCGCCCGCACCGGAGCCATTTGGAATAATGGAAATGGTATACACAGACTCCATCTCGCTGAGCAAGTGGAACAGTATCGCATGTCCTGACTCGTGATAAGCCGCAATCTTGCGGTCTCTTTCAGATACAACCTTGGACTTCTTCTCAGTTCCGATTCCTATCTTAACAAAGGCATCGTCAACATCCTTCTTGGTTATATATTTTCTCTCATCTCTAGCTGCCTTTATGGCCGCCTCATTCATCAGGTTCTCCAGATCCGCACCCGAGAAGCCTGCTGTTGTTCTAGCTATCTCTTCAAGATTTACGTCATCGCCCAGGGGCTTATTCTTGACATGAACCTTGAGTATCTCTTCTCTACCCTTTACATCAGGACGTCCAACCATAACTCTTCTATCGAATCTACCCGGTCTAAGAATAGCATTATCCAGTATATCTACACGGTTTGTAGCCGCCATAACGATTATACCTTCGTTCTCAGCAAAACCGTCCATTTCAACGAGCAGCTGGTTAAGTGTCTGCTCTCTCTCGTCATGTCCACCACCAAGACCTGATCCTCTATGTCTTGCAACCGCATCAATCTCATCGATAAATACTATACAAGGGCTATTCGCCTTGGCCTCTGAGAAAAGGTCCCTAACTCTGGCTGCACCAACACCGACGAACATTTCTACGAAATCAGAACCTGATATCGAGAAGAATGGAACATCTGCTTCGCCTGATACCGCCTTCGCCAGAAGAGTTTTACCAGTTCCTGGAGGGCCCTCGAGAATGATACCCTTAGGTATACGTGCACCTATTTCTGTATATTTAGCCGGATCCTTAAGGAAGTCAACAACCTCTGACAGTTCTTCCTTCTCTTCCTCAAGTCCTGCAACATCCGCAAAGGATATACCTGTCTTCTTATCGAGCTTAGCTCTACTCTTTCCGAAGTTGGCCAGTCCGCCACTTCCACCAACTCCGCCTGCTGAAACTCTAGCAGACATTATCATTATAAATACAGCAAAGAGTACTGTAATGTAAATGTATGGTGCAAGCCTCTCTATAAGGCCTGGTCTATCAACATCATGAAGGGAATATACTATTTCCTTGCCCTTAACTATCTTCAGCGTATCAGAAACATCCGGAGTATAGTACTTTACGCGACCTTCCTTCAGTTCAACATCGACTGTTCCTGTAGGAACCTCTGCATTCTGGTATATCTCAACCGATTCAACACGTCCCTGTTTAACATCTTCTTCTAGACTTGCATCTGTATATCTCTCATCTACATTTGCTGGTTTATACATCATTACATAGATTCCAACAAATACAACTAAAACTATGAAATATACAAGCAGTAGTCCACCCGGACCTACCTTTTTCTTATTTTCCAACTTAGTTCTCCTTTATACCTTCTGCGACGTAGTCGATACGCATCACGCGCCTTGTCTCGCTAGTCACTTTATATCTCTCGCTTAGTCTGAAACCTACAATCCAGACTATCTCGTTGCCATCCGCAACTACAGGAACGCTTCCTCTCCTGCTTCTCTCGACTTTTTCGCTTGTAAAAAATCGGCTCAGCTTCTTCGTTCCGCCCTCAGCACTGATCACTATGTAGTCCTCCGGCTGAGGCAGTCGCAGACACAGCGCACTGTTTATTTTATCATAATCAATCATTTTAGTATATTCTTTTTTAGATATGGAAATGCCCTCTTCATAGTCGAAAACTTTTGTCTCAAGGCGACCTGTCACGGCCCTTTCTTCATCTAAGACCTCACTATTCTTACGAATAATTATCCTGTCATATACACGCTCCGCGATCATTCCATACGGAAGATTCACGCCCTTACCCGACTCCATATCCCCAAGAGAAATGGTCTGCTGCAAATGCTCCCGGGTTATATCCTTACGTCTTCCGCACACCTTTTCCATCGCGGTGAGCACAAGCTCTCCCTGAGCAAGAGAGCTAAGAGTTCTCATACCTTCTATATCTATACTTACTTCTTTTTCGTTCTCGCTATCTCCCTCATCCAAATTCAGTTTCTTATATCCTGTCTCAACTTCCTTCCTAATATCTTCACCTAGCCTAGTCGCATCCATTGCAATATTTACCAGATGCTCCGATGCTCCCTCATTTATCTCCTTAAGCGCCGGAAGGATGGAAAGCCTGATCTTATTTCTAGCATATTCTGTTTCAAGGTTTGTGGAGTCTGTAATAAACTCCTGTCCTATTTCCTTAAGATATTCCTCTATCTCATTTCTCGAAGTCATAAGAAGGGGCCTTATGATGCGGTCACGAACCGGCTTTATTCCAGCAAGTCCCAGCAGGGAGCTACCCCGCACCAAGTTATAGAGAACTGTTTCAGCAAGGTCGTCCTTATTATGAGCTACGGCTATTCTTACTTTTCCAGTCCCTAACTTAACTTCAGAATCCACTCCTGAACCTGCTTCTATCTTCGCTTCCGAAATAGCAGCTTCCTCTTCAAAACACTGGTATCTATATATTCTGCCCGCTTCTTCCTCCGTCAAATGCAGTTCTTCTGCCATTTGCGGAATATCCTTTTTATATACCTTGAAATCCACACGCAGCTTCTCGCATAGGCTCTTAACGAAGCTCTCATCTCTATCCGCTTCAGCGCCCCTTATCATATGATTGATATGAACGGCCTTTATTGCAAGCTCCTGATACTCTGGACAGTTATCCCTTATACTTACAAGCACACGGAGGAGTGCAACAGAATCAGCCCCACCAGAAACACCTACTACTACAGCATCTCCTGGACGGAGCATCGAATACTCACGAATATATTCTATTATCTGTCCCTCAAACTTAACCATTCTATTTTCTTATCTTTCTAATTTCTAATCTTTCTATATATAAATCTTCTCTATTCTCTTATCTTTCTATTCTCTAAGCAGATC
>CACYQC010000004.1 GCA_902776395.1 uncultured Lachnospiraceae bacterium
CCTGATCTTCATACTTGTATCAATGCTTCTTGCTGTAGTAGTACTTATAGTTGCGGTTCAGATGAGGACTCATAGTAGAAGAATGGGCTGGTTCCTTACCGCTATTCTTATAACTATTGGAGGACTTACATTTCAGATAGAAGCAATTACTATTACGACCAAGAATCCGAGACTATATCTTCTGGCTTCTTGGGTAATGTATTCGATAGTGGCACCTATCTTCGGTCTATACTTTATAGAGACGGAGAGAGGTGAAGGACAGAAGTGGGATGGCCGTTTCTGGACAACGCTTCAGTCCCTTGTTGCAATACTAGTTATTCTTTTTGCTGTATATGGTAAAAACCTCTTTATGCTGAATGTTGTATTCATGTTTCAGTATTTGGTGGTTATGATAATGCTCCTTATATCCTCTAAGAATATAAGGGCTAGTATAGGCTTTCTGCTCGGAACAATTTTCCCGGTTATTTCAGCTATGTTAGGAATGTTAGATACTAGACTAGATACCGTAGGATTTGGTATAATAATGCTGTTGCTTATTGTATTCTTCGGATATCAGGTAGATACCGAGAGAGAGCTTTTGGTGAAAGAGGTTGAGCTTTCAGATAATAAGGTTTCACTTCTGATGGAGCAGATACACCCACATTTTATTTATAATTCGCTCCAACAGATTGCACTTCTTTGTGATGAGGATCCAACAAAGGTAAAAAATGCGATTTTCAGCTTCTCAGGATATCTGAGAAAGAACTTCGAAGCGCTTACCAATGAGGGAATGATTCCTTTCTCACAGGAACTAGAACATGTAGATACTTACATAGCACTAGCAGAGATTCTTCCTTCAAGAAATTTCGTTGTAGAAAAAGATCTAGAGGTTGAAGACTTCTACCTTCCAGCGCTTGTGGTACAACCCCTTGTAGAGAACGCTATCCTTTATGGAATAGGAATGAGTACTGAGGGAGACCGAATAGTGCTTTCCACAAGAAGAGAAGGCGGATATATAGTGATAAAGGTATCTGACGATGGTCATGGAGTGCAGACACAGCTTCCTACGCAGAAAAAGCGTAAGAGTGTGGGAACTCAGAACGTGAAAACTCGACTCAAGATATTATGTCAGGGAGAATTATCTATAAATAAGACCCCGGAGGGAACAGATGCCGTCATCAGGATCCCTGAGATGCTCGCAGTAGCGCAGAAATAGTAGGTTTTTTAAAAAAAATTAGAAATTTTAAAAAATTACAAAATTGTGTTGCTCTTTTGTTACCCTTTTACTGATATAATGAGCCCATAAGATAATTCAGTAGGCATAATTATCAAAAAAGTATAATAATTATAATCCAAGGAGGATGGGAGAATGAAGAACAAAATGATCAAGGTGTTGAAGAAGATTTCAACAAATAAGAAGGCAGTTATGGCAATCAAGGCTACAACAGTATCATCACTTGTAGGTGCTGTAGTACTTAGCTATACATCAGGAGCCTTCGCTGCAGCAGCTGATATGTCTGGAGTAGTAAATCCAATCGTAGATCTGCTTAACCAGTTACTTACACCACTGCTTCTGCTTGTAGGTGCAGCAGGTGCACTCTTCTGTGTAATGCTCGGTGTTAAGTATGCTACAGCTGAGGAGCCACAGGAAAGAGAGAAGCGTAAGCAGTCACTTAAGACAGCTATTATCGGATATCTACTTATTTTTATCCTCGTAGTTGCACTTAAGCTTTCAATGCCAGTTATGACAAAGTGGATGACAAATGCATCTAAGGGAGCTACAACAGCTCCTACAGCAGCTAGTCCAGAATCTGGTAACTAAGATAACATAGAAACGATAACTCGGGGATATAGTTATGACTATATCCCCATTAGTACTAATATATGTCTACTGTAATTCGCATCCTAAAGGGTGTTGCTTATAAAAGAATGGAGTGAGTGAATGAAAACTGCTCATAAAATTTTAATCTATCTATTATTGTTCGTGATAGTGGCCGGAATACTGGGCTTCGCGCTTCAGAATTTTGTCCTGCATCCACAACAAACATTAGAAGGAAAATTTGAAATTAATTGGAAACTGCTTCTAAAATGGCAAACTTGGGCTATAGGAGCAGTTGGATCATTTTTCCTAACTATGATCTGGTTACTTTCAGGAAACAATCTTGACATGATTGTTTTTGGAGATGGCAGGGGCCTTCTCGGAAAGAAAGGAAAGGTTGATGTAGTTCAGGGCTCTTTGGAAAACAGCCGTTTTCTAACAGATAATGAGAGAGATAAGTATTTCCCAGGACATACATATAAACAGCTTGGTCAAGTTAAGAAGGATGGTATTCCAGTAAGAGCTGTACTAGATAAGAAGAATAACCTTCAGGTTAACTTCCTTCCAGGAGCACATTCGCTTATTATCGGTGCTACTGGTTCTGGTAAGACAACAACATTCATCAATCCTATGATTCAGCTTCTTGCATCAACGGCTGCAGGTAGTTCGATGATTATGACAGACCCTAAAGGAGAGTTGTTCGATTTACATTCTGCTTACTTAGTATCTAGAGGATACAAGGTTCTGCTTCTAGATTTGCGTGATACTTATTCATCATCCAGATGGAATCCATTAGATGGTATCTGGGATATGTATCAGGAATACGTAGAAGCTGGAAAAGGAATCAAGTTCCATAAGGATGATATGTCAAAATATCCTGATCTTAAGCGCATGGATGGCGAGGGTAAGCCTGGCGAGCCATGGGCAGAGTGGAGAGGAAAAGCATATTCCGATCTATCACATTGTCAGGATGATGTATCTGTTACAAGGCAGAAATTCTATGATGAAATGTATGAGGACTTAAATGACCTTATATCTGTTATCTGTCCTATTGAAAATGAAAAGGATCCTGTTTGGGAGAAGGGTGCACGTTCAATTATTATGTCAACCTGTCTCGCAATGTTAGAGGATTCAGAAGATGAACGACTTGGAATGACCAAAGAGAAGTTCAACTTCTTCAATATTAACAAAGCTCTTACAAATTCAGAGGATGAGTTTGCAACACTTAAAGAGTACTTTGAAGGACGTAACAAGCTGTCACAGGCATACACACTATCACGTCAGGTTATGTCAGCAGCAGATACAACACTTTCATCATATATGTCAATTACATTTGATAAGTTAAATATGTTCAATGATAGAGGTCTATGTGGTCTTACATCTGCTACAGATGTTGAAGCAGAAAAGTTTGCTGAACAGCCAACAGCCCTCTTCATGAAGATACCTGATGAGAAGGATACCAGACACGGTCTGGCCGCGGTATTCATTCTCTGTATGTACAAGGCACTGATCAAGGTTGCATCTGCTAGAGAAGACCTTTCTCTTCCTAGAAATGTATACTTCATCCTTGATGAGTTTGGTAACATGCCTAAGATTGAGAAGTTCGATAAGATGATCACTGTAGGACGTTCTAGAAAGATTTGGTTTAACATGGTAGTTCAGTCCTATTCACAGCTTAACAACGTATATGGTGAAAAGGTTGCCGATATCGTTAAGTCAAACTGTGGTATGAAGATGTTTATCGGTTCTAATGATATAGGTACCTGCGAGGAGTTCTCCAAGCTATGTGGTAACATGACGGTTCGAACGACATCGACGTCCTCGTCCATTGGATCTAAGGCGGGTGATATTAACCTATCTGCACAGACTCAGGTTAGACCACTTATCTATCCATCAGAGTTGCAGATGCTTAATAATAAGGAAAGTACCGGAAATGCTATAATAGTTACCTTCGGTAACTTCCCGCTCAAGACAAAATATACACCTAGTTATCTGTGCCCATATTACAAGATGGGACGAATGGATATGGAGGAGCTTAGAAGCCACATGTTCAGAGCAGATGAAGTATTCTATGATCTTGACCTTAGAAATGAAATAGTACTTGGTAAGTCCGAGGATGCAGATATTCAGGAAAGTGCTTAATACAGGAGTGAATAAATGAAAAAATTCTTAGCTACATGTCTCATAATTATATTCGGTGTATTTTTACTCCCTCTAGGAGTCTATGCCGCCGAAGGTGATGAAGATGATGGCGGAGATGATACATCTGCTGGTTATATAGGCGAGTTAGACCCATTTACTGGGGAACCTGTAAATAGCGGAAAAAATGGTGGAGTTGCTACTGGTGCAGTTAAGGTTACCAATGGAGTAACTTATAATTATTCAACTCATATGTTCAATTATTCATCCCAAGGGGGAATGTTTAGTTGTTCAGCTGCAGATGGAATGATATTAACGGATCCGGTTAATATTGCACTTGACGGTGAGTTCAATATAAAAATGTATAAAAATGGTAAGGCAATGGATTCCATTCCTGACATGGTTAGTGATCCCGGAACTTACGTTGTAATGGTTTGGGATGATAATAGTGAAACACAGCTATGTAGCTTTCAGATAGTAAGTAAAATGACAGGTAGTGTATCACAGTATATTCTGCCAGATGGATTTGTTACTGATAAGCTATATATAGAAGGAGAAGAAACAAGAACTGGAAGAGGTTCGGTTGACTTTACTGAAGAAGGATATTATCAGCTGTCATACAGGTGTTCAGCTACTCAGATAGAATACAATCTTGATATAACGGTTGATCATACACCCCCACAGGTTGTTTTTGAAGGATTAGAGGAAAATGGTACTACAGCTAGAGGGCCTGTAAAACTTACTGGATTAGCTAATGACGATACAGTTTATATTACATATAATGATAAGGCCATAAGGCTGGATTATGATAATGAATTGAAAGAAAGTGGAAATTACCACGTTATTGTAGTAGATAGTGCTGGTAATTCTATAGACAAGAGCTTTAAAATACTTGTTTATTTAAATGTGAAATCAATAGTATTTATACTATTATTTATAGCTATAATTATTGGACTTGTAGTAGCGCTCTACATTTCCAGAAAGAGACTTAGAGTTAGATAATGTAATTATCATTTTTGAGATAGGAGCAGAATTATGTTTTTGTTTGGTCTCGATATACAAGAAACAATAAATGGCTGGATTCAGTCATTTCTTGAAAATACGGTTTGGCGTCTTCTTTACTATTTAGAGATCATGCTCTGCAAGATTATTGCAATAGTTGAGGATATCATGATGATATTTACTGGTGAGAAGCCAGTATCATACAAAGGAGAGGATACTCTTCTTATAGATATATTCTTTGATCATCCTGCTATTAGAGGTATCTACGGAGCTATGGCTCTGATTGGAATAGCCTTCGCCTTCGCTTTTGCTATTGTGGCAGTTATACGTAAAATACTCGATCTTAGAGGCAAACAACAGGGAGTTACACTTGGAACTATCCTGGGTAATCTTGTTAAGAGTATTTTCATCATAATTTCCATGAACTTCTTTATAATGGTTGCAATCTCTACCACAAATATACTTACTCAACAGGTCAGTGAAGCAATTACAAAGGGTGAAGGACTTGCGAGTGGTGCTGAAACACATGTATTCACTAATGAAGAATATGCTGCGATGGGTAGAATTATTAATACAATAGGTAACTATTCAATAAACCCATCCTATAGATCGAGATATAATTTGAATGCTTGTTACAATGATATTCGTAAGGAGCTTATTTACCTGGGTAATCGTGGAGTTTTCGATTATAATTATGAGAAAGTTGATGAGAATGGTAATGAGGTTCCAACCTGGCAGGGAATAATGGTCGAGCTTGGTACTGCGTATGATTATACAAGTGAAGCGCCACTTGATTCATACGATGAAGGTCTGACAAATGCCATGCTTGATGCAATAGAGATATTACAGGCAAATCAGAATAACATGTATGTTTTTGAGGATATAGGTAAAGATGAAATAAAAGAGTCAGATGGTCCTATACCTATGGATAGAATCCTTTTCCTGGCTGGAACGATGAGTACTATGGATGGTCGTTCAGCTGCGGCTCGTAACGATGCTTATAATAAGAGTCCAAGTTTTTTCGATAATGTTCGTCGTCCGTTTTATACAGAAGATGGAAAAATGTATGATTTCGATGCTGTAAAGAAGGTATTTGATCCTTCACCAAGTAAGACGAATTATGTACTAGTATATTTCGTTGCTGTAGCAATAGCTAAGGAAATGCTGGTTGTAATAGTTACATGTTCACTTAGAATATTCAACCTTTTGGCATTATATATAGCATCACCACTTGCTGTAGCGGCTATGCCACTGGATGATGGTGGTAAGTTCAAACAGTGGATGACTGCCTTTGTAGTTCAGCTTCTTACTATTATAGGTATGGTAATATCACTTAGATTATTCCTTATGTTCCTGCCTATTGTTTGGTCTCCGGATCTGGCGGTAGGAGATGGATTCAGCGGAGTAATAATGACACTTATAGTCAAGATGGTTATAATGTATGGTGCTATACATGGAGTAAGTAAGGTTAACGGTATCTTCACTGGTATCCTCGCTGATAGTGCCGGATATCAGGCTATCACAGCATCAGGAATGCGTGATACAGTTGAGAATAGTTCCGTTGGTAAGAAGCTCAGTGGAATGAGTGCAGGAGCAATGGTTGACAAGGCTTCTGGCAAGGTTGGCGAGGGTGCTAACAAGGTGGCTGGTAAGCTTGGAATTGGAAAGGTTACAGATGCTCTGGGAATCACATCAGGAGCTCAGAAATCTCTGGAATCAGATCCTGCTCATAAACAAGGCGAGCAACGTAAGCAAGAACGTGAAAAGAATACCCTCAAGAGAGATCTTGATTATGCAAAGAAAACAGGTAAGCATCTCAATGGTATGGATGCCAAGAGAGATATACCAATGATGGAGAAAACTCTTCAGCATATGGAGGGTGGAGCTAGTCTTGGTGATGCTAAGAAAATGGCATCCGAGGATCTTAGACAGGATAAGATGGATCAGAAGCAAAACTCATATCTTGATTCTCTTGAAATGAAAAATCCACCTCCACAGAGAGATATGCCTGCAAATCAAAATAATTAATATCTTAAAGTGAGTAAGTAAATGAGATTAATTCCAGGTAAAACTAAAGTAAAGATAGAATTATTTAAAGGTGTTACGCTAACCGATCTGATAGTCGGAATGGTGGGACTGGTAATAGTAACCCTATGCTCAGTCTCATCGCTTCCGGGCAGATGGATATTTGCACTTGTAGTTGCACTTATCTTCGCCATGTTACTCTTCAGATTGGATAGCGAACCTTTTTATGTATTCGTTTGGCACATGCTACGATATAAAGCGTATCCAAGTAGGCTTCATCGTTTATATAGCGATGAGGCTTTAGTGCGTAATGAAACAGGTACTAGACAGGATACAATAGATGCCTTTTTCGAAGATGATGGAGCTGAAAAACAGGTAGAAGAAGCCGATAAGGTTGCTGAAAAAGAGAAGAAAGAGCAGTTAAAAGCTATCATTAAAGAAGAAGACAAAATACTAAAGAGTAAGACTGCTACAGAAGAAGAAAAGAACGCTGTATGGCAGGCGCGTGCAGAAAGAACTGCAGCAAAGAAGAAGGAAAAGGAGCTGAGCAAGGATGCGGATGCTTCTTATGAAGAAATAAGTGAATATATGCCATTCACAGGAATAAGTGATGGCTTTATTGAGTATAATGGCGAGTATTACGGCGCTGCTATAGAGATAGATCCAATTGAGTTTAGATTCTTCTCTGAGTACCGTAGAAATAATTCTATAGAGCTATGTCTTGGACAGGTTCTTAGAAGTCTTTCTGTTGATTCAGGAGCCAATATAGTAAAGGTCCAGAGACCAGTTGTCTACGACGAATACCTGGACGCCGAGTATGATAAGCTGGATGCTCTGAAGAGTTCCTATGAAAGTGGCCTTCTGTCAGAGGAAGAGTTAAAAGCGAGAGTCGAGATTCAGTACGACAGGATAAATGAAGTAATAAGCCTGTGTAATGAGGACAAAGTTATTGAGCCTTTCTATTATCTTGTTCTTTTTGAACATGACAAGGGAAGGCTTGGAATGCTTGTAAATCAGGCTATTGATTTACTAGAGCAAGGCGAGATGCAGGTTAGAAGACTGGATGATAAGGGACTTGCCTTATTCCTTAAGTATACTAACTGTCTCGATTTTGACGAGAAGGAAATAGATAAGCTTGAACCAGATAAGTGGGTTCAGTGGGCTATGCCAGAGGATGTCAAGTTCTCTATGAGAAAGATTGAAGTAAATGGTATTCTCACACATAACCTCAGGGTTGTAAACTATCCATCTGTAGTTGGTGATTCTTGGCTGGCAGGTGTTATGTCTTTCCCTGGAACAAAGGTTGTTGTAAAGCTTACTCCTATGGATAGAGAGAAGTCTATCAAGGCTATAGACCGTTCACTTTCAGAGCTGCGTGGTCAGTACATGGCTACAAGCCTTGATTCCAAGCTGATTGAGCTGCAGGAACATATAGATACACTTTCTACACTGCTCGTAACTCTTCAGAGAGATAACGAAGCGCTTCTCTCAGCAAATATATATATAACAGCATATGATGCTGCACTTACAAAGCTGGATCCAATCCTTGGTGAAAACTTTGATACTCTTCAGCCTGCTATTGCAGATATCAAGAAAGCAGTCAGAAGAAGCTGGGGTGAAGCAGGAATGACTCTGTCTGGAATGGATTTCCTTCAGATGCAGAGCTTCATTGGATCACAGATATCTATGTATGATCCTCTTCTTAAGGATGCTAGAGGAATCCCATCTAACACTATTGCTGGTATGTTCCCTTGGATATATGCTCATATCTCAGATAAGGGCGGAATCAAGCTTGGTAAGGCTGATGGTGTTCCTGTATTTATTGATTTCTTCCAGAGAAATGAAGAACGAGTTAACTCCAACATGGTTATCGTTGGTAAGTCTGGTTCTGGTAAATCTTATGCTACAAAGTCACTTCTGACTAACCTCGCATCTGAGGATGCTAAGATATTCATCCTCGATCCAGAGAATGAGTATTCAGAACTAGCTCATACACTTCACGGAAAGGTTATAAATGTTGGTAATGCTAAGTATGGAAGACTGAATCCTTTCCATATCATTACAGCACTTGATGATGATGAAGCAGGAGAAGAGGGTGGCGGCCCAGGTGGAAGCTTTGCTACTCACCTTCAGTTCCTGGAAGAGTTCTTTAGACAGATTCTTCCAGATATTGATAGGGATGCACTTGAGTATCTGAACTCACTTGTTGAGAGACTCTATCTGAATTTTGGTATCACTGCTGAAACAGATCTGTCTACCTTTGGGCCTGAAGATTATCCTATATTTGATGATCTGTACGATGTAGTACTTGCTGAGTTTGAAAGAACTAATAATGAGTATCTGCGTCAATTACTTCGTTCACTTGTTAACTATATAGCTAAGTTCTCTACTGGAGGACGTAATGCAAATATCTGGAACGGACCATCTACTATTACAACAGATGAGAACTTCTCAGTATTTAACTTCCAGTCTATGCTAGCTAATAGAAACTCAACTATCGCAAATGCTCAGATGCTTCTGGTTCTGAAGTATGTAGATAATGAGATAATTAAGAATAGAGATTATAACCTTAAGTATGGTCTAAATAGAAAAATCGTAGTAGTAATTGATGAGGCCCATGTATTTATTGATACGAAGTTTCCAATTGCTCTGGACTTCATGTTCCAGTTGGCTAAGCGTATCCGTAAGTATAATGGTATGCAGATTGTTATTACACAGAATATTAAGGACTTTGTAGGTAGTGAAGAGATAGCACGTAAGTCCTCAGCTATCATCAATGCTTGTCAGTACAGCTTCGTATTTGGTCTTGCACCAAATGATATGGCAGATCTATGTAAGCTGTATGAGAAGGCGGGTGGTATCAATGAGCAGGAGCAGGATGATATCCTGAGTGCTAAGAGAGGTCAGGCATTTACTATTATGAGCCCAACCTCTAGATCGTCCTTTGCTATTGAAGTTCCTTCTTCCTTTGTAGAAATGTTTGAGAGTCCTCATTTCATGAGTCATTACTTTACTGATGAGCCAGATGATGAGGTTTGGGAGTCCTTTGTAGCGGATAGTAGAGATAAACATGACATTAACTTTAATGAGCGTAAGTCTCTAGAGGAAGCTACGGGTGTAAGAGAAGAGAGACGAAGCACATTTACCTTCTCTGAAGTTTCAGAGGATGAGTTTGAAAATGACATTAGAGATTTCGAAGATGATGGATTTGGTGATGACTTCTCTGATGACGCCTTTGAAGCTGCTCTTGCCAAGATGGATAGAAGAGAGTCAGAGCCAGATATCGATGATGTTCTGGATGATAAGAAGGAAAGCATATCCTTTGGTGGTATAACACTTAGTGAAATATCTGCAGAAGAAGCTGCGGCTGATAGTCATGAAGAGAATGAGGCAAATCAGAAGCAGAGCGCTGTAGATAAGATGATAGCTGCTGAAGAAGTAGTTAATCGTAAAGAATATGAGATGGCTACCGGACGTGGACTTGATGGTGCTGATATACCATTAGGTAGTGATATAATGGGCACTGGCGATGCATCTGGAGCTATTTATTCACAGGCTGATCTAAATGCTACACTGGAGCAGTTTAAGCAGTCTATGCGAGAGGAAATGGAGAAAGAGCTTGCAGAGAAGATCAAGTGGATATCCCTTGGCGCAAGTATGGCTGGAGGCGGTGCTCCAACACCACCACCTGCTGCAGAGTCTACTCCAGCAGCTTCGGGTATGGATTACGAGCCTAAGATTTCTAAGGTATTTGATGATAGTACATATGATGAAGATATGGAAGAGTTCGAGGACTATGGTTCTGAGCAGAAGCTTAGTTCAGACTATGATACTTCAGATTATGGTACATCTGATGATACTTCAGATTATAGTTCTTCTGATGGTTACGAAAGCTACACATCTGATTCTGATGAATTCGAGGATCTCTTTAGTGAGGATGACGAATTCATGAAGAATGAGGATTATGATGATCTTTTCAAGGATGATCCTGATTCAGATGAAGAACTAAGCTTTGATTTTGGAGATGAAGATCTCGATGACGAGTATTCAGACTCTAGTGACGAATCAGCCTATAGTGATGATTCAGATGATTTTGGATATGGTGATGAGGACGAGGATAACGATGACCTTGATTCACTCTTCAGTGATGACGATGATGAGGGAGAAGAGTACGAGCCTGCACCATTCCTGTTTGCTGAACTTCTTGCTGAGGCAGCGGATGAATATGCTTCTAAGGATATTGAGGATAGACTCAATGAATCTGGAGAAGATGTAATAGAAGTTACGCTTGAAGAACTTAAAGAATATATTAAGAAACAGCGCAAGAAAAGATAGGAGGACCAGCAATGGACGTAAAATTGGTTGACAGGGGTGATACAGGTGAACTGATCATGTCTGGAGATCTGGATACAAGAACAGCAAGGGATGCTGATGCTCTATTTGGTCAGATGGCTGAAAGATTTCAGAATATAACAATCAATATGAAGGATTTGGAATATGTTTCAAGTGCTGGACTTAGAAGTATCCGAAACCTTTATATTAAGGTATATCAAAAAGGTGGCAAGCTTACTCTAACAAATGTCAATGAAAACGTTATGGAAGTTTTCGAAATGACAGGACTTGCGGGTCTACTTAATATTAGAAATTAAAATAATAAATTACATTTTGTTTGTTGCTCTTTTGTTATAACCCTACTGATATAATGTCTTCAAACATGTTAAATCAGGTAAATAGAGTTATATATAGAGAGGAAAAGAGGTCTCGTTATGAGGATAAACGGATTAATTAGAAAATTTACAGCTGGGCTGATGGTTGCGGCTATGATTTTTCCAATCATGCCTACCAGAGCTGTTCATGCAGAGGAGATAGACACCACTTCTTCTAAGATCACAGAAGCGGATGGTGTTTTAGCTACGGCTTCTGATGGAACAGCAGAGTCTGAGAGATATTCAGTTACCCCAAATATTGATACTGTTACTTTCCAGAGTAACAAAGGTCTAGAGGGATGGCTCGACAGAAAGTCTTACAAGGCTCCAGAGAATACATATTGTATAACCGTTGCTACTGGTGCATCCAAGGGTGATGGTGTACTTTATTTTGCTATTAAGTACAAGGATTCAAATAATGTATCTAATAAGCAGTTTGTTTTCCCAAATACAGATGCAACTGCTAGAACAGATTCCCTGCTTAAGTATTATGGAAGTAAAGATTTAGATAAGACCTTTGGTATGAGTCTAGCTTCTTCTCTTAATTATAAAGATTCTCCAAAGGCTGTAGCTCCTCTTAATTCGTACTCCGTTCAAACTTATGCATTTACAACAAAATCAGATATTTCTTCTGTTGAATATATAGATATATACCTCGAGCGTGGTTCATGGACTACACAGGGTCTCGCTATATATAAAGTAAATGAATATAAAGGCTTCGAAGAGTATGGCATAATCTCTGGTCAGCAGTTCTTCGATTTTGAAGGTTATCTGGTTGCGGAGATACAAAAGAGAAATAAATCAGATCAGTTATCACTTTCAACAAGTGGATCAGATAAAGTATTTAGTATAGGTAGAAGTTATAATAAGGCAACTATAAAGAATTATCCTAAGGATACAGCAAAGAAAACGTTTGCTGGCGAGGAAAGTATGTATACCTTCCGACTCGACTTTGCTGATGCTGAAAAATCAGGACTTGATTGTTTTATGAATCCTGAGAGTCTACCTATGAAGTCTGCTAATATGGGTATCGGTGAGGATATAGCACTTGAATTCCAGTATTTAGATACACATGGCTGGAATAGAAAGGTTGTTCTTCCGGTTCTTCTAAGTAGTTATGGAGAAGCTATGAAAGCAAATCCTGATGAAGTTATCTTCGGATTTGGTCTTCGAGGCGATACCATTGCATTCCAGGGACTTTTCCCAGAATATGAGTCTATAAATGGTGAGACTAAGATTCTTGTCGGTGATAAGGCTAGAGCTGAGCTTGCGAAGTATGGAGTAAGTGCGGCCTCTAAAGGAAAGATGGCTAATAATTTATCCGAGAGTGCAAGTGATGATATTGGTATATCAGGATTATCCTTCTATAAGGGTGGCTGTATGGCTTATGTTCCTGATGGTACAGATAATAAGGGAAATAAGGTAGAGGGTGCCACTCTAAACTACGTATTCCAGAATGAAGGTCCTCTTTCATACTATACTCTTATGGCTGAAAGAGGTAGAGATATAAAAGCTGGTGGCTCTGACTCCATAAGCATGAAACCTTATACTAAGGGAAATGCAGTCGTTGCAAGTCAAACAGCTGGAGATAAGTATCTGGTTACTGTTGATACAAATGATTCAGAACTAGCTGGTACAGTAGATGACGTAACGGTTAGATTCCACTATGTAACCTTTGATGATGATACTGATCTGAGAACAAATCAATATCATATCAAGGATGAAGCGGCGAGATTTATGTCTAAATGGCCGACTACAGATAATAAGGATTTCATTCTTGAATCTGGTCTGGTGCGAGGTGGAAGACTATCCTTTGTTATTACAGCAGCGGATGTTAGAGACTTCACTGGAGTTGAAATTAATATAGCTGGTGAAGATGAGTGGATCATAGATAATATGACGATTGCATATCTTCAGTCGTACGATAAGAGATACGCATATCATGTGCCTACTACACAGGCAGGTGCTACAAGTAATTATTGGTTGGAGAGAGATTCCGTATCCTCGCTTATGTTTAGTATGCGAGATTTTGATCCACTTATATATGACGAAAACGGAAATGTCGTCACATCAACTGGAGAAACCATCAAAGAGCTTATAGTTGATGAGAATGGTAATCCAGTTCTTGATGATAACGGCAATCCTATGTATAAAGAAGTTGAAGGTATGACCTACCAAGGTGGTTATGGAGGTCAATTTATAAAGGGTAATGAGACATATACAATATCCTTCAATACAGGAACTGATCTTGATATCAGAAAGACTGAATATGAAGATGTTCGTTATTCAATGTCACATGATCAGACAGGCGTCAACTGGGGCTTCTTTAAGAAGAGGAAAACCTACGAGGTTGGTGTAAAGGTTGCAGCAGATGATGCAGCTGATATGGGTAATGGTAATGCAGGTTCTACAAACCATTTCTACTTCCAGCTGCTTTTCGCAAATGGTAAGAGTGGATATGTACTAGCTAACCAGCAGATAACTGCCGACGGATTTAGATCAGATATGACCGAGTCGTTCTTTATATCTACTAACCAGGATTATGGAGAACTAAGGAAGATACGAATTATCCCTGAAGAAGTATCTTCGGATGCGGATCCATACGATAAGCTGAATATCGAGAGTATATCTGTTACAGAGGATACTAAGGGTGGTAGTTACCTGACATATATGTTTGATAGTGTCGGTTGGATAGATATTGATTATCATGATGAGGCTGAAGAAACCTCACTTCGTAATAGAAGAGCCAGAACTCAAGAAGAGTTATCACATACATTTGAGGTATCTGGTAAGGAAAGTAGAGTTAAGATTCTTTGCGAGATTCCATATATGCCATGGGATGGTGATTATGGACAGTTTGAAGGAACTATTTCTTGTAAAGTTTACTATACTCATGCTTCAAATGGTAAGCCTGACGATATTGAATTCGATGTAGCTAAGCATATGGCTCAGTATATGGAAGTATCAGCTATATCAGTTGAAGGAAAAACAAATCCAGATGAAGATAATGTAGGTGTTGATGGTTCAGCCTATAGAATTAATTCTAAGTATATGATGAAGCCATATCATACAGATAGATTCCTGCTTCCACCGATCGCGGATCTAGGTTCTATCGATGCTTTGGAATTCAATTTGAAGAATATGGGTACAGTTTCTTCCCAGTGGGTTATTGGTAATGTCAGCCTGTCTCAGGTATACGAAGATGGACCTGTACTGAAGAATGCAAATGATGAGCTTGTTAGAAATATGACGGTTAAGAAGCTCTGTACTAAGGATAATCCTACAGATGATTCTTATGTACTTCCTGTAGGTACTCCAGTGCCTACAAAGCCTATCTACTTTACAAATAAGATAGAGTGGAAGACAGAGACATGGGCTACTCCAGTAACAAGACTTCCTGAGTCAAAGGATGATAAGGTAAATATCTTTATTTATCCTACTCCTGGAGCTAAGAATGATACTGGTGCCAGCGTAGATGTACTTAAATATAAGTATTTTGTTCCATATTCAGAACTCATGCAGACTTCTCAGTATAATTTAACTAATATTACTGATGGTCGAGGAGCAAATGTTTACTGTGCTAAGGGTCTATCAACAACGGATTTTGTTAGCCCAAGTGAAATAACAATTAGATGTATAAATAAGAATATGTCCTTTGATCATGCTGTAGTACAGCATGTCAGAGACAATACAGTTATGAATACATTTACATATGAATTCTATAATGCAACGGCTATAAAGGCTGGACTTCTCGCGAACCCTGTTATGGATATTGATTATATAGATCAGACGAAAGCTAAGTTCGCGCTAAGCTTTGGACCGGGTACACCTAATCAGCAGCTGGTTCCAGAGGGAAGAGATGTTGCTGTATCTCTTAGATATACATCGACAATAGATGATGGAAAAACAGAATATCAGACACCATATATATTCCTTACAGATCAGGGATATACTGAGATACAGGAAGGTACATTTGCAGAGCTTAACTTCAATGTTCCGTTTATGAAGGATGTTGTATCATACTCAATTGCTGCATATGGTGCTCTGGAAGGAAATGTTAGAGGAGCAGCAGCTGAGGTATATTCATTATCTAAGCAAACTGATCCAACTAAGATTGAAATTGATCCAGTAACTATGACGGAAATACCTGTTCAAACAAAGAGAAGCTATGCTTCCTTTGCTGATAGATATGCTGTAACTGATAGACTGTCAACTCATAAGGTAACATCTACTGAGATGACAGGTGAGGGAGCACTGATGCCAGTTGCTATGACCTTTACAACAGGTGAGGCAGTGTCTACTGGTGAAAGTGGAACAAGCTCAGCAGTATGTATGGTATGTACATATCGCGATGATGCACAGGTTTCTAAATCTGAGAAATTCATGGATATAACTAATTATATTCAGGATGAGCAGAAGACATTTGAAACAGATTCTACTAAGACGATTAAGATGTTCCTGCCAGAAGTTAATTCTAAGAAGCAACTTCTGTCGATGAAGATCTTGCCATACAATCCAATAGAGGTTCCTGAAGGCTCGGAGGAAACTCCACCGGATGTAACTGTTCTTACGGATGAAGAGGTTGCTAATACAGAAAGCCTTACAGAACAGGTTCTTAATAGCTTGGATGCAAGCTGGACAATCTCGAAGCTTAATATTGACTTCGGATTTGATAAGGACGGAAATATCGCTAGAGATGTCAATAAGACCTTTACTGGACTTGAAAACGGTGGCGTTATCCGTCTAAGCAATATTACATGCTCACTGAGTGCAAGTATTACAGATTCAGGTAGCCTTGCATTTACTGAAAATACATCTAATGTAGTTGGTAAGAGTAATGATATTGTAAGTGGTACAATTAAGATCGTTGGTTCAACTGCAGGATTTACTGTAAGAGCTCACGAGATGAATGGTGATGCTGGACCAGATGTAACAGCAGATACTGTTAAGGTGGATCCAAAGACTATGTCCTTCACCTTCACAGCACCAGTTAATGATACTGGAGAATCAATCCTTTACAAGATTGAGGTTATTCCAAACGATGCAGAGGATCTGAAGTACACAATCATGCTGACAGTCAAGAGTGATCCTAAGAAGGATGAAACGGCATCTCCTAGTGATGCGGAGCCACAATAATATCTCATTTAAGAGGTGACAGAAATTGTTAACTAAAAAGAGTAAGAACAATCCCATGCTTATGGAGGCACGTAAGGTACTCCTGAATCAAGTTGTTCTTGATGCTGATGGACACTTTCTAACCACGAATGAAGTTAGATTCCCACTTTGGGGAGCTGCCGATGGTGAGAGTAAACTCAGAGTATGGGGACTTACATCAAGAGAATATAATTATTCATCGGAACTGAGTAATACCAAAACATTATTTAAGGTCGAGAATTTAATGGGGACTATCGGACGACTCATTAATCTAAGATGTGACAACCAGGCAGCTGCCTGCCTGGTTAAGTCATACGTGTTTTATCCAGTAGTGCTCGTGTTTCATGAAGATGAAGAAGAGAAGCTGGTTCTATCAGCCTTCTCACCTAGAAGTCTTACATCCGCATTGGCTGTAAGACTTGCTGTGCTTAAATTTGATAAAACTGTCGATGGACTTGTAGATAGACTTGAAGCTAAGAGAGATATTACTGCCAGACTAGATGAGTTCAGAAACAGACCTAAGGGCGAAAAGGTTTCCTTCTTCTCTAAGAAGAAAAAGAAGAGGGAGGATGTTGAAGACTTTTTCGCGGAAGGCTTTGACTCAGAAGAAAAGGTCAATCCTATTGATATAGAGGAAGACTATGGGGCTAAGCTGACATTTTCAGAGAAGATGATGGCTAGAAAAGCTGAGAGAGAAAGACGTAAGCGAGAAAGAGAAGAAGCTAAGGCAGCTGAGGAAGAAGTACTTACCTTTGATGATATAGCAAATATGGATTGGTCAGTGGATCAGTTTGATGCTGAAGCTACAAAAGATGCAGAAGATACAAATAATACAGAGGATTCAGAAGAGTAAAGAACATAAAGATTAAATAACAGGAGAAGAATCTATGGGTGATGTTGATTACAAAATAAGCGAGGACGGAAAATCAATAATAATTGATGCGGTCGATGAAGCGATGGATCCGGTACAGGATTTCATCATGGAAAAACTGGAAGCATATGGATGTGCGAAGAAGCCAATGTTTCAGATACGTCTAGCGGTTGAGGAGATATTTGTTAATATTATCTCATATGCTTACAATCCAGATATTGGAAAGGCAGAGGTTCTATGTGAGGTACAGGAGGATCCGCTTTGTGTTGTAATTCAGTTCATGGATTCAGGAAAGCCTTTTGACCCGCTTGCGCAGGGAGAGGTTGATACGTCCGGTGAAATGTTTATGGAAAAAGCTGGTGGCTTTGGCATTCACCTGGTTAAGAATACAATGGATTCTGTTGAATATGAATATAAGGATGGAAAGAACATTCTTAGCATTAAGAAGAACCTTAATTAATTGTATAGTTGCCGGCGGGGATAGTCCCCGCTCGACAACTATTCTTTGATTTATGGATAGGAGTTTTAATAGAGCCATTTTTGGAGGATTATTTTGGATAAAGGTTTAAAGGATAAAAAATCAAGATATAAGTACAACTTTTCTACTTTTTTAGTGGGTTCCATTATTATAATTCTGGTGCTTTTTGCTATATCGGTTATAATTATCGGTTCTTATGCATTTAAATATTCTTTTACTGCAGAGTATAACGATTCAGTACTTAGAATCTCAAAGTCAGCAGCTAAAGAGGTAGATGGTGATCAGATAGAAGACTATCTTCAGCTTAGTCAAGAACAGATTGATAGAGTTTCTGAAGAAATGGTAGAGGATTCTGAACTGTCTGTTATAGCGAATTATACACCTATCTCATATGTGACTACGGAGAACACACTGACTCAGTTATGTAATGATATGGGAATGATAGTTATATATGTAATAGTTCCTACTAATGATTATGATAATTTTATATCTGTATTTAATTGTCTGAATGACAATACAAAATTCTCTAAGTGGGAGATAGGACATGTGTCACAGACTACTAATGAGGAATATAAAACAGATTATAGGGCTATTATGGAGGGTAAATCTAGCGGAGAAACAGTGCTTAGAATCTCTGAACTTGGCGAAGGAGATCCTCATATAACTGCTCTTACTCCAATCACTGATTCAAATGGTGATGTAAAAGCTATTATGTGTGTTCAAAGAGGACTGGATGATCTGTCGAGTACACGTAAGAGCTTTACTATAGGTGTTGGAGCATTGGCTGTAATTCTTATAGAACTTGCTATAGTTATGTCAACCATATACTTAAAGATACAGCTTTTTAATCCTATGAAAATAATAGCTGGTGAAGCTGATAGATTTGCAAAGGAAAAGACTAGAGAAGAAGATAGTATTCTGAGTAAGGATCTTTGTAATGTAAAGGAAGTCAATCAGCTAGCACACTATATAGATAAAATGGAAGTTGATACTATCAATTATATTGAAGATATAACACAGTTTACAGGTGCTAGGGAGAGATTGAGTGCAGAACTCGAACTGGCGTCTGGTATACAAAATGGTATGCTACCTTCCGTTGCAGAAATGTCTGAACCAAAAGAGGGCTATTCCATATATGCCTCTATGACACCAGCTAGAGCAGTTGGTGGTGACTTCTTCGACTTCTATATGATTGATGATACACATCTCGTTATCTTGATAGCGGATGTATCAGACAAGGGGGTTGGTGCAGCCTTCTTCATGGCTATATCTAAAACACTTATTAAGGCTCGTGCTGGTATGGGTGGTAGTGCAGCAGAAATAATATCATATGTTGACAAAATGATAGCAGAGAAAAACACTGAAGGAATGTTTGTAACAGTCTGGATGGCGATTATTGACCTATCAACAGGTCATGTAAATATATGTAATTCAGGACATGACTATCCTGCAATAATGACTGGGTCAGGGGATTATGTAATAGAGAAGAAGACCCCTCATGGTCCTCCTATAGGATTCATACCTGGTGCTCAGTTTGTAGAGTATGACATAGATATAGAACCAGGTGACCGAATATTCCTATATACAGATGGTCTTAATGAGGCTAAGAGGTCTGATGGAGAGAGATTCGGACTCGATAGAATGCTTACAGTACTTAATTCTCATAAGGGAGATTCAAATGAGAAGACTATAGCTGCAATGAAGGATGCTGTTGCACTTTTTGTTGGACCTGAGGATCAATTTGATGATATGACCATGCTTAGTTTTACTTATGAGAAAAAAATATAAGATTTGTTACGCTTTTGTTGCGCATTGGAGAGTATACTTTGAGATGTAAGTAGTAAATTCGGTTTATTATATATAAATCTAAGTGATATGAGAGGTGAGAGATATGCCTAGATTATGGTTTGGAAATGAAGTAAGTGATGAGGATTATGATAAGAATCTAACTGATAGAAGTACAGTTGTTTTGGCCTTACAAAGAGCTTTACAGATAGCTCAGCAGAGACCAGATCCAAATGTTAATGCTCAGGAATTTAACAGAAATAAGAAAGTGATGTTAAAGAATGCGCTTTCTTCTGCTTTTACTGAGCTTAACAAGAATCCTGGATGCTGTCCTGAGATTATTCCTACATGGTACCAGACTTCTACTACTAGAGCTAGTTTATTAAAGCAGGATTATCTTCTTTTTGCTGAAGAGTTTCTTGTAAGAAATCTTGATGCTATTCAGAAAAGAGATAAAAATGGCTATGACTATCCACTACCTCAACAGATAGATCCAAATGCTGTAAAGAAAAATGAACCTCAAATGGAAGAACAAAAGCCTGAAAAAAATGGTCTTGACGAAGATTTTGAGAATAAAGAATCAGTAAATGATGAAGATAATCAGGAAGTAAACGAGGATATACTTGAAGATATTGATACTAATGATGTTCTGAATCCTTTTGAAGGTGTTAATCAAGATGAGATGTATAAAGCCGCTGCAGAGGGTGCTAAGAAACTGACTCCTGTGGAGCAGGCTAGGCTCAATCTTCAGAATATTAAAAGAATACTTGATATTCCTTATGAAAGAAATAATCAAAATCAAATAGATCAAATGACACTGGAAATAAGCAACCAGGTGGCAGCTTTTACTGTGCTTGTTGATGAAAATCCAGAAGTTGCAAATATTATGGGACCTAATGTTATGGGTGAGCTTAATAATGCTCTTACTGATGGTCAAGATTTTGATGCACAGAGAGCTGCATTAAATCAATTCGTTGATGCTTCTCTTAAAAAGTTTGAACCTGTTAGACAGGCCGGAGCTATGAGAGATGCATTTGATGATGACGGTGGAGCTGCTGGAGGAGAAGCGGGTAACGGAAATGGAGGAGAAGTAGGAGATAATAATATACTTGATCCAAATGTTGATTACTCCAAGGATAATGAAGCTGCTCATAGAAAAGCAGTGGAAATACTTACACGACTAAATAATGAGGCCAACAGAAGTTTCGAAGATGATAATCCAGCGACAAAAGCAGCGTCAAATGCTCAGATAGAAAAGGATCTAGAAGCTTTTGCAAACCTATGTGCTTTGAATGAAGCTGTCGATGGACATCTAGAAAAAGGTGCTGCTGAAAAGCTTAAGGATGATTTTAAAAAGCATGATAGACGAGCTGTAAGAACATTTATACTTCACAATGGGTATAAGTTTGATCCATCTCTTGATATTCATGAAAATCGTAGAAATGAATCTAGGAGAAATGATACTACCAAGAAGGATGAACCAAAAGCTCCAGGAGATCATGCAAAAGAAGAGATTCGTAAGATGTATGATATCTACAAATCTCATAGAGAAGCAGTTACAAAGCCAGATGTAGCAATAAATAATATATTTGCGGAAGCTGGTAAGGAGGAATTCCTTAATTCAATAGAAAGTGACCCTTATATAAGTAAAAGACTCAAGAAGGGCTGGAGAAAGAAGGTAGAACAGGACTTCGAAAAGCATGGTGTTGTTGCTTTGGGAGTTTTCTGTGAAAAGCTAAATGATAGATTTGGTCTGGGACTTGAGCCTATTGATTATACAAAGGGAAAAGATGATAGAAAAGTTGCAGAGCAAGGTGAACTTATTAGAGATGAGAATCTCCAGAAGAAGTATGAACAGTTAACTGCTGCTGCTGAAAGTGTCAAGAAACAGAGACAAAAGCTTGAAGAAGAAAGACGTAAATTTGAAAATGAGCAGAGATCAATACGTGAAGGTCAGAAGGAATCCCCTGAATTAGTAAATAAAAAGGGTAAGAAGCTCAAGGTTAAAGATGATATCTTAAACGATAAGACATCTGCAGAGCGAGGTTATAAGGATTCCTTTATGAAGGATGAAGCCATCACTTCTACTCAGGCTAAGAACATCAGAAGTCTAAAGTACTTAGCTAAACAGATGCATCCAAATGTTAAGAAATCTCCTCAGTGGAAGAAGTCCATGGCTGCTATAGAAGAATTTGATCAGTTCATGAGAGATATAGAAGGAAGAACAAGACTTACAGCTGAAGAGATGGAAGTATATGATAGATTATCTCTTCGTGCATATAGAGCCTCAAAAGAATACGTACAGTTCAAGAATGAACAGCGTGAGAAGAGACTAGAGAATGCTAAGGTTGATCCTAAAACAGGTAAGAAGGTTGGAGAAGATGATTATCTAGATAAGGATGACCAGGCTAAGATTCGTACTATGGAGAAGATTCAAAATGACATCCATGAGATGAGAGAGAAGATGTTCCAGTCTAATATGGATGATCTATCCAAGGATATGAACAAGAAATGTGAAGAAGAGTTCTCTAAGCTTGCCGAGGATAGAAAGAAATTACAGGGCTTCGGAGACGAAGATAATGTAGGTCTTGAGGATAATATAGCAACATCAATATATTATGCTAATAGAATGAATCAGCTTAAAAAGAGTGGAGAATTCAAACTGAAGCCAGGTGAGACCTTCAATATGGCTAAACAGAGAATGGATAAGTCACTCATTCCAAAGGAAAGTGAGCTTACACAGGTTAAGAAAACAACAGTTGCTAAGAATCTTGTGGCTAAATGTAATCAAAACCCAGATCTTGTTTTGACTAAGGAAGATATAAATAATGAGATGTCTGAGGCAGCTAAGAGAATAGCTGAAAATAATAAGAAAAAGGCAGAAACCAAGAAGAATATTAAGCCAAAAGAACCAGAAGCTGGAAGACAAGCGCCAGGAATGCAGTAATTTAGTACATTTTTTTGGTGGTTAGATATAGTTTCATTTTAGAGGGAGTATTATATGGGAAGCGAAAAAGACGAGAAGAAATCTGCTCTAGAGCTGATAGAGGATTCAATAAAAGCTGTTAATGATAGGCTACTTGAACTTCAGCATAGACTTGATAAGGAAACTGATCCGGATGAAATAGCTCATTTGAAGAAGGAGCTCGGATATGTTACACAGCAGCTTACTTATGTTAAGGGGTGTAAGCTTGAATATGAGGATCAGGTTAAGAGGGCAGAATCTGAGGAAAAAAGAAAGAAGCTTGAAAACCTTGTTAAGATGTGTCTGTTTGCAGGCATTATCTTTGAAAATAATCGTATAAAGGCGGAGAGAGACAGAGTTCTTGATAGAGATAGAGAGATAGTTCAGCAGTCTCAGTACGAGCTTGCGGTTAAGAAGGTTTTTAATATTATGAACCTTAGATATGTTGATGAGTCGATGGTTGAAGAAATCATGAATGACCAGAACTTTAAGGAAATGGAAGCCTCTGACCCTAATAGGCTTAAGAGAGTAGAAAAGGAAGTTAGAGATCAATACGAAAGAGCTATGGAGAGAACCCTTAGCTACTATGGAGAAAAAGCAGATGGTGATTTCTCAGAAAAAGAAGAGAGACTCCGTAAGATTATGGCCAAAAAGAATCAGTTTGAGCTCGTATATGCTTCCTATCTTGAGAGAATGGTACCCCTACTAGAAAGTGCAGGAACTGCAGAAGAAAAGGAATTCTTCAAGAAGTTTGCAGAGGATATGGTATCACTTGGTAAGAGAGTTAAAACTGTACAGTTTGATTTCGTTGATGGTGAAAGTGATTTCCAAAAGGGAAATGGCTTTACTAAAGAACTTGTAGATGAAGAGATGAGGGTCTTCAATAGATTTGATAATTATGTTTCAACTCATCTTCTTAATAGAGCTCTTGAGACTGGAGAACAAAAAGATAAGAAGAGCGTAGATGTAAGAAGTATATATACTCTAGCTCTAGAGTTTATTAATCCACTTAAAGTACAGACTAACAAAGATCTGGCTATGAACCAGAATAATGAGCTCAGAAAACAGATGGAAATGTGGCAGGTATATGAGAAACTGAAAGGCTCTGCTCCCACGGAAAAGCAGAAGAAGGCGGCCGCCGACGACGAGTTCAAGGCTTGGGCTAAGCTGGATAGAATGATGCGTATGGGTGCCGAGATAGGTGGACTATATGAAGAAACAGCGGATTTTGCTATGCAAAAAGCTCAGCAGATTCTTATAACTGCACAACAGAAAAAGAGAGATAATACTAAGTTTAATAACATAGAAAAAAATAACATTAAGGAACAGATAGCAGCTCTTGTTCTTCATCAGATGATTGATAATGAAGCGAAGAGTCCAACAGGTTCCGATAAGAGACATTATGAGGATTATATAAGAACAAGAACAAAAGATAGACAATCTTTATTTAATTCAAAGGTAAGAGATTTCGCGAATTCTCCTGCTTTTGAAGCAGCATATAATAAATATATGAAGGGGAAGGATATATCTGCTAATTGCATTAAGTTCCTAGCTAATGATACAGAAAAAGAAATGGCTAAGGAAGTTAAGAAAAATGAATTACAGCCTTCCAAAGGAAGAGAGGCTCAGCCTAAGTAAGGAGGATAATTAATTATGAAAGAAGATCAGAATTTTATAAATGGAAGCATCAATGATGATGGATATGATGAAACAAGTATATATGAAGAACTAGAGAAGGAAAAGGAAGAGAAGCAGAAGCAGGAAGAGCAGGAGCGCGAGGCTTACGAGAAAGAGCGAAAAGCTGGAGAAGATAAAGAAGATGAGCTAAAGAGAGTCAATGCTCTTGAAGAAGAACCTGTAATAGAAGCGGGTAATCCAAATCTTCCTGAAAAGGATGTAAGTAACTATCTCATTTATATACAGGCGCATACAGGTCAGCAGATGGTTGAAAAGACTGTCAGAGAAAAGATTGAGACAGCCTCCAAGGCAGCTGCAGCATATATGCTTCTAAGAGCTTCAAATACTAAGTCTTATAGCGTATCTGATATTCATACTAATGCTACAAGGGTTAAGCAGACCTTGGATTTAGCTAATATGCATGAGACAGACCTGGATGACATGCTTAGAAGTCCAGAGGGGCTTGTGAAGGGAGTTAATGGACAGCTTCGATCCCTCTATGGATATCCAGAGGATTTTTCGGCTTATGTTGATAAAATGAAGACATTAGTTTCCTCACTTATGACATCAGATAATAGATCTGCTGAATATAAAAATATGGTAAATGCACTTAAGGAAGTATCTGAGTTGGATCCTAATAGTGCTATGCTAACTCAGGATGAGATTATTTCCAAGAATTATAAAGCTATGGAATCAGTAGAGAAATATATGAAGGGTAAGAAGAGAGTTCGTAAGACCGATGTTGGTAAGGAACACTTCGATAATGCCCTGGATGCTCTATCTATAATGAGTGAGCATAATGTCATGCTTGGAGATAAGGCTCAGAGTATAGTGGATAGAATTAATGAGGTTCGTGGTTCTGAAGCTCCAGAGCATGAGAATCATGTATCCTTATCCAATTACGGAGCTGAGCGCGCTGTTCGTGCTAAGGAAACTCGTATAGAGAAGGCAAAGGAAAAGAAACTTGAGATTACAATGGATAAATCTAAAATAAAGCAGAAAGAAATGAATCACCCAATGATATAGACAGTAGGAGGTAATATCCATGCCAAAGAATGGAGCACAAGTTGATGATAAGAATATTTTGAAAAGTGAGTCTCTTGTTGACATATTAAATGAGAATGACAAGAAATGGTATTGGGATCAATGTACTCATATTCGAAAAACTACAGGATATCACTTAAATAGAAGAAAATCTGGAATAAGTGCGCTTAGAATGTATCTGATGGGTGCTAAGGGCTTTACGCTTGAACAGGCTCTTAATCTGGATGAGAATATTACGTCAGAACAGTTAAAGGCTTATCTTGAGGAAATGTTCTTAGCCTATGGAGATCCTAAAAAATCTCCAGAGGATAGAATCGAATACATGGGAAAAATCCAAAGAAAAGCTTTAGATAAGATAATGGATTTTCAGCTACCAGCCCTTGATGAGGTTCAAAATATTGAAGATCTTAAGGCTTATAGTACTTTGATGAGCAGAATGGGTCTTCTATTTATTGATTTCTCGCAGGATATTCAGGATGTTAAGGATACTCCTGAAGATCATGCTTATAGAGTTGCATTTTATAAAGGTGCAGGTGACATCAAAAAATTCGAGCAGGATGCATATAAATTTTCTACCTTTGCACAGGGTATTATACCTTACTATACCCATATATATGTCCCTACCAATAATTTACCTAGCAAGTGTGCCAGCTTTGATAGGCTAAAGGCATTATCAGCAGAAAATAAAGGTAAGAAGATATCCGAGCTGAATCCGTTGGATAGTCAGCTCTATCAGAACGGTTATGCAATATATATTCTTCCTAGGGCGGCTGTACCTAGCGAGGGTCATGAGGCGGAATATGAAGCCTACTTAAATGGTCAGTCTAATAACTATCCAGGAAAAGAAGAACTCGAAAATGCCTGGAAAAACAGAGATGCTGATTATAGACCTATACTGATGGATAACCTGAAGGGATCAGCTGGAAATATATCAAAGAAGAATATAATTGCTAATTTAGCTACAATTCCTGATATTCCTGCGGATGCAAATGTGCTAGAGCTTCCTGAAGAAACTCGCAAGGGTATGATAAAGGTATTTTATGAGATTGTAGGCGAGTTTTATAGAAATGAAGTATATCAGCAGATTGTTGCTTCAGGAATTACTCCATTTCATTTAATTAAGCTGTCTGATAATCGGAGTATATATTCGGCTTTTAATGAAAAGTATAAGAATCTCAGTGTAAATGAGAAAGAAGATACTTTTATGCTTGAAACCATGAAAGCTCTTAAAAATGATCCGGCTGGAATTAATCTTGATTATATTGTTACCCAGAAGACTAATGGTGCAGTGGGCGTTGAGATTATTACTGGAGCAAGAATCAAGAACAATCCAACTAATATCCTAATTGCCGATAGTATTAATGCAGAAAAAAGTGCTGCATTTCTTATTGACCCTAATTCTCATCCTGAATTTAAAAAGGCTGGGGATGCAGTATGGAAATATATAAGTAATATTTTTGAAAATCAGAAAGCCGTATTAGATAGAAATAATATGGATATTCTTGACAATATATATGTCGGAAATAAGACTCTGAAGGAAATCTTCGAAGAGAAATATGCGGATAAAATATATACTGCAACAGATGTTGATATTGCAGAGGTTTGTATGGGTATACTTATGGCTGAAAGCTATAATGTTGATACTCCTATTTTTGCTACAGTACTTTCAGAAAATGAGTTAGGCTTTATTAGCAGAAATGTTCTTCCTATTTCCTTTGAGGGAGCTAATCTCAAGGTTGGACAAAGAAGAAATGAAAATGTTGATGCAATTAAACAGCAAGCAAATGCTATTTTAAGTGAGCGTAGCAATAGATTCTTTGAGGATGTTGCGGTTAGAAATGATGTAATGCAAAGAGCTACTCAGAGTATTGAGCAGACTCCTGATGTTAATATATTTGCAGAAAGAATAGGTAGATTAAAGACTTATGTAGCATTTATGGATCCTGCTGCAAATGCATATATGTATAATGTCTTTGCAAAGATGGATGAGCTAAATCAGAATAATGAGCTGAAAAATGCTATGCATCAATATAGACTATATAATCGTGCTGCAAGGCTTGCTCCAAGCGCTGATTTAAGAAGAGAATATGGGAAAATTGCTAATGGCTTCAAAAATGGTTCTCCTATGGCTGAATATGAGAAATTATTACGAGGCCTTGAGCTATGTATGGGTGTTAAAAAGAATGTAAAGCCAGATGCAATTCCTGCAGATATACAGGATCTGTTCATAGAGAAGACTGGACAGCCTATTCCAGGTGCATTTTTCCTAGGTGCAGGTAGTGGTAAAACCTCCTATAGACCGGAATCTGTGGAAATTGATGTTTCACGTCTGGATAAAATGATTTCTGTTAATCAGTTTATTACGGATATTTATGATGACGCAAGAAATTGCTTCCGTGGCGTGAATCCAAATGGATATATTCTTGTTGGCGGAAAGACTATTGATACCCTTTTGAAGGAACGTTTTGGTGGCAGATATCGCGCTGATTCTTCTGAAGCTAAGGATGCAAGAAGTCAGATAATTATTGATGCTATCAATTCTGGAGATCCTGTAGATCTTTTCGTAGTTAGTGATAGAAATTCAAATAAATATCAGATATCTCCTGTGCCAGTTCATTTAGTGGGACCAGGTGTTGTTTATAATAACCTGAATCCAGAAAAGCTTGCAGCACAAAGGGCTGCATATGAAACTGTAATAGGTCCGATTAGAGAAAAAGATCCAGAGGCAGTTTCTGATGATACAGAAGAACTTATTAGTAATAGAGAAAGATATCTTAATCAAAATGCACAGAAGCATTTAAAGGAT
Organism: uncultured Lachnospiraceae bacterium; assembly: GCA_902776395.1. GTDB lineage: Bacteria > Bacillota > Clostridia > Lachnospirales > Lachnospiraceae > Eubacterium_Q. The sequence continues at coordinate 28,451 of CACYQC010000004.1, forward strand.
ATTATGAATCTTGAAGGAATGCCTAACAAGCTGTTTCAGGGCACTATGCTTCTAGCACAGCAGAATAGACTTTATTATGTTCCTCCAACTTTCCCTCAAAATTCTGCAGCAAAGCCAGGTAAGGCAGGGGCTATAGATTATATTGTTCTTCGTTTGGCAGAAGAATCCATGAAGATGAAGGAAAGAGGAGAAGCTGGTTACTCTATAGAGGATATATTCAGCTTAAATAAGCTCTCGGAAGAAAAGAAGAGATTTGCTGAGGAGTATAGTAATCTTTGCAAGAATAATGATTCTCAAGCCTATCATCAGGCTATTAATAGAGGTGCTAAGGCTCTGAAAGATCTCCATATGAGTGAGCATCCTGCAAATGAAGCATTTGCTAGTCAGGAAGCAATAGAAAATGCATTCCTTGGTAAGAATCTGGCAGTATTCCAGGTTCTCGATAATGTCAAGACAGAGCTTACAGCTGTACCTGATGTTTCACAAGAGTTCCTTACAGAGCTAGATGATTATACTATTTTTGCTAAGACACTTACTCAGGTGAAGCTTGATAACTATTCTTTTGCAAGTGGAGTTGATCCAACTGATTTTGCTAGCTTCGAGGCATATGAGGCTATGAAATATAAGGCAAAGGAATGCCTTATTAAGGGTATAGATCCATATAAGGGTCTGGCGGAGTATGCTAGTAAGAATAAGGTTTTAAATTCTGCAGGAGCAGTACTGAATATTAATTTATTTAGAGATCATATTGTAAATAATAGAGAGGATTTCTGTGAAAAGCTTACTACAGAAAAACTATTTGATTCATATTATATTGATCACAAGGCTCTTTCTGAAGTAGGTGCAAATGTAAGACCTGGTAGATACAAGGATGTTATCAGAAGGGTCACAGTAAATGAGAAGAAGAATCTTGAGAGAGAGCAAGAAATAAATTGGGAGTATGAAGCCTTCCATATGCAGATGGATGCGACGAGAGACCTCAGAACTAAGATGTTCATTACCAATGAGCTGTCTCCAAATCCTGAGGGAGCAGAGCGTCCTGAGCTGGTTGAAATGTATGATAAGATGTTTGGACCATTATTCTCCAGTGAGACGGTTCAGGCTTATCTTAATGCGCATCCTGATCTAGATGAGTTTGACTTGATACATGTTGGAAACCAGAAGTTTAGAGACTATGTACGTAATCTAGATACACCACTTAGTTTAAAGGCTCTCGCTGTAAAGTTTGCTACAGATCCATCTATACCTTTTGGATTCGATACTGTAACAGTTGATCCACTAACTAATGAGCCAAAGCTTGGTAAGTATCAGTTTGTAATAGATAACGTAGATAGAGAACGTATTGTTACACAGTCACCTAAACTGAAAGACTTAAAAACCTTTAAGGATGATTTCCTTACACGTAATGGGAATATTAATCTGGAATACTTAACTGATTCTGAGTGGCAGGTGCTCTATGAGAGTCAGTTCGCTGTTGCTGCAAAGACAGGTATTATAGCAGATGACAAGGTAGTTTCTTCAGTTGAGATTCAGCAGAGTTGTGACAAGGATATTCCTATGGCTACTACTGCCAAGATGCTAGAAACAGTTTATGGTGCAAAACAGACCTTCGTAAAAGAGTGGGCTGATACTGCTAAAGTTTACACCAAGGATATATTTATTAAGCTTGATAAAGAGCTGAATCCGGGCAAGTTTTCTAATAGTGAATTTGCTACTTTAGCATTCTTTACATCTTTGGATGAAAATGTCATTACAGGGGACATTGTTCCAGGTGTAAGTGATGAATTAATGTCCAGACATGACAAGACGCTTACAGCTATGAATAACTGGACTACAGACTTCAGAGTTAAATCTCCAATTAGACCTCGTGAGAACATTGGAGAAAAGTTTGATATATCTATTACTCCTGCAAGAGAGAAGACAGAAGAGATTATTGGTCTTCTTCAGAATGGAAATGTAGATGCTATGGCTACAGTTCTTAGTAATGGTGTGAAAAATGCTCTTGAAGATTTATCGATGAAGAGAGATTTTAAGCCTAATAGTGATATCGGTCTTTATGGTTACATGTTGAAGCAGTTAAATGAGATTCTTAAGGCAAATCCTGAACTTCAGCAGGCATTTAACCAAAAGCTAAGTCCTGATGAGCAAAAGCTAATGAGTAGTGTGCTTCGTATGAATCAGTTGATGGAGGACTATGCTCATTCAGTAGGAAAACTTAACAGAGCAGTAGAGGAACCAATTACTGATGAGGAGAAAATAAGCTGTCTCAAAGCTATAGCTGCATATAATCACTTTAGTCAGATATGGGAGCAGAATTATGATAACTTTGATTATAGTAATCAACATATGGCTAAGCTGCAGGAGGTTTCAACTAATAAAGTCAGATTTACTGCAGAGGGTAGACCAGATCTTGCTATGGTAGAAGATGCTAAATATCGTAAGTTTGTTACTCAGAATCTGAAGCCAAGTGCTATTTTCCTTGACGATGTTTTAGATGAAAATCTGGTTAATTCACTTCAAAATAATGCAATAAATGATATAGCTGCTGTACGACAAGCTGTAATAAGTACTGCTGATAAAAAGGTTGATGCTGAGAATAAGATAGTAGCTGAGAAGCTTACCGATGAAAATGGTCAGTTTATTAGATATAATGTATCTCTTGAAAATGCACAAAAAAATAAGCAGAATAAACTTGAATCAGAATATATGCTCGAGAAGCTTAAGTATTTATTTAAAGATGTTTTGACAAAGGAACAGATAATAAATGCTGGACGTCGTTACAACATGGTAGCTGTCGAAAAGGGTGATAAATGGCCAGTATTTAATGAAAATCCTAGTGCTATAGTCAGATTTAAAATGACTGAAGATGATACAAAAGTATATTTTATAAATAGTATTAGACCTGACCCAGCGAATTCTGGAGAAGCCTATAAGCAATTCTTTAGTTGTATGATAGATGAGCTTATTAAAACTCCTCAAAAGCTTTCACAGTTAAAGAATGAACTAGATACCATCAAGCTGCCACACGAGATGAGTCTGGCTGATCAATCATTTCTTCCTGAGAGTAAGAGAATAGATGAAATGGTAAGAGAGGTACAGAATAATGAATGGCTAGATGATGATTTGAAGGCTCAAACCATGGAATTACTTGATGACGTTAATAATAATATGGCTGAACTAAAAGATGATGTAAAGACATATCTGTTTAGTCATCAGGAAAGAGGTCACGTAGGTAGTATCGAGAGAGATACTGTTGTACGTAGTCTGGATAATTATAAAAATGGTAAATATGTTGATCTATATGACAATGTGAAGGTTAAGGATTCGACATTCACGTTTGATTATAAAGTTGTTAAGCCTGAAAAAGCGCAGGAAGTACAAGATATTATAAATGATACTCCTACAATCAGTCCGGATATAAGAGCCAAGATCATACAGATAGTCAATAAGATGACAGAATATGGAATGATTACTGGTAATTCTGTGATTGAAGAGGGCAACAAGATATATTCATATCGTAGAGTATATAATGCTAGAGCAAAGCTTAAGGATGCACTTAAAACTGGTAATAACACTAAGATTAAACAGGCTAATGACGAGTATAATATCGAAAGAGACCATATGAGAGAGATTCATCAGATGGTTAATGAAGCTTTTCCTGATCGTTCACAGGCTCCTGGAAACGTAGATAGTATCAGAGAAAAAGACTTCCCAGCTGAGTTTGCTGTGGATGTTGTTACTAACAGTCGTATAAACGGACTCTTCCAGCTGGGAGAGGCTGCAAAGAAGGCTGGTGTTCCAATAGATCAGTATATTGACAATCCTGGAAAATGTATTGATAAATGGTTCAGAAAGGCTATAAAGGAAAAGGGCTTTGATTCTTTAACTAAGCCAGAAGACAGCTTCTTACTTGCCTTTAGTAAGTTGAACAAAGCTGGTAGAAACGAGACACTTCCTACTGGATTCTTCTTTACTGCTGTAGATGGAGCTCCAGGTTATGCGATTAGTAGACCTCTAGATGCAATTTATTGTCTAGATACCAATGTATTGAATCGTCTAGACCAGCAAAGGTATGAAGTAATCCTTTCTGATATGTATGAGAGCATGCTGAAGCGAGAAAGTATGGCGATAGAAGGATTCCACTACTTTACAGCTACACCTAAGGAATATCTGGGTGAGAACTATGATATCTTCCGTAATAATATGAAGATTGCTTTCTTACAGGATACAAAAATACAAAAATCAGATCTTCCTATGCAGCTCTTTAATGAGGATGGAGTAGGAGTAGGTAAATTAAATACTAATTATGATACCTTCCTTAGTTCAGAGGATAGATATGATAGTATAATAATTAATTATAATAAGTCCGTAAAGGATGCTGCTGTTGGCGATGATGAAGCTAAGATTCTGATAGAAGAGGCTATGTTTGATTATCTGATGGCTCATCCAGAGGATATGGATAGAGAGCGCTTCAAGAGACTTGAAGAAGCTGCTCTTGGTGCTGAAAAGAAGCTGAATATTGCTAGACCAGCAGGAACGGTATCACCTGCAGTTAAGTATAAGAAGTGGCGTTCTGACTTCAAAAAGGAGATAGACCTACTTCAGAAGCCTGTTATTGATCGCGATAAAGAGGTTAATAAGCAGATAATTGAGCTTCAGAAGAAGCTGGTTAAGATGAATACCAGCAGAAAGAAAGTTTATACTCAAGATGAAAAACGCGTAGTCATTGAGAAAATTAATAGTATTATCAAGGATAGGCTTGAGGAACTTAGAGAATTCTATAAGTATAAGGAAATACCAGAGGCTTATACAAAGAAGAGAGCTAATCAGCTGCTAAAGATTAAGGCGGATCCTATAACTCCAGTTACTAAGCTGCCAGACTTTATCAGAAAAGAAGGTAAGATATATAACAGAGAAGATGCTAAGTTCATTAGTGACAGAGTCCTTGGCAAGGTATGGCCAGATCATCTAAAAAGTAAGGATGCCTATATTGAGTGGCGTCTCGAGCAACCAGATATGAAGGCAACCAATTCAACTAGGGAAGAATTATCAGAAAATTCCTGGGACGAAGCTTATAGAGCGGCTATCCACAGTCAGGAGCTTCCTTATCCAGTACTTGATGTATTTGCAGATCTTCGACCTGGCGACGCAAAGGCTTTTGAGGAACAGCGAATTGCTGAGGCAGTAAAAACTGCTGATGAGAAATATCTTGAGAGTCTAGGTGTCAAGAAGGACAATGGTCCAGATGTTCAGCAGCTCCATAGCGTGGATGGTATAATAGATGATCACCTGTCTAGACTTCCAGCGGAGATATCAAAACAAGGAAGATTGGTCAAGTCTCAATTTCCAGTAATTGGAACTATTAACAAGATGTTTATTGGCCAGATTATAGCTATACCAGTATCTTATGGGATAGTTAAAAATAATGGTGGTAAGATGCCTGTAAAGGGAGGAAGTATGATTGAAATTGCTAGTAAAATAGCAAATGATCCAAGCTTCCAGAAGGTTATAGATCCATATATAAATAATATGTATAAAGAATATGTTCAGAAGAAGGCGAATTATGAGAAAGATCCTGAATATAAGAATGATCCTAAGAAGCTGAAGGAGGCTTTGGATAATATCGCAGAATATGATTCTTATAAAGTCCTCGCTAAAGATATTAAGGATCTGACTATCCTAAAGAGGACTATTCAGGAACAGAAGAATATTCATGCTCCAGAAAATAAAGAACATATTGAAGAAGATATCCGTGTGGATCAGGGTATTCAGAATAATAATGATGGGGCGAATATAGATGAAAACTATATTCCGGAAGTAGTTCAGGTAGATCAACCAGATCCAGAACCTAAGCCAGAACCTAAAAAAGGACCAAAGGACGGGCCTAAACCACATTTCTAAATAGTGTTGCCCTTTTGTTGTCAATCATATGTTAATGTAAGACTAGTATAGCGATTCGTACGAAACGCTATACTAGTTTTTGAGAGAAGGAAGGATACGGCCATGCCAAGGATTATAAATATAAAAGATAAGGATTTTGGGGATCTCGCTAACGAGATTACAATGCATTATATAGACGATGGAGTATTCGTTGATCCGAACGAGCTAGTAGGAAGAATGAAGAATAAAACTCCAGAACAGAGATATAATGAGTTCGTCAGACTGATGGATCTCTATCCTCGTGCGTGGGAGTTTGTTTCATTTTATAAGGATAGAAATGCTCCAGAGGAAGTTGAAAATAAAAGATTCAAGGATATGGCTGAACAGGTACTCCCTACTCATATAAGAAATTCAGGAGATTCTGCGGTTATAGAGGATTATCTTCAGAATACCAAGGATATTAATATACGTGGTAAGGCTATCCTTATAAAGAGACTCATAGCCCTGGATAAGATCGCAGAAAATGAGAGATTGGCACAGGCAAGAGAAAATGGTCAGGAGCCATTTAATGATAGACCAAAGCTTGACGTTAAGAGAAATGGTGAGCGATTTGTTCTTGAAGTGGATATGCCAAGAGAGCAGACTAGTTTCTTTGGATGCTGGTCTTGTGGTGGTCAGATGCTTCTTCAGGGACGTGGTATAAAAAATGTCCGCCAGGAGGATATTAGAGCATATAGACCAAAATATCCAGTAAATCAGCTTATGGGACCTAAGTTCCAGACAAGCGCAACTATCGATAGGGCATTTAACTCAGATGACATGCAGAATGTAATGGATATGGGTGATGCTCTGCTTAAGTTTGCACCAGACTCAATGCTCCGTACTCTTGATATTCTTCGTATCAGAGAGGCTGAGCTTACCATTGGTCGACAGTTTACACCTCAGGAGAAGGAGGCTTATAAGAGAAACGCCATTAACCTCGTGAAGAAGACTCTTCGCAAGGCTATTATGGTTGATAAGTCGCCAGTTACAATCTCTGATGGGGGACACTATATTACAATTGTTGGTATGGATGGAGATGACATTCTTTTTAAGACTTCATCAGGTAGTATGTATCAGAATCGTTATAAAAAGAAGCTTAGTGATATGGTTCATAACATGCTCTATGGTAATTATAAGATGCAGTTTGTATGGATGAATGATATACAGCTTGCTCAGGATCATAAGACATTTTATAACGTTCCAAGTAATACACTTAGTCTAAAAGAGGATGGCTCCCTGAATATGCCACCTGGTGTTATACAGTACGATGCAGATTCTATGAAGGCTGAGCAGGAGTATGATGGTTTCAGAACAAGACTCTATGCTGGTAAGGAAACAACTGCTGCAGATAGAATAGGCACAAACATCATGGTAGATGGTGTTATCAAGATAGAGCAGTGCTACTTCCCTAAGAAGGTAAATGCTAAGCGTCTCAAGACTATGGCTGACAGACGTAAGCCGGAAGAGGAGCAGAGACTTAGAAATGAGACCACAGTTCTCCTTGGTTATGATCCTGTCGAAGCTAATAAAGAGAAGAAGCAGTCTCGTGATCTTGATTCAGTAAGACTTGCGCCAACCCTTGATAAGGTTGATACAAAGAGTAAATATAAGACAGATGACGATTTTGAGAATGATCTTAATCGTAAGACAAGACTTGATAATAAGAATCAGAGATTCTTCGATAGAAAGCTTGTAGATCTCGATGAGAGAAAGAAAGAGAAGAATAATCAGATAGAAGAAAGATTTAATCAGGTATCTGCTTCTATCGGAAAGAATAATCCATTCTTCACAACTGAAAAGGATGTAAATGGCAAGGAATTTATCTGGAATAAGGAAGGGGCAGTTACGGCCTTCCGTCTCCAGCTTGCTTATAATGCAATTATTCCTGTACTTCAGAAGCTTGGAAAGGCTGAGAAGGTAGCAGAGCTTAAGCAGAGATATGATGAGCTGATGAATAAGATGAACTCTCCTGAGAATGCAATTACTGCAGAAGAGGGAGCAAATCTTAGCGGTTGGAATGGTAATGGAGTTACACTTCCAAACGGCCAGATCAATATGACTCATTATTTTAAGAATAAGGAAGATATATATGAGGCTTCTATGCTTCTTCAGAGTATAACAGGAAGTATAAGTATAACACAGGATCTAAAGCTTCTTAGACCTGATCATGTGGATTATAAGCCATCTATATTATCTACATGTCTAGAGAATATCCAGACAATAGGTGATTATTCAAAGGGAAATATCCTGAAAGCATGTGGAAAGAGTCCATATCTATATAATGTAATTAAGAAGTCAACAACACTTCCTAATTACGAACTCGATGAACTGAATGTAACTCTAAATAACGCAAATCCTAAGCTTCAGAATTACATTTTCCATAATAGGGTGATGTTCCAGGCTCTTTCAAATGAGTATAAGGTACAGGGACTTGATAATGAAGCAGGAATTGTTAATCCTAATAGTATATATCCTATTACAGATGGTTATCAGAGAACAGGAAGAACCATCATTGGAACATATAATAAGATGGTTAAGAGTGATCCTTCTCAGAAGGATAATAATCTAGAACCATTACTTGCATTTATGAATGGTGAAGCAAAGGCTCTTGTAAATGGTTGGACTTTGTCAGAGAAGAACATCCTTGGTTTCATTATTGCAATAGATGCTGAGATATATGCCTGTGAGACATCAGGTGTAAAGATTAATCCTGAGATGAAGAGAGAATTCGAGGGACTCCTCAAGGGAGTAAAAACTCTCAAGGTGGATGATTCAAAGTTTTTGAGCAAGCAGAATATCGTTCGGGTGCTATATTCTCTATGTTCTAAGTATATAAATGAGATAGGAATGCAGTTTGTTAGAGATAACAAAATGCTTCTTGATGATGTATGTAGTCAGTTTGTTAATATCAAGGATTATGATTTCAGCAAGGTTGATGAGATGAATATCATCAGAGATGATAAGACGGATGATATTAAGATTGAAATCAAGGCGGATGAAATCAAGGTAGAAGATAGTGAGCCTAAGAAAACTGAGGACGAGAAACCTGCAGTAGATCCGGAGGCTATCCGAAAGCTCGAAGAGGCATTTGCCGCCCTTCAGCTTGAGACTCAGGAGATTCAGGCTAAGCAAGAGAAACAGAATAATCAGGACAATCAGGCGAAGCCAGAGAATAAGGATAAGAAAGCTCCAGAAATCAAGATTCCAGAGCTGAGACCTACAGATTTAATATTTACTGATGATGAAATCATGAGTGACGAGGAGCTTCAGAAGGAGTTCGATGCGGAGTTCAAGATCGTTGACGAGGAGATGCGGAAAGCTGAGGATGAGACTCTGGATAAGAGTAATAGGTATGTTTCTGCTCAGTCAAGTAAGGATGATGGAGTGACTCTTGAAGAATTCCTCGCTTCAGTTAATGCAAATCAGCAGCAGAATCAGAATGAGGATCAGGATGAAGTTGACGAGGTAAATCAGGAAGAGCTTCCACCTTATAAGAGATTCGATGATTATGATCAGGTCGTTAAAGAGGATATATATGATGATGCTGCAGCTGCTCTAGTAAGCTTTGGTAATAACATATCCTATGGCAATGGTGAGACGTTCTCAATGACAAAGGACTTTGTGGAGCTTACGACTATTTCAGAAAATAGTATTATACAGCAGACCTACAACATACCGTATAGTACTGAAAAATATGGTAAATTTATTAAGCCAGAAGTTGGTTCGTATGCTCTTAAGCCTGTTACAAATAGAAATGCATTTAAGAGATATAAGATGAGACTTGAGAATGTAGCTAATGATATGGATGAACTCATCGACAGCAAGCTTGAAAACGGTGAGATTGGTCATGATGCTGCAATGTATTCGAAGGCATTTACATCTAATGCAATTAGGAGAACAATTAAAGGATTTGGTTATCATTATATTTCAAGCAAGACTCCTCTTGGATTTGGAATTAAGGCAATGGATGGAGCACTTAATCCAGTTGTTGATGAAGATCTCGATAAAAAGATAAAGAAATGGAGAGATAAGTTCCCTGTTCATGACCTTGTTATAGAGGGAAGCAATCAGCTGGATCACCTGGCTGATTATTGGAGCCTCAAAGAACAGGGTAAGATGACTCCTGAGATAGAGAAACTCTACAGAGAGACTCTTTATTCCGAGACTCTAAGAATGCAGAGAATGATAGATAAAATTGAGACAGCTATCGAAGATCCTAAGACAAATGCAGAGATTCGTAAAGATGTTGTTATGTCGCCGGATACTGCTCCTGATCACATACATTCTGCGGCTGCTAGAGGAATAAAGCTACTTGCTGCGTCTACTGATGCATATAAGATAGGTATTGAGAATGGTTGGACTATAGATGATATAGGAATACTAGCTATGTTTAATCATATTCGAATAAACGCTATCACTAAAGTAAAGTATGATGAAAACAAAACTGATAAGGTACAACTTAGAGAAAAGCCAGAGTTTATAAATGAGGAACATAAAGCATTTCTTGAGAAGATGGATTCTTTCTATAATAAAATAAAGAAGACTCCGCTAAAAAGTGCCGAAACTCGTAAGAAGATCCTGAATCAAATGTCCAAGATGGTTAATGAAATGAAGGATAAGAATTTCTGTGCTGGTGATGAGAAAAATATCCTGTATTATAACCAACTGGATTACAATATCAGAAAGAGAGACGTACTTATTGAGGCAGGTGCTGAAAAGGCATTCCATGAGGATGAGTTAGAAAAGAGTCTTGATAGAGACCAGGAGCTTAACCTATTCCTTGTTGATTTCAATAAAAAGAGAACAGACCTTTATATTGGTAAGGAATCTGATGAGCATAAGAATCTAAGAGTATCAGTTGAGTCGGTTGTTAGAGTTCGTGAAAATATCTATGCTGAGGATGCTGGTGATGAGCTGAGTATGGCTGATGTAGAACTATACTTTAATGCTCTTGACGAAGCTATATATAACTCGAAGGTATACCAGAAGGAAAAGAAGAATCCTGGTACTGATGCCGGAAAGGATAGACTTAAGGGTTCTATCAAGATGGAGAAGCTCTTCAGGGAAGAGAGAAACAAGCTTCTTACTTTTGCAAAGAATGAGCAAGTAACCTATTCTGCTGATAGTATTGAAGAATTTAGACTTAGTCTAGCTGAAGATAGAAGTGCTAATTCCTATAATGATATGATTCTTAAAGTGAATATGCCAACTACTGAAGCTGCTAAGATGGAATTTATGGGAATGGCAGCAGATATCATGGTATACAAATTCGGTACTTCAGAGAGCGAAGCAAATAAGAAGGCCTTCCACACTATGGGTATTAATAACCTGAAGAAGGAGATAATGAATAATTCGGAATTTAAGACACTTATGAAGAATTATTTCAGAGATAGAACAATGACTCCTAAACGTTTAGCCCAGGAGCTGGATGGAAATGAAGCATTGCTTAGAATGAGAGACATGAATAGAAAGTTCCGTACGGCTGAAACTAAGGTTAAACAGCGTGCTGAGAAGATTGAAGAGAAGCTTAAAAATAACAAAATACAGATGTGAAAAATAATTTGAAATTATATAAATTATTGTTGGACATCTGTTGGACAGGCTATGTTATAGTCTAAATATCCTTGGTGGTTATTTCTATTTGTATAGAAAGATGTTTTACATGTGGGTGAGAGTTAAAACATTCAACCATCCTAAAATAACAGATGTGACAGTGGTACTGTAGTGCCACTGTCATATTTGTATATTTAGACATTTTTTTAGTTTTGATATATGATTATAAGTATCTATAGATGATTTTTATTATGGGAGAAGTATATGAAAGAATTTCTGGGGCAGGTAGTTGAGTATTATAATAAGATACACGATATACCGGCACTTTATGCACTTATCATTGCGGTGCTGCTACCTTTTGTGATCATTGCTGTAGGATATCTGATACAGTTGATTGGTGAAGCACTCGCGTCTGGACTGAGTATAATGTTTGCTCCTCAGGTTGCCAGCGGACTGGTTAATTATGTGTTCTTTCCTGGAGTAGTTCTTCATGAGATGGCACATGCATTCCTTGCGGTAATAACTGGAGCAAAGATCACTGAAGTCGCACTTTTCAAGCATGTCGATGATTCGCTGGGACATGTCAATTTCAGGAATAGGGGCAATATAATAGTAGTTGCACTGCAGAACATTTTCATTTCCTCTGCACCAATGTTTATTGGAGCGGTTGTTGTATGGGGATGCTTCTACTGGATACATGCTCTGGGACATACCTTGCTATGGCTTAGAATTCTACTTGGATATATCGGAGTATCGATGTTCTTCCATATGACTATGAGCCCTGCGGATATTAAGGTTTATGTGAAGGGCATACCACTATTTATTGTTATTGTATTCGTTGTTGTTTTTCCACTTAGATATTTTGGTGTACTATAAATCTTGAAGGGAGATCCTCTTAAATGAGTGAATCTACAGAGAAGAAAACTGCAGATAGTTCTTTGGAAGCAAGGCATAAGAAAAATGTCGAAATGGCACAGAAGCACTATGATATAATAGCGGCTGATATTGAGAGGATACATAAGCGTAGGGACGAGTTTCTGAAGAAGAATGATGAGCGCCTTGCTAAGCTTAGAGAGAGAACCAATGAGAATGTTATTAAGGAACGCGCTAAGCAGGATAAGAGAATCCAAAGTAATAGAACTAAGATAAATGAATCATACGTTAAGGGCGATGCGGCAAAGCAGAAGAAGTTTGATGCTGCTACAAAACGTACTGATGACTATATGCAAAAAAGAAGAAAGAAGATCGATTCAAAGATTGATAAGCATAGACAGGGAGTTGATCAGAGAAGAAAAGAGCGCGATAAAAAAGCTCAGGAGCTTTATGAGGAGGCCCTTGAAAGACAGGCGAATAGACTTAAACGTATCAAGTCTGATAAAGATGGGTCTATTTTGAAGAAGCAAATAATAGTTGGCATAATCCTTTTAGTTATTATTATAGTTTCTTTTATTTCTGCAGAGGTTGTGATTCCTGGTTCCTATCTTAAGGAGAAGGAAGTGATTGATGATACTCCATATGAAGAGAAGGTCAGTATTATTCCTTCTAAGGAGTATAAAACCTTTGAAGATATATCAGAGGATCAGATGCTCTTTAATCTCTTGATGGAACATTTTGATGAAAATGAGGTTGCAGTTCTTGGAGTTATGTGTAATCTCAAAGCGGAGTCGAGATTTCAAGCCTCTAACCTCGAAGATTATAACAATACACTTTGGAAAATAGAGGATGATGATTATACGGAGAAGGTTAATCGTAAGACCATAGATAAGAAGGATTTCCTGCAGTCGAGAGTACGTAATTCGACAAATGGTTTCTATAATGATAATAATCAATGGGTAAATACTGATGGTGGCTATGGCTATGGTCAGTATACAGCGTATGATAAGAAGGATGACCTTTATCAGTTTGCAGAACAGTGGTTCGGTCCGGGCGGTCCGGGAGAGAACTATAAGTTTAATATTGCTGATCAAGAGATGCAGGCGCATTTTGTTATATCACTTCTGGAGTCTGAAGAATATAGCAGTCTTGATAGTAGGATAAGAAATTGCAAGGAAGTTGTTGATGCTTGTAATCTGTGGCTGAAGGAATATGAGATTCCTTATGATCCGTACGGAGATGACTATTTTACATTATCCTTTGATAGAGCAGCTGCAGCTGATGAGATAAAGGCTGAATGCGAAGAGAATTATAAAAAGTACAAAGAGAGCAAGGATAACTAATGAAATCAGATGGTTCAAAAAAGTATTTATATATAATTATATTTCTGATAGTTCTGTGTGTTGGAACCTCAATAGTTCGGAAAATCTACGAGATGGGTCCTAAGCTTGATACGGTAAGTGCTTTTAATAATAAAAGAGTTACTGTTGCAGTGGTGGAAGGATATATATTTGAGGAGAGAACCAAGGCTATTCTTCCGAAGGCTAAGATTGAGGTTTTTGAAACCCGAGAGGATGCATATCAGGCGCTTTTGGGTGGAAGAGTTGATGGCGTGGTTGATGATGAAGCTTTAATCAGAGCCAGACTCCGTAGTCAGGACAAGCTCGTTTTGGTGGACGGATATCTTGAGCCTTCAGACTATTCATTTATTTTCCCTATTGATGAAAAAGGTAAGAAGATTTGCGATGAATATTCAGAATACATAGATAAGCTTGAGGCAAGTGGTGAGCTTGCTGCTCTTGATGAGAAATGGTTTGGGGATGATACGGATAATAAGGTGAGTGAGAGCTACCTTGAACTGCCTGATACAAACGGTTCACTTACAATCGCATATGAGGATAAAACAATTCCGTTTACATATAAATCTCGTAATCAACTGGTGGGATATGATGTAGATATAGCTATAGGCTTCTGTAAGGAGTATGGTTATAAGCCGAATTTCGTAGAGACTACATTTACGGATATGCTGACAGGGGTATCGAAAGGGGATTACGATGCGGGCTGCGGATCTATAACTGTTTCCGAAGAACGTTCCAAGAGTATGCTCTTTGGTAGCCCTGATTACAAAGGTGGAATATCTATTTGTACTCTTAAAAAGGTCGATAAGGGTGGAAAGGGCTTTCTGTATGGAATCAAGGACAATTTTCATGATGCTTTTGTAGAGGGAAACAGATTCAAGATATTCTTTGGTGGAATTCTTGCGACGATTCTGCTAGTGTTGGGCGGAATCCTTGTTGGTACACCTTCGGGATTTATCATGTTTATTCTGAGCCGGAAAGCAACATTTCTGATGAGAGGACTGACGAAGCTGTTTGCTTGGATAATTCATGGTGTGCCAGCAATAATGATGATAATGTCACTATATTATTCATATTATATGAATCTCTTCTATGGTGGTTTTATAGCTGCTTCTATCTGTTTTGTTTTCGTTTTTGGTGAGGAAGTATATAGGATACTGAATCATTGGTCACTTAAGATAGACGATGGGCAGTTTGAACGTAAGTATAGAGTAGAAGCAATAACGGCAGGCGAGTTCTTTAGAGGTCTTTTCAGTAAAAATAGTGACGAGCTGCTGTATGAATACCGTGAGGCGGTTGTTAGACTTATCAAGATGACCTCGGTGGTTGGATATGTATCTGTTCAGGATATGACTAAGGTTGTAGATACCATCAGACTTGAGAGCTATGAGCTGGCGCTTCCGCTGTTCTTAACTACGATTGTTTATTTCGTTATAATAGCTATCTTTTCGAAGCTGGTCAGTGTTCTGATTGGAAGGAGGCTGGCTAAGATTAGTCTGAGTGAAGAGTTAGAGATGGAGTATGATGAGCTGGTTGATGGACTTGAAACAGAGACGGATGAAGATGAATAAAACCACAAGATAGTAGGTTTTGCTTTGATTTTGAACACTATATATGGTAGAATATACTTCGGTGTAATGCACCGAAGTATTTTTTTGTTTTGTAGAGATTATGATATTTTTATATTTTTAGGAGATATATATGGAAACGATCAAAACAATTGATTATGAAGAGGAGATGGGGCAGGACTATGTGGACTACGCCATGTCCGTAATTACAGAAAGAGCTTTGCCGGATGTTAAGGATGGTCTGAAGCCGGTTCAGAGAAGAGTTGTTTATTCTCTATCAGAGCTGACTAGATCTGACAGTCCGCATCGTAAGTGTGCGCGTATTGTCGGTGATACCATGGGTAAATATCATCCTCACGGTGACAGCTCTATATATGAGTGTTTGGTTAACCTGGCGCAGAGCTGGAAGCTACCTATTCCACTAGTAGATCCTCATGGAAACTTTGGTGATGTTTCAGGTTCAGGAGCAGCTGCCATGCGTTATACTGAGGCACGTATATCTCAGTATGCAGAGGAAGGGTTGAAGGATCTTAAGTACTGTGAATTCATGCCAAACTTCGATGGCACAGAGCAGGAGCCGGTGCATATACCATTTCTTGTTCCTAACATGCTGACCTCTGGAGCAACAGGTATCGCAGTTGGTATGGCTACTAATATTCCAACTCACAATCTTGAAGAGGTTGCTGATGCTGAGATAGCATATCTCCAGAACCCTAAGATTACTACAGAAGAGCTTCTGGAATACGTGAAGGGACCGGATTTTGCTACAGGTGGAATTATCAATATAGATAGAGAGTCTCTGATTCAGATATATGAGACTGGACTTGGCAAGCTGAGAGTTAGAGGTAAGGTTGAAATCCGTGACGCGGGTCGTGGCCGTAAGTCTATCTGTGTTACTGAGCTTCCTTATACGATGATCGGTTCTACTGAGAAGTTCCTGAACACGGTTGCTGACCTTGTTCGTCAGGGCAAGCTTCCTGCAGTAGTGGATATCGCTGATAGAGGTGATAAGGACGGGGAGTGCCTGGCTATAGATGTTAAGAAGGGTACTACGGATGAAGAGATAGAGAAGATACTGAATATTCTATATAAGAAGGCTGGCCTCGAGGATACCTACAGTGTAAATATGAACTGTATCTATAACAAGAAGCCTGAGGTTATGGGTCTTCGCCGTATACTTGAGACTTATACAGAGTATAAGTGGGAGGTCTACACAGCTAAGTATGAGAGACTTCTTGCAGATCAGAGAGATGTTCGTGAGATTAAGAGTGGACTCCTTGAAGCGGTTGATGTTATTGACCTTATAATCGAGATACTCCGTGGTTCTGCTACAACAAAGGAAGCCAAGGAATGCTTGATGTTCGGTAAGACAGATAATATCAAGTTCAGATATAAGGGTTCCGTAGCTGATGCGCAGGAGTTGCATTTTACTGAAAAGCAGACAGATGCAATCCTGGCAATGAGACTTCAGAAGCTGATAGGACTAGAGGTAGATGTTCTGAAGAAAGAACTTGAGGATGCGGAGAAGAAGATAGCTAAGTATGAGAAGCTCCTCAAGTCAAATGCAGCTATGAAGAAGCAGATGATAGCTGATATCGAAGAGCTGAAGAAGAAGTATGCAATCCCTCGTAGATCAGTAATCGAGAATCTGGGAGAGGTTGTAGTAGAGAAGGAGAAGGTTGTAGCTACAGAAGAGACTATTCTGCTGGACCGATTCTTCTATATCAAGTCAGCTCCTAGAAGTGTATTTGAAAAGAATCCTGATGTGGTAAGGAAGTTCGATATAAATGTTATGTCAACCGATAGAATAGCGATCTTCGATAGCGAAGGAATGGTTCATATCATCAAGGTGTCTGACATTTTGAAGAAGCAAAATAAGAAGGATAAGAAGTTTAGAATAACAGACAAGGGTATACAGATATTTGAGTTCTGTGGCATGAGTCACACGGCGGATGTTGTGGCGATGATGAATGTATCAGAGATGAATCCTGCAGGAAATATGGATTCTGATACTGTTAAGAATCTGGTGGAGCAGTGTAGAGGTATGGTTCCAGAATATAATCTGGTCTTTGTCACTACCGAGGGTAAGGCAAAGCGTGCGAGTGCGGCTCTATTCGATACTTCGCGTAAGACCTCGCAGGCTATTAAGTCGCCAATTGTTTATGTAGGTTTTGAAGATGAATATATAGTAGCTGAAACCAATAATGGATATTCCATCAAGGTTAAGACGGAAGAGATACCTGTTCAGGGTAAGGGTGCTGGAGGAGTTCAGCTCATATCTCTTAGAAGAGGCGACTATGTGGTTTCCGCTATATCAGCTGATAACTCTGCGGAGTTTAATGGCATTCAGCTCTCTAACATGAAAGCTGTAAAACGTGGCGGCAAAGGAAACAAAAAGTAACTCAGTGAAAGGATAACAACATGGCGAAGAAGAATGATAGTTATGATTCCGAATCGATAAAGGTCCTGAAGGGACTCGAACCAGTTAGACTTAGACCTGGTATGTACATTGGTAGTACTGGAAGAACTGGTCTGAATCATTTGGTTCAGGAGATAATAGATAATGCGGTGGATGAGCATTTGGCGGGCTTCTGCAAGAACATTTATGTTTCTTTAAATGAGGATGGCTCGGCGACTGTTGAGGATGATGGTCGTGGTATTCCGGTTGATCTTCACCCTACAGAGAAGAAGAGTGCGGAGCGAGTGGTTTTCACCGTGCTTCACTCGGGTGGTAAGTT
>CACYQC010000005.1 GCA_902776395.1 uncultured Lachnospiraceae bacterium
GATGAGAATCCTGAAGCGGAAGATATAATCCGGGGAGCGGTTCCTGAGCTTTCGCACTATGATGTTACTATCCATTCGGGGGTAAATGTTAATACAAAGTCCTTTGCGGATACAATCATGGGTCTCGACAAGACTACTTTCGTATTTATATGCCTTGACTCAGATGAGATGAATATCAGAACTGCGGTTAAGATGAGAATGCTCTACGAGAGAGTTGGAATAAAGCCAGTTATTCAGGCAGTGGTTAAGAGTTCGTATGAGAAGAAGGCCCTTGAAGGAATTACAAACTACAAGGGACAGAGCTATGATATCAGATTTATCGGCGATGTTGAGTCGTCGTACTCAGCAGATGTTATCATCAGTTCCGAGCTGGAGGAGGAGGCTCTTCAGAGACACCTTAAGTGGGGTGAGGAAGAAGAGTTCTGGAGATACGAATATAATTACCAGTCTTCAATTGCGTCCGCGATACATTTGCGTGCGCGTATTCATTGCGGAGTTGCAGGTGCGGATAAGTCAGATGACGAGCTGACGGATGAAGAGAGAACGATTATTGAGAGCCTCGAGCATAGAAGGTGGAATGCTTATATGCGTACAGAGGGTTATGTATATAGTGGTTCGACGGATAAGAGCACGAGGAATGATCTCGGCAAGATGCATCACGACTTGATTGAGTATGATATGATGAGTGATGAGGAAAAACGTAAGGACAGTAAGGTAGGCACGATATAAGTGCGAAGCGAAAAAAATAGAGGAAGATAATTTAATGGATATATTTAATGAAATAATACATAACAAAATACTTATAGCGGGCCTGGTAGGTTGGGGCTCTGCGCAGATACTGAAGACAATTATCTTCCTTATAGTTAATAAGAAGCTGCAGCTTGAGAGACTCTTCGGAGATGGAGGAATGCCTAGTGGACATTCTGCTACAGTTACTGCAGTAGCTGTTTCAGTAGGACTAGAGTGTGGCTTTGGATCACCAGTTTTCGCGATTGCTATGATAATGGCGATAGTAGTTATGCATGATGCGATGGGTGTTAGACTTGAAACTGGTAAGCAGGCTAAGGTCCTAAATGATATGACGGAGATACTAGAAAAGCTTAGTGGAACTGAGCTATCTAACGAAGATAAGCTGAAAGAGTTTGTCGGACATACACCATTTCAGGTGCTGATGGGAATGATCCTCGGACTTATCGTGGGTATCGCTATCAATATGATATAGTTATATCTTTCTGGGGGGAAGAAAAGTGATAATTAGAAACAAAGAATTCAATATGAATGGCTCCCATACCTATATAATGGGAATATTAAATGTGACTCCTGACTCCTTTTCGGATGGCGGGAGTTATATTGATGTAGATAATGCTCTCAGTCATGTAGAGGAAATGATAAGTGAGGGAGCGGATATAATAGATATCGGCGGAGAGAGTACGAGACCTGGCCATGTACAGATTTCGGAAGAGGAAGAGATAAAGAGAGTTACAGAAGTAATAAAACTAGTAAGGGGTAACTTCGACGCACCTATTTCGATAGATACCTATAAGGCTCCAGTTGCGAGAGCGGCGCTTGAGGCGGGAGCGGATATAGTAAATGATATCTGGGGCCTTCAGTACGATCTCTATAATCGTGAAGAGGACGGAGTCGATGTAGATAAGATAGAGAGATATTCTGGTCAGAAAATGGCTGAGGTCGTTAAGGAATATAAGGCTCCTATTGTAATGATGCATAATGATAACCTCGGACGAAGCGTGGAGGAGCGTGACGAGGAGCGTATAGCAAAGTTCCTTAGAGCAAATGGCTGCGTTGAAAAAATATCAGCGATTAAGACTTATATTGTAGATGCAGAAAATATGTTGGGTGACCTTTCGTCTTATCATGCATCTAGACTGTACCATTCTGTAGAAGAAGATAAAGTTGTAGATAGAGTAATAACTGGTCTTCTAAATAGTGTGAAGATTGCGACAGAGGCGGGTATCCCAGAGGATATGATAATTGTTGATCCTGGTATCGGCTTTGCAAAAACTCAGACTGAAAATATTCTTACCGTTAAGTACCTTAAGAAAATAGTTGAGAGTGTTGGTTTTCCAATGCTTCTTGCAACCTCTAGAAAATCGATGATTGGAAATGTGCTGGAGCTTCCACCGGATCAGCGCGAGGAAGGAACTATGGTAACAACAGTTATGGCAGTTCAGGCAGGCTGCAAGTTCGTTCGTGTCCATGATGTGGAGAAGAATGCCCGTGCTATCAAAATGACGGAGGCTATTCTGAGTTTATAGGAAAATTTTCAGTGGAAATGAAAAGGATTTGGGAAAATGAAAATCATTTTCATTTTACTTGACAATAGTATAATGTGAGTGTAAAATGAAAACCGTTTTCAAATTGAATTTGAAAATGGTTTTCATTTTTTATATGTAATTTTGAGGAAAGAGAATAATCTTAGGAGAAATCACTATGACCACTAAGTCACAGTACAAAACTAAACAGCGTGCAGAACTCACAGCCTATCTGATGAATAAGGCGGGGGAACATGTAACAGTAAGTGATATCGTTAGTCATTTCGAGAAGAAGGGAAACCCTATCGGACTTACGACTGTTTATCGCCAGCTCGACAAAATGGTTGAGGAAGGCTTGGTTAATAAGTATATCGTTGATGGAACGAGTTCGGCTTGCTACGAATATATAAACTCCGAGCATCATATGGACGGGAACATTTCCTGCTATCACTGTAAATGTGAGAAATGTGGTGCACTTATTCATCTTCACTGTGAAGAGATAGAAGAACTGATGAAACATATAGAGAAGAGCCACAGTTTTGTGATTGATCCTCGCAGAACTGTATTCTACGGTCTTTGCGATAAATGTAGAAAGTAAGAGGTATAGGACATAAATTAGAACTTATTGGAGTGGAGATGGGGGCATCATGAAATGAGGTTAATTATGAAAGACTTGAGATTTGGTAAAAAAATGATAAATAAAAGAAGTATAAAAAGATTTGTATCATATGTAATGATGGCTTCTATGGTGCTGGGACTAACAGCCTGCGGAAGTGGCAATGGAAATGTTGGAGCTGTAGATGACGGAAAGCTGCAGGTCGTAACAACTATTTTCCCTGAGTATGACTGGGTTAGAGAAATAGCTGGAATAAGCGAGGGAAGTGCTGATAAGAGCGCTGCGGAAAATGTTGATGTTACTATGCTTCTTGATAACGGCGTGGATCTCCATAGCTTCCAGCCGACAGCTGCTGATATAGCGAAGATTTCCACCTGCGATATTTTCATTTATGTTGGTGGCGAATCCGATGCTTGGGTAGATGATGCCCTTAAGGAAGCTACTAATAAGGATATGGTGGTTATTGATCTTCTGGATGTTTTAGGTGACACTGTTAAGGAAGAAGAGGTCGTTGAAGGCATGCAGGAAGAGGACGAACATGAGCATGAAGATGCTGATGAAGAAGTGGATAGTCACGATGGCGATGCTGAGGCGGAAGATGCTGACGAAGAACATGAGGGAGAAGGCCATCACCACGATGAGGGTGAGATTGAGTATGATGAGCATGTATGGTTATCCCTTAAAAATGCTCAGATTCTTACTAGCTATATAGCAGACAAAATGGCCGAGAAAGACAGTGCAAATGCCGCTGCCTATAAAGCAAATGTAGAAGCCTATAACAACAAGCTATCTGACCTTGATAAGCAGTATCAGGAAGCGGTTGATGCGGCAGAAGTTAAGACTCTTATATTCGGAGATAGATTTCCTTTTAGATATATGGTGGATGACTATGGCCTCGATTACTATGCGGCTTTTGTAGGATGTTCTGCTGAAACTGAGGCAAGTTTTGAAACTATAGTTTTCCTTGCTGGAAAGATTGATGATCTGGGAGCTCCAGTTATATGTACTATAGAAAAGAGTGATCAGAAACTGGCGCAGACTATTAAGGAAAATACAAAGTCTCAGGATCAGGAAATAATGACTATGGATTCTCTTCAGTCAGTTACATCTGAGGATGTTCAGGCTGGGGAAACATATATAAGCCAGATGGCAGACAATTTGGAGGTGCTTAAGAAAGCACTAGGAGAATAATATGAATTATATTGAGGTCAAGGATATTACAACTGGATATGATGGTATTCCTTTAACGAAGCATATAAAGTTCGTTGTTGAAAAGGGAGATTACCTCTGTATAGTTGGAGAAAATGGTGCAGGTAAGAGTACTCTTATGAAGACTCTCCTTCGCCTGATTCCGCCAGTGAAGGGGGAGATTAGTTTCAGTGAGGAGCTGGGACCTAAGGATATAGGTTATCTACCTCAGCAGACAATTGTTCAGAAGGATTTTCCGGCGAGTGTCTGGGAAATAGTTCTTTCTGGTAATCTTTCTAAAACAGGCCTTAGACCCTTTTATAATAAAGAGGAAAAGAAACGCGCAGTCGATTGTCTCAGAAAGCTAGATGCATGGGATCTGAGAAAGAAGACCTTTAGAAATCTATCAGGTGGTCAGCAGCAGAGAGTTCTTCTCGCAAGGGCGCTCTGCGCTACCTCTGAGTTGATCCTTCTGGATGAACCAGTTGCAGGACTCGATCCAAAGGTTACAGAGGAAATGTACCGTATGGTGAAGTCCCTCAACGATATGGGCGTTACTATCATAATGATTTCTCATGATATTAGTACCGCAGTTAGATATTCGAATCGCATACTTCATTTAGGACATAAACAATTGTTCTTTGGAAAAACAGAGGACTATCTGGTGAGCGATGCTTATAAATTCTTCTCAACGGTGGATGCGGATGAGGATGAGAATGAGGTGTCGGAAGCTAAGGAAGAATCCTCTGAGTCAGAAGGAGGTGACGAGTGATGAGTCAGCTTCTATATTATCTTCAGTTTGATTTCGTTGTATATGCACTTATAGTAGGTGTGCTCATCGCACTGTGTGCCTCACTTCTCGGAGTGACACTTGTACTAAAACGTTATTCGTTTATAGGTGATGGATTATCACACGTGGCCTTTGGTGCTATGGCAATAGCTACAGTGCTGAAGCTTACGAGTAATACGATTCTGGTTATGCCAGTAACTATTCTTGTTGCAGTTCTTCTTCTGAGAAATGGCAATAAGTCCATGCTTAAGGGGGATGCTGCCATAGCAATGCTGTCAGTTACATCTCTTGCTTTTGGTTATCTTGTGATGAATGTATTCTCTTCTTCTTCAAATGTTTCTGGTGATGTATGTAGCACGCTTTTTGGTTCGACATCAATACTTACTCTCGATTCTAAAGAGGTTATGATATGTATAGTGCTCTCGATTATAGTGATTGCTTTATATGTCATTTTCTATAATAAGATATTTGCAGTTACCTTTGATGAGACCTTCTGCAGGGCGACGGGGGTGCCCGCAGGAAAATACAATTTCCTTATTGCGGTTATCATTGCGATTATCATAGTTTTGGGAATGAACCTGGTAGGAAGTCTTCTTATTTCAGCACTTATTGTGTTCCCAGCTCTTGCCGCTATGAGACTGAGTGGTACATTTAAAGGAGTTGTTATACTGTCAGCTATCTTTTCGGTGGTATGTGCTATAGTAGGAATGATAGTTTCAATCCTTTATTCAACACCGGTTGGTGCTACAATCGTTGCAATGGATTTGATATGCTTTATAATAGCTGCATTAGTTGGAAGATTTGTTGTGAAAACAGGCAACTAGATTTTGTAAATGAGACTTGGGTTAAGGACGGTAGAGATTCTAAAATGAATTTGAAAAAATCAAAGATTATTTGTCTTACACTTTCTATGCTGCTGCTGCTTTCGGGATGTGGAGCAGATAAGGCGGATAGCAAGATGAACGGAAGTAATAAGGTTCAGGAAACTATAGATCAGCAGATAGCTGAGGAAAGCTCGGAAGCTACGACTGAAGCTACAACTAAAGCTACAACGGAAGCTGCCACTGATGCGGTTGCAGAAAATAATTCTGCCGCTGATTCAGATAGTAGTAATAAAACGTCTGCTATAACAGAGGAACAGACAACGGAAGATACGGCTCCTAATCAGGAATATGATGAGAGTCAGATATCTGGTACGGTTCCTTCGAAGGATTATGAACCAATTACAGATAGTACCAAGATAGATGTGGATCTTACAAGCATGGATAGTACAATGGTTTATTCGACTGTGTATCAGATGCTTGCTGATGGTCCTTCGTATGTTGACCAGGTTATCAAGATGGATGGTACATATTATTCTAGTACAGATCCTGATACAGGTCAGATATATCATTTCGTTATTATTCAGGATGCTACAGCCTGCTGTCAGCAGGGGATGGAATTTATATGGGAGGATGGTAGTCACGTCTTTCCAGATGAATATCCAACAGATGGTTCTGTAGTTGAAGTGACAGGTTATTATGATTGCTATAAGGATGACCCGAATGCTCCTTATGTATTCTGCAGACTTGTTAATTCGAAGATGGATGTAATTACAGAGGCAAAGCCAGCGGATGTTAACTAAACTCCCGCTGGCTATATTTTTATGTTATAATGTGGAGTGTTATTCTAAAATGAGAGCGTAATTTTAAGCGAAATCTTATAAGTTGAGTAAAAAATTTGGGAGGCTATCCATGAAAAGTATTGTGGGAATGCATTATTGGGAGCAGAAGATTCATCTGAGCTGGAGTAGCGAGGAGTCGATAAGCACGGCGGCATTTAATCTTCCTGCGGATCTTAGAAAGGATGATATATATAGTGATTCATCTGTTCTTGGTGGCGTACTGAGAGCGGTTCGTGAGTATCTGGGACAGAAGGTAGGTATAACGGATTTTGGACTTATCGTATGTACTCCAGATAGTTTTGGATTAGAGGATATTCGAAGGATATATTCAGCTGGACGTGAGGTGGGCATTGATATAGTTAGAACACTTTGCGAGACTATGTCTCTGGCTCTTAGCATATACGGTGAATATGATTTTGATGGAAGAATGCTGGCAGCGGTTGTTGGTGATGGAAGAGTTGGAGTTTCTGAGTATGAATTCAGCGATAGAGGTGTAAGAAAGATAGATACCTATGCTGCTGGAAAATGGGGAACTACGGCATTTCACAAGGCTCCTTTCCTTGGTGGATATGCAAATAAGCTCTTTGATACAACGGAGGCGCAGGTGCTCTTCTGTGCTGGAAATATGAATTCAACTATTACCTTTGAGCAGTCGATTAAGTCCTATGCGGATTATTCTCCGGCATTTGCTAATCGCGGTATGCAGATGAAAATGGTTGATAGCAAGTCTATTATAGAAGGTCTTGGATATTATTGCGGTAAGCTTGAGGAGAGAGAAGCGTTCGTTGGTCTTGGGGTGATGGATACGCTTACTCCATATGACATTTTCCTAGAAATTAATGGACAGATGTTTAGAGTAATAAATGCTGATACAGAATTTCCAGGAAGTGAAGGTATCGAGATGAGGAAGATGCCTGAGGGAAATGGAACTGAAACCTTTAAGGTTTATGAGAATAGAAATAAGGGCTTCTATCAGATAGGTGAGGTTGAAGTTCCAACTGATAATGTCCAGGACTTTCTGAAGAAGCCGGTGTGGGTAGGACTTGGCGTTAACAAAGATAGAGAGCTTTCGCTCGTAATTCAGAATATGGCGACAGAAGCATATCTCGAATTCCCAGTTGGTCCTGCTCAGGCTCAGGGAGCTACTGCTGGAAGCGGAGATGACATTACCGAGTTTATTGAGAAGATACTTCCTATTATCGATAACCTGGAGTATGCATCAAAGTTTGCACAGGATGAGGATAATCCTTATACAAAGGGAATTATCCAGACTTATGAAAATGCAGTTAAGATACTGGAGGAAAATGGAATAACTATTATTTCTGGTGAGGGCGAGCCATTCGACTTTAATTATCAGAATGCTGTAGCTCATGTCACAGACGTGGATCTTCCAGAGAATACTGTTAAGCAGGTTATGCAGACAGGGTATGTATATAAGGGAAAGGTTATCAGAACCGCTTCGGTTATTGTGGCAAATTAATTAATGCTATACAGGTTATTAGAGTTGAATAGTTATTGCTAAAAGGGACATTTGATAAAAACAAAAGCTCAGGACGAGATGTCCTGAGCTTTTTTCTACATAATGATAATATCGATATTATTTATTACTTAAAACCTTTTATATATTTACTATATTACTGTGGTCCCATGTACTGTGCATCGCCGAATCCGAGTACAAGATACATGATGTTTGGAATGAAGATAAGACCAACGATGTATCCGCCACCCTTACCGAATGCAGGAGCAAGCTTAACAGCTGTAAGGATGCACCAGATAAGTGTTCCAACACAAGGGATAAGGCAAAGAAGGAATAACCAACCATTACCTGTAGCAATCTTTGTTAACCAATAAACATTGAGAATTGGAATCCAAGCATACCAGCTTGTAACTCCAGCCTTCTCGAACATCTTCATAAGTCCAATAGCCATAAGAACATAGCCGACTAAAGAACCTATAAGTGATGGAATCATAGATGCAGCAGCAGCGCCAGCATCGTATGATGATGAATACTCTGTGCTATATGTAGCAAGAATTGAAAGTGCATTAAACATTTTAACCATCCTCCCATTATTTGGTTTTCATTATGTAGCTATACGGGAATTAATATATCAAAAAAAGGTCATTTATACAAGTATCTTTTCATAAAACTGTTATTTTTTTCTTGATAATTAAATGTTATTGATTTAAAATGTATCTACTTAATTTAATAAGTATATCGGTAGTGCAACAAATTGCATTTCCGTTTTTTATGGCCGAAGGGCTAATAAAAAAAACGGAGAAAAAAATGCTCGGATTTGTTGCACCTTTAATATTTATGCGGCTTCGCGGGCCTCCGCACATTTGAAAAAACAGATTTTTCAGAGGGAAAAAACTGTTTGACTTAGTTACATTTTATGTTCAAATGCAGGAGGTTAATATGGTAGATATAAATAAAATTACATTAAAAAATAATGCGATGTTTAACATCGTTATGCGAAGAGAAAAACTTTGCAAAATGTGTCTTGAGAGGATACTTAATAAAAGGATTACTCGTATAACCTATCCGGAGTCCGAAAAGGTCATAGATATAGACTTTGATTCGAAGAGTATCAGACTTGATGTTTATTGTCAGGATGAGGATACGACTTATGATATAGAACTCCAAAACGGTATAGAGGATGATCTTGCTAAGAGAAGCAGATATTATCAGGATTTAATTGATTTGGATTTGATAGATAAGGGTAGTGATTATAAAGAATTGAAAAACAGTATTGTTATCTTTATTTGTACCTTTGATCTGTTTGGAAAAGGAAGGCATTTGTATACTTTTGAGAATCTATGCTTGCAGGATAGGGACATTTCGCTAGGTGATAAGACTTCAAAGATTTTTCTTAATACAAAAGGTACTCTAGATGATATTCCTATACCGCTTCGTAATTTTCTAAATTATATAGATAGTGGTGAAATCACAGATGAGTATACCAAGGAACTGAATGATACGGTGATTGAAGTCCGAAGAGATAAGAGATGGAGAGGTAAGATCATGACGTTAGAAGAATATGCACAGCAAAAGGCGAAGCAAGCGGCTAAGGTAGCGAGAGAAGAGGGAATAAATGCCGTTAATACGCTGTATTCTAATTTGATTGCTGATGGACGAGAAGATGACATGAAAAAGGCATTATCTGATGAAGAATTCCGTGAAAGCTTGTTTAAAGAATATAATATCAATGCATAACAAAGTTGCCGGGCTCAAAAGAGCCTGGCTTTTTTGTGACAAATGTCATATCCACAAACTGACATGCTTCACTTACATTTTTGTTAGAGAAAGATTAGACTATGAATTGTAAAGAGAAAGTGGCACTAAAACGCACTAACAAAACGAAAGGATAAGTTATGAGCGAGACAGTAGTAAAAATAAGTAATCTAGTAAAAAGATATAAGGAGCTTATAGCTCTGGACAACTTCAGTCTGGAAATAAAAGAAGGAGAGGTTTTTGGACTCCTCGGACCTAACGGCTCGGGTAAGACAACGACTATTAACTGCCTTCTGTCCCTCCTGGAATATGATAAGGGTGAGGTTGAACTCTTCGGTGAGAAGATGACTCCTAAGAGAAGAGATTTAAAGAAGAGAATCGGAATTGTCTGCCAGAATGTAGCGGTTTTCGATGAGCTTACAGTTTACGAGAATATAGATTACTTCTGTGGACTATATATCAAAGATAAGAAAACTAGAAAGCAGTATGTTGAGGAAGCAATTGATTTTGTTGATCTGAATGACTTTCGAAAGTTCTATCCTAAGAAGCTATCTGGTGGTCTTCTAAGAAGGTTAAACATTGCTTGTGGTATAGCTCATAAGCCAGACCTCATAATTCTTGATGAGCCAACTGTTGCGGTTGACCCACAGTCTAGAAACAAGATTCTCGAAGGAGTTGTTGAACTGAACAAGGCTGGTGCAACTATCATTTATACCTCGCATTACATGGAGGAAATCGAACAGATATGTTCACGAATTCTCATCATGGATAAAGGTAAGGAGATAGCATCGGGTACTAGTGAAGAGCTTAAGGGTAGAATTAAGAATACCGAAAATGTAATCGTGGATATTAAGAAGCTTTCAGAGGAACATATCGAGGCAATCAAAAACATCAATCATGTATATGATGTTAAGTATATGAGCGACAAGCTGACAATTAAGTGTAGCGGTGGAAAGCATAATATCACACATGTTATCGAGTACCTATCAGAAAATGGTATCAAGTATGAAAGAATCTATTCAGAGCTACCTACACTCAATGATGTATTCTTGGAAATCACAGGTAAAGAACTTAGAGATAAGGAGTAAGAAATGTTTGGAAGAGTTATAATCGCACAACTTAAGCTTTGCCTCAGATCAAAGATCTATGTCTTCTGGACCTTGGCTTTTCCTATTATCTTGGGAACTCTTTTCTACTTCGCGTTCTCATCTATCTATAAGGATAATAAGAGCGAGCCTATTCCAGTTGTGGTTGAAGCTGATCAAAGTGCAATAGATGAATATAAGGTTATGCAGGCCTTCTCTTATCTTGATAAAGATAAAATGCGTGGAGACCTAGAAGAATATGCGACAGAAAAAGCTACAGCAGAAGCTATGGGGGAAGACTTCGATAGGGAAGCTCCACTTAGTGAGGAAGCTTTGGAAGAATTAGAAGCAGTAGAAAGCTTCGATGATATGAAGGGATATGATCTTAGCTTATTCCCATATGATTATATGACAGAAGATAAAGCTGTACTGGATGAAATATCAGTTGAGGATCACCCTTTTGCAGGGGTGCTTCAAAAACTCGAATATGAAGACGGCACAAAAATGATTGAAGAAGTGAAGGTTTCAAACCACGAGGAAGCTGAGAAGCTTCTTGAAGATGGTGATATAGCCGGAATCATTACTATATCCGGAATGAAAGATATCTATCTAGAAGTAAACGGTATGGGCGTTAAGCATAGCATCCTCTCGAGTATTATTTCAGAATATAGAGTTCAGGTTGATAAAGCCATAAATACTATAAATGAGAATCCTGACGATTTACAGAGATCTGACGAAGTTATGGATGAATCCATAGCAAGTATGGACTTTGTGGAAGAAAAAAGCATGGGTGGGGGTAATAGAGACCCATTTGTAACTTACTTCTATAATCTTATAGCGATGCTTGTTATGATGAGCTCAATCGGAACACTTTACTCAGTTGTAAGTAACCAGGCTAATCAATCTACAACAGGTATGCGACTGGATGGTTCACCAATTAATAAAATGCTTCTCGAACTTGCGCAGCTTGCAGCCTTGATGATAATTCAAAGTGTTATAACTGTAATTGCGCTTTCGTATTACATATTTGTTTTAGGGGTAAATTATGGCGGAGACATAGCCCTGGTTTACTTCACTTCCGTAGTATCGAATCTGGTCGGAATATCTCTGGGATATTTGGTTTCACATATAGGCAAGTTTGCTCGTGATAAGAAGGAAGCTCTACTTATGACTATACTTCTCGGAGGAGGCTTCCTGGCAGGTCTCATGCTTGGAGATATAAAGATATGGATTGAGAAATCATTTCCACTCTTCAACCGAATCAATCCTTCGGCAGTAATAACAGATGCGTTCTATGCACTGAATATGTTTGGGCCAGGACCAAGATACTATAGAACGCTGGGGTATATATTTGGACTCAGTTTCGTGATGATAATCATTGGACTATTCCTCTCTAGAAAGAATAGTTACAAGAGCTTATAGGAGGCAATATGCAAGTTTATAAGACCTTTTTCAAAGTACTTAGAAAATATAAAATGAGCCTTATCATGTACAGTGCTATTATGATTTTTATGATCTGGGTTTTTGCTTCCGAGAGTGGCTCTGGATCAAATGATATAGTACAGAAGAAGTATTCTCTTCTTATTGTAGACGAGGATAATTCCGAAACTTCTAAAGAGTTTGTAAGCTACATGGGCAAGAAGCATAACCTTGAGGAGGGAGAGTATACCGAAGATCAGATAAAGGATATGCTCTTCTACGAAAATATAAGTGAATATATTGTTATTCCAAAGGGCTTTGGTGAGACAATAGACTCTGTAGTTAAGGCAAAGAAAAATGGCAAGACAGTGAGTGAAGAGGAATTAGCAAGTCTGCTTCAGGCGACCTACGATGATGGTATGCCAAGAGGAATCTTTATCAACATGCAGATAAATCAATATCTAAATGCTGTAACAGACTATATGGCTTCAGGCGAAAGCTTAGGGGACGCCTCAAAGAGAGCTGACGAGGCTTTGGATATATCTGAATTCACAACCTTCCGGGAGGAAGATGTGGATGTAAATGCAGTGAAGTATACATCTTTCCTTGTGCTGCCATACGGTATTCTTTCCATTATCTTCTCTGGAGTAATACCTGTAATAATTGCATTTAACGAGAAGGAAAAGAAGAACAGAACTGCCGTTTCTTCTATAAAGCTTACTACCAGAAATATATCTCTTATTTTGGGAGCGGCAACCGTGGCCTTTGCTGTAGCAACGATATTTATTATAGTTATCACACTTAAGAATGGCGGAGATTTTGCTTTTACGAATGCTTGGTGGCTATCTGTACTTAATACTTATATTTATACGCTTACAGCTACACTCCTGCTTTCGATGCTTACTAGTTTCCCTATACTTATCTCAAAGGGATCAACAAATGCGGCTTCCTTCCTAACAGTAATAATTGGTCTATCCTTTGCCTTCCTTGGCGGAACCTTTGTAGACCTGGATATTCTTGGAGAGGGTGTGGCGAAAGTAGGAAGATTCATTCCAAACTACTGGTACAGTATTGCGTGCAAGAAGATATGGTATGAAGGAGCAGGACTTACAGACCTCTTTGGATGCTATGGTCTGCAGATACTCTTTGGAGCAGTTTGTCTGGCCGTTGGACTTGCTGTAACAAGGTATTACGGCAATAAGGCTAGTGCTTAGAATGAAAAACTGATATACTGTTGGCATGAACAGGATAATTGATAAAATAATAATACTTGCCATATCAATTTATGCTATGAAGTCTATGTTTGGCGGAAATGCATTTATGATATGTATATATGCGGCAATTATTTTTAGCGCACTTAATTATTATCTGATTCGCGGAGATAAATCGAACTACTCGATGAAACCGGAGTCGGGTGGTGAATGGTGCGCTTTTTTCCTTGAGATAATAGTTGCAGGGATTGCTATTTTTTACGCGCCGGCTGTATCCTTGCTGCCGCTTATGATTTATGACGGTACGAGAAGTAGGAATTATATAGCAGGGGGTCTATCGGTCGTTGCTTTCGTTAATTCCTTTCTTGAATATGGTCCCTACAAAATTATTTTTATAATATTTATATCTGCGCTGGCTATAGTACTGAGTATAAGGTCTGAGAGACTTGAGTTTCTCTCGAGAGATTATAGAAGAGTCAGGGATGACAGCGTGGAGAAGAATAATAAGCTGCGCTTACAAAATATGGAGCTGATAAATGCAAGAGATACCGAGATTTATAATGCTCAGCTCTCGGAACGTAACCGAATCGCCAGAGAGATTCATGATAATGTTGGTCACACCTTGTCACGCGCCATCCTTCAGATGGGAGCGCTGCTAGCGATTCATAAGGAAGAGCCGGTTCATGGACAGCTGGAGGAGGTTAGACAAACTCTTGATAGCGCCATGAATAATATAAGATCGAGTGTGCATGACTTGCATGATGATTCGATAGATGTGAAGGCTAGCATAGGTCAGATGGCGGAGCTGCTAAAGCCTAATCACAATTTGAATATGGATATTGATATTGGAAATGATATGGCTCGTCCGGTTAAGTACGCTGTAATCGGAATCACAAAGGAGGCTATATCTAACATTAATAAGCATAGCAAGAATAAGGATGTTACTATTTCTCTGAATGAACATCCGTCCATGTATCAGCTCGTGATTCATGATTATGACAGCTCTAAGGAGAATGAGGAGCAAAAGAAGAGCTCTTCTGATTCGGCTTCAGACCATGAGGTTGGAATGGGACTTGAAAACATCCGTAGCAGAGTCGAATCAGTTAATGGAACACTTACCATATCAACAGATAATGGGTTCAGAATATTTGTATCTATTCCTAAATAAGAAAGGGAGAATGAAATGAAGGTAGTTATAATTGATGATGATAAGCTGGTAGCTGCGTCTCTAAAAACAATAGTTGAATCTGATCCGGAGATAGAGGTTCTCGCGACAGGCTCCTCAGGACAGGAAGCGATTGACATGTACAGCGAGCATAATCCGGATGTTCTTCTTTCGGATATTCGCATGGAGGGGATGACAGGACTTGAAGCTGGGGAGAAAATACTTAGCGTTCACCCGGATGCAAAGCTTCTCTATCTAACAACCTTTAATGATGATGAATATATAGTTAAGGCTCTATCAATCGGTGCGAAGGGATATATAATCAAGCAGGATTTTGATTCTATTATTCCGTCTCTTAAGGCGGTCAACAGCGGACAGTCAGTTTTTGGAAATGAAATAACTGAGAAGCTTCCGAATATTTTAAATAATAAGGAGACGGGAAGTACAAGCTTTGACTTTGTAGCCTTTAATCTGACAGATCAAGAAGCGGAAATAGTACAGTGTGTTGCGGAAGGATTATCAAATAAGGAGATAGCGGATAAGCTATTTTTATCCGAAGGAACGGTCAGAAATTATATCAGTAACATTTTATCGAAACTGGATCTAAGAGATAGAACAAATCTCGCAATATTCTATTATAAGAATATATAACTCGTCTTTTAATCTGTGTAGTAAGATGTTATAATACTGCATAAGTGTTATTCGTTATAAATGGCGAAATTAATTACATTTTGGAGGGTTTACAAATGTCAGAAAGGTTATTTAGAGATAGGAAGAGAAACTGGTGCGGACTTCCTTGGTCCTTTACTATTTATAGCTTCGATGAAGAGAGAATATTCATCGAGAGTGGAGTCTTCACAAAGAAAGAGGACGAGGTGAGACTTTATAGAGTTCTGGATATTTCACTTACTAGATCCTTTATTCAGAGAATATTCAAGATGGGTACTATTACGATTGATAGCTCTGATAAGACTCTTAAATGCTTCCAGATGAAGAATATTAAGAATTCAAGAGAGGTTAAGGAACAGCTGTCACAGCTGGTGGAGGAAGAGCGTCAGCGTAAGAGAATCACAGGTCGTGAATATATGGTGGACCATGATCATGACTTTGATGAGGATCCTTATCACTAATTCCTTTTTGGTTTTAGGTTCATTTAAAAGGGGTGCGGTTATGAAGAAGATATTAGTTATGGGAGTTCTTCTCGTGATGTGTCTTGCATCACTTACAGCGTGTGGCAAGAAGAAGGCCACAAATCCAGTTGTTGAGGATGCTCAGCTAGGAGTTCAGCTGGAGGATAAGGCGCGTGATGTAACAGGTCAGCAGGAAGAACAGGCTGAAGACGCAGATAAAATGTTAGATAAGACGGGAGAGTAAATCTCTCTTAGATTTAATTATTAAGGAGGGTATTAAAATGGCAGGATTAGAGGATCTTAAGAATGTAGTTGGAAAGGCTGAGGACGTTGCTAAGAAGGCAGAGGATGCAGCTAAGAAGGCTGGAGTTACAGAGAAGGATGTTGAGAAGGCTAAGGACAAGGCTGTCGATATAGCTAAGGATCTTATCAATAAGAAGAAGTAACTTTGGTCTATAAATGTTGAAGGTAATAAATTCAGTTAAGGGGAGGAAGAGATGGTTCAGTGTCCTAATTGTGGAGGTCTTCTGAAGTTTGATATCGCTTCTCAGAAAATGAAATGTGATTCGTGTTCCTCTCTTTTTGAGCCTTATGCATTTGATGCACAGGGAGCAGAAGAGACTACGGAATACGAGGTTACAGTTTTTAGATGCCCGCAGTGTGGTGGTGAGATAACATCTACGGATGAGACTGCTGCGGGTTTTTGTAGTTACTGTGGAGCCTCAAATGTTCTAGAGAGCAGGCTGTCAAAAGAGAAAAAACCAGAGCTGATCATACCATTTAAGAAAACAAAACAGGATTGTACTGCGGCTTTTGAGCACTTTATCAAGAAAGCTATATTTGCTCCAAAGGCTTATAGAGAGGCGGGAAGAGCAGATTCCTTCAGAGGAATCTATATGCCTTACTGGTTATATGATATGTCTCAGAGAGGAGACATTAATATTCCTACCTCGACATCTCACAGAAGTGGAGATTATATAATCACCGATCATTATATGATGAGGGGAAAACTTAATAGCTATTATAATGGTGTTTCCTATGATGCTTCGTCTACATTTGCAGATGATATCAGTAGTGATATAGCACCTTATAATGTTAAGGATATTACACAGTTTAGTCCTTCTTTTCTGTCGGGATATTATGCAGATCTCGCGGATGTTGGGGTTGGTGTATATAAAGAAACGGCTATAGATCTGGCTCAGGAGAGTACTTATAACTATCTAAGAAAGAGCAGCCCTATGGCGCATCAGAGCTTTGATAGTCCAAAAGAGAGGGTAAAGTCAGCGATTCGTACCAATGTAAATGTAACACGTTCCGCGATGTTCCCAGTTTGGTTCATGTCCTATAGAAATAAAGATAGAGTTGCATATGCGACTGTGAATGGACAAACGGGTAAGGTATCAGCGGATGTGCCTATGAGCATTCCAAAATACTTTATGTGTGCACTTGCTATCGCGGCGGTGCTATTTGCTGTTTTTCAGATGTTCTTTACTATCACTCCGAAAATACTTGTTCTTCTTGTTGGTATTATCGCATTAATCAGTGTTCTTTCATATAGCTCAGAGATGAAGAAGATAGTTTCCTTGGAAAACTATGATGATGATCTGGGAATGCTTGAACGCGAGAGAAAAGTAGAAGAAAAGAAGAGAGCGAGAGCAGAAGCACAGAAGGGTGCGGCCTTTGAGGGTACTCAGGGGGCGACAGGGGACGCATATGTTGTTACTAAGAATGATTTGAAGCGCGCCAAGAAAGATGAATCTAAAAAGAAGAAAGCTCAGAAGAAATCCGGTGGAATGTTAACTTGGATTATTATCATATGCTTAGTATTCGTCTTCGGAGGAGCCTTCTTCACAGATGGACTTGCATCTCTGCTGGATACAGGTAATCTTGGAATAGGATTTGGCATAGCTATGCTTGTTCTCCTCATAATAGCTCTTATAAGTACGATTAATGCGGGAAAGAGCATTTCACAGATGCGTACCAAAATGGGGCTTCCAGCATCTATATGCTCGACGGTTAGTCTTGCACTTATAACTATTATCGTATTCATGAATTCGATAAATGATACTCTTTATTACATTATCGCTATCATTGCGATGGTGGGAGTTATTCTAAATATTCTGGGAATCATTAGAGGATATAATTATCTGGCTATGAGACCATTACCTCAGTTTGATATTTATCAAGGAGGTGATGACCGTGCTTAGAGATAGATTGATTAAAAGTAGTTTAGTTAGAAGTTGGATGGCAGCTACAATCTGTGTTCTGCTCCTTCTTGCAAGCCTTGCGCCATCACTAAGTGTATGGGCGGAGGATACAAATGGTTCTGACGAACAAACTACATACACGAATTCAGAAACGGGTTATAAGGCAGTTATTGTCGATGAGGCAGGTCTTCTGACGGAAGGCGAGAAGAAGAGTCTTCTAGAAGATATGACTCCTGTTACAGATTATGGAAATGCCCTATTCTATACAATAGATAGGAACAAGGGCACAACCATATACGTAGGAAGAGATAAGCTTGAAGAGCTCTTCGGTCCATCACCAAATGGAACTGTATTCATTATAGATATGGCAAACCGTGAACTATCGGTATATAGCGACGGTGCGATATATAAGACAATTACAAGAGCAAAGTCTTCGAGTATAGTGTCAAATGTTTACCGAATGGCTACAGATAAAAAGTACTATGAATGTGCTAGCGAGGTATTTAAAGAGATAAGTGCTTCGTTAAAGGGTGCCAAGATAGCGGAGCCTATGAAGCTGGCCTCCAATATACTTCTGGCTATTATGCTAGGACTTCTGATTGCATATTGGATAGTAAAGGCCTTCTCGATTGTTCCAAAGCCTTCTGAAAAGGAGCTTCTTGCGGCTATTCAGACTAAGCAGGAGCTACTGGATTATCATAAAGCCTTTACCCATCAGACTAGACGTTACGATCCGCCTAGTTCATCATCCTCCAGCGGAGGTGGTGGCGGAGGAGGCGGCGGTGGCGGCGGCGGAGGAGGAGGTGCCAGCCACGGTTTCTAAAGCAAATAATAGTGAAAGGTCACCGAGTAGTGGCCTTTTTCTTTTGAATTATTGGTACTTTTTTTACTTGATAAGACTGGTAAGTTGATGGTAAAATCTAGCTATCTATGGCCTTGGGGGAATTATGCCATAAGTTGGTTAGGAGAGAAAAATGAGAAAGACTAAAGTTATTTGTACTATTGGACCGGCAAGTGATAATGAAGAAACACTTCGTCAATTGATAGAGGAAGGGATGGCGGTTGCCAGATTCAACTTCTCCCATGGTACACATGAAGAGCATAAGAAAAAGTTCGATCTTGTGAAGAAGGTTAGAGCAGAACTTAGACAGCCTATAGCTATCATGCTTGATACGAAGGGCCCTGAGTATAGAATAAAAACATTTGAACATGGAAGTATAACTCTAAATGATGGAGATATATTTACATTTACAACCGATGAAATAATAGGAAATCAAAACCGTGTATCTGTTAGCTATAAGAATCTGATAGATAATCTTGAAGTAGGTGACAGGATACTTGTTAATAACGGTCTTGTAATATTTGAAGTAATTGAACTAAAGGGAAATGATGCTGTATGTAAATGTCTGGCTGGCGGTATTATGTCAGATAGAAAGTCTATGAACTTCCCTAACAAAGTTCTGGACCAGCCTTTCCTCAGTGAGCAGGATAAGCAGGATCTGATCTTCGGTATTCAGAATGGTGCGGATTATGTTGCTGCTTCTTTTGTATCTACTGAGCAGGACGTAATGGATATGCGTCAGTTCCTGGATGAGAATGGCGGAGAAGAAGTTGAGATTATAGCTAAGATAGAGAATCGTTCCGGTGTTGAACATGCAGAGGAAATCTGTAGGATTGCAGACGGAATTATGATAGCCAGAGGTGACCTCGGAGTTGAGATTCCTGGAGTTGAGGTTCCATCAGTTCAGAAGTATCTCATTTCCAAATGTCGTATGATGGGTGTCAGGGTTATCACAGCAACTGAGATGCTTGAGTCTATGATTAAGAATCCTCGCCCGACTAGAGCGGAGATATCTGATGTGGCAAATGCGGTTTATGACGGAACATCAGCAGTTATGCTTTCAGGAGAAACTGCTTCCGGTAAGTATCCTGTTCAGGCCCTTAAGACTATGGTTGAAACTCTTGAGTTCACAGAGAGCAAGATACATTATAAGAAGAGATTCAGAAATGCTGATTTCGAGGTTCGTAATAACCTGGATGCT
Source organism: uncultured Lachnospiraceae bacterium (assembly GCA_902776395.1). GTDB lineage: Bacteria > Bacillota > Clostridia > Lachnospirales > Lachnospiraceae > Eubacterium_Q. The sequence goes on from CACYQC010000005.1 coordinate 20,022, forward strand.
ATTTCACATACAGTTTGTACAATGGCTATTGATGTCGATGCTAAGTGTATAATAGTTAATTCCCTTAGTGGAATGACAGCTCGAATGGTCAGCAGATTCCGTTGTCCAGTAGATATTATAGGTATGACAACCTCTGCAAAGGTTTGGCGTAAGCTGAATCTGTCTTGGGGTCTGACTCCTGTTATGTGCGGAGTATATGACAGCATGGAGGAAATGTTCACCAATTCCGTTATTGAGGCTAAGAACACACTTGGACTTGAGAAGGGGGACAATGTTGTTATCACAGGTGGACTTGTAAATGGAGTAAGTGGAAATACCAATCTGATAAAGGTTGAGGAAATAAATTAGTACTAAAATAAAATGATTTTAGTGAGGAGATGTTTAAATGAAAGGTAAGGACACAAAGGATAAATTTGTTAGATCCTTATATGAACTCGCAAAAACTAATCCTATTGATAAGATTACAGTAAAACAGATATCTGAGAATTGTGGACTTACATCGCAGACATTCTATAATCATTTTCCTGATAAGTTTGAATTGGCGCTTTGGGCTTATAAATGCAAGGTTGACGAGCTTTTTACTATATATAGAGAAGGCACCATCAATTGGAATGAATTCTTGAAGGGATTTATCAATGGATACGATAAAAACTCAAGATTTATAATGAATGCCTTTAAAAATACTCATGGTGCGGACTCTTATATGGCTAAGTCGGCTTCCTATCTTAAGGATAAGATGGAGGAAGAGTTAATAAGGATAAAAGGCAAAGATGCTTTGGATACAGATGCGGAGTTTTTAATACATGGATATGTGTGTTCGCTGCTTAACATTATTGCTTTGTGGATTGATGAAGATAAGGCTATAGATGAGGATAAAATGGCAGAGATTATGCTAGAGGCTATGCCTGTGAAGCTTAGTTGTATTTTTGTATCATAAATGCTAAGATACTGTTGTTGGATTTTAGGTAGTTGGAGCTATTCATGGATAAAAGAAAGTTCTTTAAAAAACTGGATAAGAATCTTGGTATGACAAAGATTCGTAATCAGATAAGAGCCATTAGTTCGCTCTTTGTTTTTCTGGTTATAGGGGCAGCATTTGCGATATATATGAACCATAATGGAATATGGCTTTCCTATGGTATTATCATAGCGGCTGCATCGATGATAGTTCTGGCACTGTTCATGTCTTACAGGATCAAGCTCAAGGTTCGTCTTGGCAACATGAAGCTGGACTATAGAGAGAGAATAGTTACACCATTTGCTAGAGAATATTTTGAGGATGGCTACTTCTCTAAAATAGGAAGCCTGACAGAGCGAGAGATAATCGCGACAAATATGTTCTCCAGCGCTAAGGATTATGAATATTCCTCCTGTAATGAGCTGAAGGGTAAGCATAAGTCGGTTAAGTTTTCGAACTCGGATGTTTTCGAGGATTGCTATCCAAGTGAATATCATGTTCACGGAAGATTCTTCGAATTTGATATCAAGACTCCGAATATCAATCCTGTCATATTCACAACATCGACAGCACCTATTCTTGAATGTCAGAATCCACAGGTCAAGCTGGTGAAACCACATAATGATGTTATAGATAGAATGTTCCGTGTATATGCCTTTGATGAAAATGAGGTAAATGCACTGCTCACAGATAATATGGTTTACAAGCTGAGACAGCTGGTTGGACTTCAGCTGGGAAGAATAGTTAAGATTGGTTTCCAGAATGGAAAGACTTATATGTACTTCACAACTGAGGAATCAACCTATGCGGAAGAGTTTACTAAGAAGAACTCGCTTGAACTTGAGCTCAAAAAAATAAGAGAAAAATTTAATGTTATAGGAAAAATTATTGATATTTTATAGAAAAGAGGTAGCTAAAAGGTGGAAGAAGTAGTAAATGCCGGAAATGTAGATGCCGTATATGGTGGACCTAAGGAGAAACCTGATGAGAGTACTCTTAGGGTCGATGAGGATGGAATAAGAGAGTACGTTACTCCAGATATGATAATTGGTGATATCATTTCATGGTATCCTGATGCATCACTCGTACTAATGAAATGTGGTATGCATTGCATTACTTGTGGAGTATCACAGTATGAATCTCTTGAACAGGCCTGCGCCGTTCATGGACTATATGTAGATGATGTTGCTAAGGTTGTTAATGATTATCTAACACAGACTCTTAGCAAAAAAGAGGAAGAATAAGAAATAAGAAAACACTGAAAGGACATTTAATTATGTACGACAAGGTATCCCCAAAGTTAAACTTTGCCGAGAATGAAGACAAGGTTTTAAAATTCTGGAATGAAGAGAAAATCTTTGAGAAGAGTATAGATGAGAAGAAGGATCTTCCTACCTATACATTTTATGATGGCCCTCCAACAGCCAACGGTAAGCCACACATCGGACACGTGCTTACAAGAGTTATCAAGGATATGATTCCACGTTACCAGACTATGAAGGGTCACAAGATCATTCGTAAGGCTGGATGGGATACTCATGGTCTTCCTGTTGAGCTTGAAGTTGAGAAGGAAATCGGTATCGACGGCAAGGAACAGATTGAAGAATATGGTATCGAGCCATTTATCGGAAAATGTAAGGAATCCGTATGGAAGTATAAGGGCATGTGGGAGCAGTTCTCCGGAAAAGTTGGTTTCTGGGCTGATATGGATGATCCATATGTTACTTATCATAATAATTATATAGAGTCAGAGTGGTGGGCACTCAAGAAGATCTGGGATATGGGTCTTCTCTATAAGGGCTTCAAGGTTGTTCCTTATTGCCCTCGTTGTGGAACTCCACTTTCATCTCACGAGGTTGCTCAGGGCTATAAGAGTGTTAAGGAAAGATCAGCAGTTGTTCGTTTTAAGGCGAAGGTTGCTGAGGGCGAAGAGCAGTATTACTTCCTTGCATGGACAACAACTCCATGGACACTTCCTTCTAACCTTGCACTTTGTGTTAACCCAGAAGAAAGCTATAGCAAGGTAAAGGCTATAGATGGATATACATACATTATGGCAGATGCTCTGCTGGATACAGTTCTTGGACCTCTTTCAGAGGATGAGAACGTAAAGGCTTACGAGGTAATCGAGAGCTATAAGGGTATCGAGCTTGAGGGTAGAGAGTATGAGGCTCTCTATGAGGCTGCTGCAGATAAGGCTGCTAAGCAGCACAAGAAGGCTCATTACATAGTAGCTGATGACTATGTAACAATGTCAGATGGTACTGGTATCGTTCATATAGCTCCTGCCTTCGGTGAGGACGATGGACGTGTTGGACGTAAGTATGACCTTCCATTTGTACAGTTTGTTACTGCAGAAGGAAATATGTCAGACGAGACACCATTTGCAGGTCTCTTTGTTAAGGATGCTGATCCAAAGGTTCTTGTTGACCTGGACGAGAGAGGACTTCTCTTCTCAGCTCCAAAGTTTGAGCATGATTATCCATTCTGCTGGAGATGTGATACTCCACTTATTTACTATGCTAGAGAGTCATGGTTCATTAAGATGACAGAAGTTAGTGACCGTATGGTGGCTAATAACAATACAGTAAATTGGATTCCTGATGGTATCGGTAAGGGACGATTCGGTGAGTGGCTGAAGAATGTTCAGGACTGGGGTCTCAGCCGTGACCGTTATTGGGGTACTCCACTTAATGTTTGGGAGTGCGAGGACTGTGGTAAGAGAGATGCTATAGGAAGCATCGCTGAACTTCGAGAGAGAGGTAAGATGGCAGATGGCTCAGAGGTTCCTGAGGATATCGAGCTTCATAGACCATTTGTTGATGGCGTTGTTCTTACATGTCCTGATTGTGGCAAGCCAATGCACAGAGTTCCAGAGGTTATTGACTGCTGGTTCGATTCAGGTGCTATGCCATTTGCACAGTGGCACTACCCATTTGAAAATGAAGAGATATTTAATGACAATTTCCCAGCTGATTTCATTTCAGAAGCTGTAGACCAGACTCGTGGATGGTTCTATTCACTTATGGCTATCTCAACACTTCTGTTTGATAAGGCTCCTTATAAGAATGTTATCGTTCTCGGACACGTTCTGGATGAGAATGGTGAGAAGATGAGTAAGTCTAAGGGAAATGCAGTTGATCCTATGGAGGCACTTGGACAGTATGGTGCGGATGGAATTCGTTGGTATTTCTATACTAACTCTCAGCCATGGCTTCCAAATAAGTTCAGCGGATCAAGTGTTAAGGAAGGTCAGAGCAAGTTCATGGGAACTCTCTGGAACACATATGCCTTCTATACACTTTATGCAGAGATAGATCAGTTCGATCCTACAAAATACACACTTGATGTAAATACACTTTCAGTTATGGATAAATGGCTTCTCAGCCGTCTGAATACAGCTGTTAAGTCCTTTGATCAGAATCTTGGTGCTTACAAGATTCCAGAAGCTGCAGCAGCTATTAGCAGCTTCGTAGATGAGATGAGTAACTGGTATGTAAGACGTTGTCGTGAAAGATTCTGGGCAAAGGGAATGGAGCAGGATAAGATCAATGCTTACATGACTCTTTATACAGCCATCGTTACTATTTGTAAGACAGCAGCACCTATGGTGCCATTCCTTACAGAGAGTATCTATCAGAATCTTGTAAGAAATGTAGACAGCAGTGCTCCAATCAGTATTCATCTGTGTGACTTCCCAGAGGTAGATGAGTCCCTCATCGATACAGATCTTGAGAAGTCAATGGACGAGGTTCTTACAATCAAGAGCTTCGGTAGTGCAGCTCGTAACACAGCTAATATCAAGAATCGTCAGCCTATCGCAAATATGTACGTTAAGGGTGACGTTAAGCTAGATGATCTCTATATAGATATCATAAAGGATGAGCTTAATATCAAGAATGTGGAATTCAAGGATGATATGTCTGCATTCTCAACATATACATTTAAGCCACAGCTCAGAACTGTAGGTCCTAAGTATGGTAAGATTGTAGGTGCTATCAGAGAGTACCTCGCAAATATTGAGGACGGAAATGCAGCTCATGCAGAGCTTAAAGAAAATGGCGCTCTTAAGTTTGAGATAGATGGACAGCCAGTGGAGCTTACTGAAGAGGATCTTCTCATTGATGTTGCTGAGAGCGGCGATTATGTTACATTCGGTGATAATAATGTTACCGTTGTTATAGATACAAAGCTTACACCAGAGCTTATCGAGGAAGGCTTTGTAAGAGAAATCATTTCTAAGGTTCAGACTATGCGTAAGGAGGCGGGCTTCGAGGTTACTGACAGAATAACTCTTTATCTGGACAAGAATGAGAAGATTTCAGAGATCATTGTTAAGAATGATGAGAAACTGAAATCGGCAGTTCTTGCTGATTATATAATGATCGGTAAGATGTCTGGATTCACCAAAGAATGGAATATCAATGGAGAGACAGTAATACTTGGTGTATCTAAATAACTAACTACAACATAAGGGTGAGGTTGTAGTAAAAGGAGGATAACCCTATGAAAAAAATAGCAAAGTTTGACAAAGAGAGCTTTAAGAAAGAGATAGCTTCTAATGTGAAGATGCTCTATCGTAAGACTCTCGATGAAGCAACACCACAGGAGATATATCAGGCAGTTAGCTATGCTGTTAAGGACGATATTATCGACAGATGGATTGCCACTCATAAGGTATATAAGGAGAAGAATGTCAAGAAGGTTTACTATCTTTCAATGGAGTTCCTTGTAGGACGTGCCCTTGGAAATAACCTGCTGAATCTTGGATATTATGAGGATATCAAAGAAGCTCTTGATGAGATGGGACTTGATATCAACTTTATAGAAGATCAGGAGAGAGATCCTGCACTCGGAAATGGTGGTCTTGGAAGACTTGCAGCATGTTTCCTTGATTCACTTTCAACATTGGGATATCCTGCTTATGGATGCGGTATCCGTTATCACTATGGTATGTTCAAGCAGGCAATCGTTGATGGATATCAGCTTGAAGAGCCAGATGATTGGTTGAGAAATGGATTCCCATTCGAGATAAAGAGAAATGAATATGCTACTGAGGTTAAGTTCGGTGGATATGTTCGTGTAGAAAATAAAAATGGACGTAATCATTTCATTCAGGAAGGTTACACATCAGTTCGTGCCGTACCATATGATATGCCTATCGTTGGTTATGGCAACAATGTAGTTAACACACTCCGTATGTGGGATGCTGAGGCTACACAGGAGTTCAACCTTAACTCTTTTGATAGAGGTGAGTATGAGAAGGCGGTTGAGGAGCAGAATCTTGCTAAGACTATCAGTGAGGTACTTTATCCAAATGATAATCATTATTCAGGTAAAGAGCTTCGTCTGAAGCAGCAGTATTTCTTCGTATCAGCTTCCCTTCAGACAGCTATAAGGAAGTTTAAGGAGAACAACAAGAAGATCCAGGATCTTCCTAAGAAGGTTACCTTCCAGATGAATGATACACATCCAACTCTGACAGTTGCAGAGCTTATGCGTATCCTCATGGATGAGGAAGGTCTTGAGTGGGATGAGGCATGGGAGATCACAACTAAGACTTGTGCTTATACAAACCATACAATCATGTCAGAGGCTCTTGAGAAATGGCCTATCGAGCTATTCTCTAGACTTCTTCCACGTATCTATCAGATCGTTGAGGAGATCAACCGTAGATTCGTTATCAAGATTCAGGAAATGTATCCTGGAGACCAGGACAAGGTTCGCAACATGGCTGTTCTTTATGATGGACAGGTTAAGATGGCTCACCTTGCAATCGCTGGTTCATACTCAGTAAATGGTGTTGCAAGACTTCATACTGAGATTCTTAAGAAGAGAGAGCTGAAGGATTTCTATGAGATGAATCCTAAGCAGTTCAATAATAAGACAAACGGTGTTACACAGAGAAGATTCCTTGCACATGGAAATCCTCTTCTGGCACAGTGGCTTAATGAGAAGATTGGTGAGGAGTGGATAACAGACTTCTCACAGATGAGCAAACTTAAGACATTTGTTGATGACAAGAAGTATCAGCAGGAGTTCATGAATATCAAGTATCAGAACAAGCTTCGTCTTGCTAAGTACATCAAGGAGCATAACGGAATCGATGTAGATCCAAATTCTATCTTCGATGTTCAGGTTAAGAGACTTCATGAGTACAAGAGACAGCTTCTGAACATTCTCCATGTAATGCATCTCTACAGTGAGCTCAAGGAGAATCCAGACTTCGATATGTACCCAAGAACATTTATCTTTGGTGCTAAGGCTGCTGCAGGATACAAGAGAGCTAAGCTTACTATCAAGCTTATCAATTCTGTTGCAGATGTTGTAAACAATGATCCTACTATCAAGGATAAGATCAAGGTTGTATTCATCGAGGACTACAGAGTATCTAATGGTGAGATCATCTTCGCTGCTGCTGATGTTTCTGAACAGATATCTACAGCATCTCGTGAGGCATCAGGTACAGGTAACATGAAGTTCATGATAAATGGTGCTCCAACAATTGGTACTATGGACGGTGCTAACGTTGAGATCGTTGAAGAGGTTGGTGCTGAGAATGCATTTATCTTCGGTCTTTCAGCAGATGAGGTTATGAAGTACGAGCGTGAGGGTGGATACAATCCATGGGATATCTACAACAACAATCAGAATGTTCGTAGAGTTCTTACACAGCTCATCAATGGTACATTTAATGATGATACAGAAATCTTCAGAGATCTATATGATTCACTTACTAAGGAAGATATCTACTTCATCCTTAAGGACTTTGATTCATATGCTGAGGCACAGGCTAGAGTTGATGCTGCTTACAGAGATAAGGATGCATGGGCTCGTATGGCTATGATGAATACAGCATGCTCAGGTAAGTTCTCATCTGATAGAACTATCGAGCAGTATGTTAAGGATATCTGGAAGCTCAAGAAGGTTGAGGTTACATTATAAGACTTGTGAGCTTGAAGTAATCAGTAAACTATGTTATAAATATAAAAATGAAATACAGATAGGAGAATTACAATGGAAAGAATTAAGACTCTTGAGACTAGAGATCTCTGTGAAAGTGCTAAAACAGGTGGATGTGGCGAGTGCCAGACATCATGCCAGAGTGCATGCAAGACCAGCTGTGGTGTAGCAAATCAGAAGTGCGAGAATGCAGCTTCACAGAAGTAAATTTCTACAGATTTAATTATTCAGATACGCCACCTGAAACGGTGGCGTATTTCTTTCGTGTGTATAAGGGACGTACGATTTCATATGTCATATACTATGTAATCACGCTAGCTATTTTCTAAATTTATCGACAAACCATCTTTGTAATTGCTACCACTCGCTTTAACTCGCTACGCTCGGACAGCATCGCTCGTGGTGAATTACAAGATGCTTTGTCTTCAAATTTGACGAAAATAGAGCTACCGATTACAGAGTATATGACATGTGAAATCATACTGTGTATAGAAAAAGAAATTGCAAGTTTGTCCCTGACTATACTTCTTAAACCCGCTAACAATTTTCTAATTATTTCGACAATTCTTCATAATTTACGAAATTGAGCTATTGGTTTGAAAAGCATAGTCAAGTCCAACTTGCTTCAAAATATAGTGACGAATAGGAATAGTATATGGTACATCAGTATAAATTAAATGGATATAATATCGTGTTAGACACATGCTCTGGAAGCGTGCATAGTGTGGATGACGTGGCATATGATATCATCGAGCTGTTTCCGGAAAGAAATGAGCAGGAGATAGTTGACGAGATTATGGCAAAGTATGGTGACAGGGAGGATGTCACAGAGGAGGAGGTTCGTCTATGTATAGATGATGTTCGTTCTCTTGTGGATGCTCACAAGCTATATACGCCAGATACATTTGAGCCTCTTGCAGGGGAGTTCAAGAAGAGAAGTGGAGATGTTATCAAGGCTCTATGTCTTCATGTGTCTCATACTTGTAATCTGAACTGTGAGTACTGCTTTGCTGCGCAGGGTAAGTACAACGGAGAGAGGGCACTTATGTCCTTTGAGGTTGGTAAGCAGGCAACAGATTTTCTGATAGCTAATAGTGGTTCTCGTCATAATCTGGAGGTTGATTTCTTCGGTGGTGAGCCTCTGATGAACTGGGATGTTTGTAAGCAGATAGTTGAGTACGCTCGTTCTATAGAGAAGAAGTATGATAAGAATTTCAGATTTACGCTTACTACAAATGGTATGCTGATAGATGATGAAGTGATAGAGTACTGCAATAAAGAGATGAGTAATGTGGTACTTAGTCTGGATGGACGTAAGGAAGTACATGACAGGACTCGTAAGGATTATGCAGGTAATGGAAGCTGGGAGAAGATAATCCCTAAGTTCCAGAAGCTGGTGGAGGCACGTGGTGGCAAGAATTATTACATGCGTGGTACTTATACTCATCTTAATACTGATTTTACTGAAGATATATTCAAGATGGCGGAGCTAGGTTTTAAGGAGCTCTCAATGGAGCCAGTTGTTAGTAAACCAGGGGATCCGCTTGCGCTTACTGAGGAGGATCTTCCAGTTCTTAAGGAGCAGTATGAGAAGTTAGCGAAGGAGATGCTAAGGAGAGATATAGAGGGAGATGGTTTCACATTTTATCATTACATGGTAGATCTGAAGTCGGGACCTTGTATCTATAAGAGAATTTCTGGATGTGGTTCAGGTACTGAATATATGGCGGTTACCCCATGGGGCGATCTTTATCCATGTCATCAGTTTGTTGGTGACGAGTCCTACAAGCTGGGCGATATATGGAACGGAGTAACTAACAAGGATAGACAGGAGGAGTTCCGTGTATGTAATGCCTATGCTAGACCTGATTGCCGTGATTGCTGGGCTATGCATTATTGCTCTGGTGGATGTGCCGCGAATGCATATCATGCAACTGGAGATGTTAAGGGTATCTATGAGTATGGCTGTGAATTGTTCCGTAAGAGAATGGAATGTGCAATAATGATTCAGGTTGCTCATGATGCTCTCGGCTTAGAACCTATCAGTGGTGCTACCGCAGGCTCCGACTGCGACGATTGTACAGAAGAATGTAACTAAATCTTTGGATGTATTTTTTTAATATTATTATTAAATATAGTAAAAATGAGTATATAGGGACGGTTCTTATATACTCATTTTTTTGGGTTTTTATTTTTCTGAGTATATAGGGACGGTTCTTATACACTCATTTTTTTGGGTTTTTTAATTTTCATTTAAGGTAGGCTGACTATACTTCTTTTCAAGGAGGTGGTCAAATGAGACGATTTAATAAGAAAATAGCAATTATTTTAAGCGTGGCAATGCTGGCTTCGGGAGGTGCGGCATTTGCGGTAAATAGAGGATTTGAAGGAGATTCGTCAGAGACTAGAGTTGAAGAAGAAAATATAGAGAAAGACTCCGAAAAGGTCAAGGCTTCGAAGGGTAGCCTTGAGATAACAGATGATGAAACAGAAAAGAAGAACTCTAAAGTTGCGGAGGATGCGTCAGAGGGAGATGCTTCTGAACAAGACGTAACAGAAAAATCAGTTACTGATAAAACTGGCAAAATGAAGAAAGGAAATGCGAAGGGTAGGAGCAAGAGTTCTATAAATGAAGCTACCGAGGCAACGGATGAGAAGAGTGGTTCTTCAGTAAAATCATCAGCTAAGTCTAATAAGTCAAAGAAAAAGAAGTCGAGTAAAAAGTCGAGTGAAGTATCTACTTCTGAGTCTGAAGTTAGTGAGTCTGAAACAGAAGATGCTGCTATAAGCGAAACTGAGTCAACAGAGTCAGATACAGAAAGCGATAGTACAACTAAGTCTAGTAAGAAAACTAAGAAATCGAGTACAAAGAAGTCAGATACTACATCAGATGAAACTGAAGATGAGATAGCAGAAAGTACTACAGAGAAATCAGGAGAAGATACAGAGGAGGATGAAACTGAAGAAATAGGCGAAACAACTGTAAGTTCTGTAGAGGAATCACTAGAGGTTGAAGAAGATTCAGCAGATATAGAAGATGCAGAAAATACGGAAAAAACAGAGTATACAGAAGAAACAGAAAAAACAGAGAATACAGA
>CACYQC010000006.1 GCA_902776395.1 uncultured Lachnospiraceae bacterium
TTTCCTTCACCTGTTACAAGTGAATCATAAGCCTTCTGAACTCTATCCCAGTTATTATCTCTATCCATTGCATAGTAACGACCGCTAAGGGATGCAACCTTACCTACACCAATTTCCTTTGTCTTATCAACAAGCTCCTGAAGATAATCCTTACCTGATGCAGGAGGTGTATCTCTTCCATCAAAAAATGGATGAATGTATACATTCTCAAGACCTTCTCTCTTGCACATTTCAAGAATTGCATAGAGATGTGTATTGTGGCTATGAACACCACCGTCTGAAAGAAGTCCCCATAGATGAAGGTCTGAGCCCTTTTCCTTACAGTTATTGATAGCTCTGAGAAGCTCTTCATTCTTGAAGAATTCTCCATCCTGGATATATTTTGTTATAAGTGTGAGATCCTGATATATGATACGGCCTGAACCAATATTCATATGTCCAACTTCTGAATTACCCATCTGACCATCAGGAAGACCTACTGCCATACCTGAAGCAAGTCCTTTCTGGTAAGGACACTCTGCCTTAAGCTTATCCATAACAGGAGTCTTAGCTATAGCAACTGCATTTGAATCCTGGATATCAGACTCGCCATATCCATCTAGTATCATTAATACTACTGGTTTCTTACTCATTAGATTATATCTCCTTCTATTTATATGTATTTAAAGTTAAGGTTAATTAACTCAAAGTCCAACTGATACTATAAATGATTTCACACTATTTCGCAAGATATTTCCTTTTTACATACGAGTATATAGGGACGGTTCTTATTTACTCGTTCTCATAAGAGAATGAGTAAATAAGAACCGTCCCTATATACTCACTCGTTCTCATAGGAGAATGAGTAAATAAGAACCGTCCCTATATACTCACTGGTTTTATCTTACGAATTGGTTTCTTTCGGTATCGTAGTGATAGCCAGCATTAGATAGTTTTTCTTCTATTTCTTTTTGATCCAGGGAATTGCTCTTCACCAAATCTTCGAGAGAACTATAATTATCCCTCAGCTGGGTATTGAGAAAGCTCATCAGCATTATTGGGTCGTTCGGTATATTCATTTGTATCCCTCCTATAAATATCCACTTAGAATGACTAGAGTTGATTACATCCTACTCTTATGACAGGTTAGGTATATAACCTGATATTCCTTTGATATCTCATCTAAGAACTTCTTACCACCATTTATCTTTGCCTCATCCATATTAGAAAATGGATCATCCATAACGATAAATGGTTTCTCCTTTGTATACATGGTATCAAGAAGTGCCACTCGGATACAAAGTCCAAGCATATCAGCTAGGCCGTCGCTCTGCGCCTCTATATCATGGTACTCTCCTTCTTCCTTCTTAGATATATCCATATTAGCGTCTATAAGGAAGTCCTTTGCATCAGAACCCACCATTATTTTATAGTACTTTTCAAAGCTTGTCATGATAGGGCTCATGAACCTCGCTACAAATCTTTCCTTAGCCTCACGCAAGTAATCAGATGTTTTCTTAACCACTTCGTAGTGAGCCTTCAGCTCCGCCATCTCTTCCTTCATAGCAGCAAGAGTCTCCTTCTTCTCCTCCTGCTCATCAAGTTTCTCCATCGCCTCATCCAACTGCCTATCATAAGCTGCTATGTTAGCCTGAGACTCAGAGATTCCTGTTGTGATTTCATTATGATTTACGTCCTCACCAGCTAGTTCCGGATGAGCCTCCACGTATTTATTTAGCTTAACCAAAGCCTCATTATAAGTCGCCTTCATCTCGGCTATCTTAGAGTCGTAGTCAGCCTTACCCTTCTTAAGACCTTCATACTCCTCCACTTTAGACTTGATACTATAGAGATTCGCCTCGGCATCATTTCCATATTCCATTCCGAATCTATCGAGAAATGCTTTTATCATCTCCTGATTCATCCAGCTCTTTTTTAATGCCATTCATACGACTTTCATCAACTTCCTCTACAGGAATTCGGTCCTTGCCACTTGTCATATAAACAACTATTCCAGCGATAAGTAATGCCGCACCTAAAACAGGAACAACCACCTTTAGTGAGCCAGATAATAAAAATACTGTAAGTGCCAACACAAGTCCAGCTATAAGCATTCCGATTCCTGTGAGCCGTTTATTCTTAACTCTTTTTTCATTTTCTTCCTGAGATGCGCTTATTCTCTTTTTGCTAGCCTCTATAATTCTAGCCTCTTCAGCAAGCATATTATCTAGGGAAGAATTTTTCTGAACCAGGTTCTGAACCTCATTATTTAGCCCAATATGCTCCTGAACCTCAGACTCCGCTGGTACCCCATTTGCAAAAAGCTTGCCCAACTCCTCCAGTCTGTCATTACCACTTACCGGCATGCTATCAATTGAACGTTTTAGTCCCTCTGCATTACTCTTCAGGGTATTATACTCTCCGATACTTCTGTTAGCCGCCTCAAAGGACCTAAGCTTCTTTTCTTCCACCTCGCGCTTATCTCTAAGCTCCTGTATTCTCTTGCTAGTACTTTCTTCAACTGAAAGATCATATTCCAGCTGCTTGATACTCTCATTTATCTTTGAGAGCTTACCACTCTTTCTTGAAGGCGAATTCTCATTTAGATAGGTCGTAAGCTTACCCGCTGACCTATCATAATTCTCAAGGTCTCCTCTCTGCGAAACTGAACTAACCTTCGCACTTATAGCACTACTAATTCCTTCGTACCTAAGGCTAGAATGGTCTACAAAAGAAGTCCTCATAAAAGAAGCACGGTCAACTCCGAAGAGCTCCTCTCCAATATTTTCTGAATAATCACTAGAATCTAGTCCTGTACTAGCATTAACTAATTGGAAGGTTGCATCCTTATCCTTCTTGCCGAAGTTTCTTCTAATGATATAGTTCTTTCCATCTACTTCAAATGTAATCTCGCCGCCAAAGAATCCATCATTCCATGGTTGATACTGAGCGCGTTCATTCTCTATATATTCCTTCTTCCTGCTACCCGCCAGGCCATAGAACATACATCTTATAAATGCAGCCAGGGTGGTTTTGCCCCAGCCATTTTCTTCTAGGATAGAGTTAACCCCCTTAGTAAAATCAAAATCTACATTGGAGAGTCTACCAAAATTCTCTATATGACATTTAATCAGATTCATTTCAGTACCTCCTCTCCTGCAAGAAGCATTATGCCCGTTTTGATAATCTCTGCCGCCTCAGCATCTGTCAGATTACCAGAAGTTTGCTCCTCCTGAATCATCCTTACAAATTCACCCTTGAGAGTCATATCTCCTGCGAAGCCAGCAAAGTCGACAAAGGTTTTAGTCTTATCCTTTACCTGTACTAAATAGTAATCATTATCTAGATTCTTCTTGATATAGTCAGCATCGATATCAGCCTCCACCGGAACCTCTCCGACAAGAAGAACTCTAAGTAGATCGTCAGATATAACAGTTCTTTCCTGAACTTCGTCCCTTATCTTCTTTACTGCATCATCAGAGGTATCACACTCTGAAACATCTACCCTTATCTCATGAAGCACTCTAGACGCAAAAGGAATAAACTCTACCTCCAGCTTCTGGACGCCCGTCTCGTTTCTTGTAATCGTAAGCATATTAAAACCGCGAGGTCCGCACTCGTCAAAGCCTCGTCCCTCCAAGCATCCGCTGTAGGAATATACACCTCTACTATCCAGCTTCTCTATAGAAGGGGAATGTATATGCCCCAGCGCCATATAGTCGATTCCTCTATTCCTGTAATCCTTAATTGGAATAACCTCAGCGTCCTTCTTAAGCGCAGAATAGACCTCCTGTCCATGCAGAGTTACTATATTCATCTTGTTCTGATCAAGAACAAGTGATGAAACAAGCTGCATATTATTGTCTGCACTCAGCTCCGCTCCAGTTATTGTTACACTCTCCTCTCCATTACTAAGCTCGTAGGTTTTCCATTCATCCCCAAACAGCAGAAGATTGTCTGGAAGTGCTCCAAATTTCTTAACAACATCATCTATGAAGCTTCCTGCATCATGATTACCTCTTAGATAATAAAATGTTATATCCGGATGATCCTGAACAGTCGTAACAACTGCATTTCTAGCCGTCGCTGATATACGCCTAGTATCAAACAAATCACCAGCTATAATAATAGCTGACACGTCCTCATCCGCAGCATATTTAACCATCTTTTGAAATGTAACTAATAGCTCATTTCTTCTTTCCTTCGCTCTCTCATCCCCCAGATGACGAGACAAGCTGGAGTCGAGATGCAAGTCCGCAGTATGTATTATTTTCATTACGTCCTCCTAAAGCAAAGCTTTCTATTTAACATATATTAATCATTTTAAAACTAACAAGCAAATTATAACACAAGAGGGTGGTCATTTTATCGACCACCCCTCGATTTATTTCATTCCCACTCACATATTGTGAGTATCTATAAACTTTATAAAGTCACTCTCTGATAGCGGTTTGGAATAATAATAACCTTGAATATAATCTATCTCCAGATTCTTTATTTCATCAACCTGTTCTTCTGTCTCGATACCCTCAGCAACTATCTTGAGGCTAAGCTCCTTAATCATCTTCACTGTAGCCGACATAACCAACTTTGCCTTTTCGTTTTTGAAGTATTCCTGAACCATACTTCTGTCGAACTTAACCAGCTTGACCGGCATATCAACTATATAATTCAGATTGGATTCGCCAGTACCAAAATCATCAAGTGAAAAACTACATCCATATCGCATTAACTCATTCATATTCTTAAGCAGTACTTTTTTACTCCTTAGTGTTGAGCTTTCAGTGATCTCAAGATTTATCTCATCTGGAGAAACGGAATGATTACTTATTATTTCCTGGAATTTTGTGGACAGAAGCGGATTCTCACATTGAGTAACTGATAAGTTAATCTCAACATAATCAATTCCCTTATTCCTAAGATCATTTTGTTTTATACATTCACAGGTTTTTTCAAATACCCTCTCTCCTATCTTCTCGATCAGGCCTGTCTCCTCAGCTACTGGTATGAATTTCATAGGCATTATCAGCTTGCCATTTGTTCCAACCATTCTAGCAAGCGCTTCAGCCGACACAAACTTTCCTGTTTCGACAGAATAGATAGGCTGGTAATATACCTGTATCCTATCCTCTTCAAGTGCCTTCCCAATCTCAACGACCATACTGTTAAACTCTCGAATCTGATTCACTGAGCTTTCATCAAGAATCCTCATATCCTCGCCCCGTTCAAACAGATCACGATTTCTCGTATATCCCATACGGGCCTCCTCTACTGAGGATGTAATATGACCATCTGGAACATACAGGAATTTCGATCTTGCGAGCTCCGGCCAAGAAATAGCAAATCTCTGTCTAATAACATCCAGATTTACTGCACTCTCTATCTCATTCATTTCCTTCTCTTTTTTATCATAAACTAGCGCAAAATCGTGATTAGCTATTCTGAAAAGCTTCGAGTAAGAAAAAGAATTCAGGAACTCTGACATTTCCACAAGTATCCTCTTCTCTGTCTCATCGCCAACCTTCCAGTCTTTTTCATTACAAATAAAGATAACTGAGAATGGCTTTCTAAGCTCATATTCCTGTTCTATATATTTCTTAAATGTCTCCTCAGAAAAACAACCTGTCACCCTATCTAGATAAACCTCAGGATTTTCCAGTTCTGAATATAAAATGTACATTCCAAGAGCAGAACTGAAACCTACTAGTAGAAGTTCTGGAAAAACAAACTGAATTGCAGCCATAACTGTCTCAACTAACATCCAGGCTCTAACCGCATTTCTTCTGTGAGGATTCATCTGTTTTGCATATACAAATGTAATCACGATGGATGATCCTATATATAAAACCGTGACTAGATAGGTCATAATTGCAGAATAGCCATAGCTGTATAAAATATCTTTACCATCATAGAGATAATTGATTGGAAGTATACATATAAAGATTATTCCTATAATAGCGACAACAAATGTACCTATCTGAAAACTATAGTTTTCTCTGAGCCTTTTAACGTCATTATAGGTATATAGAAAGCCATAATAGGCCGAAAGAGCAAGGCTCACAAGATAAGCCTTACAAGAAAGGATGACAAGAAAACCAGGTATTTTCTCATCATTCATAATTGCAATGCAAGAAAGGATATCCAAAACTATGCATGACGAATAAACCAGCACGCACTGCTTAAATATCTTCTCACTATATAGTCCTACACTTTCATGTCTTAAAACGAAAAAAATAAGCAGCAGATCAAAAATGAGTCCGCATAACTGTATTTGCACGTTGGCCATGGATTCTCACTCCGTCTACCTTCACAATTAACCCCAAGATATTATACCATAATTATGAAAAACTTGCACGTGGCAAAGTAAGGATGTACACTGAAAAAGCGAGGTGGAAATGAACGAAAAAACTACTAAACAATTTATCGCCATCGACCTGAAATCCTTCTACGCATCTGTAGAATGCTTCGAGCGTGGCCTGGATCCACTAACCACGAATCTAGTTGTTGCCGATGAGTCACGAACAGATAAAACTATCTGTCTTGCTGTATCACCTTCCCTCAAGGCTTATGGAATATCTGGTAGAGCCAGACTATTCGAAGCCAAGAAGGTTCTAAATGACTATGAAAAACGTACGGGCAAGCACGTGGATTTTATTATTGCGCCTCCAAGAATGGCTAAGTATATCGAGTTTTCCACCACTATATATAATGTTTATCTGAATTACATTTCCGCTGAAGATATACATGTCTATAGTATTGACGAGGTCTTTATAGATGCGACCAGCTACCTCAAAATCTACGGTCTTACTGCCCACGAGCTAGCTATCAAAATGATTAAGGATGTGCTATCAAAAACCGGCATCACTGCTACTGCAGGAATTGGCACAAATATGTATCTCGCAAAGATTGCTATGGATATAGTTGCAAAGCATATGGATGCAGATAGTGACGGTGTACGAATTGCAGAGCTAGATGAAATGTCCTACCGTCGCTTACTGTGGGGCCATAAGCCTATTACAGATTTCTGGAGAATCGGTCCCGGAACCGCCAGAAGACTCGCCAAGATGAATATAAGAACAATGGGAGAACTTGCAAGGGAAAGCCTCTACAACGAGGAGTATCTCTATAAAATCTTTGGAGTTGATGCTGAGATTCTGATAGACCACGCATGGGGAATAGAGCCCACCGAAATAAAATATATCAAGAGCTATAAGCCAACCACCAACTCTCTCTCCTCTGGACAGGTACTTCAGGAACCTTACCCTACTCACAAGGCTCGTATTATAGTCAGCGAAATGACAGACCTTCTGGTCCTCGACATGGTAAAGAAGGGCTTCGTATCAGATTCTTTTACACTGACCATCAATTATGATAGGGAGTCCGTGGATAATGGAACCTATGATGGGGATGTCGCAATCGACTATTACGGACGCATGGTTCCTGTTCCTTCACACGGAACAGCAAACTTCGGTGAGCATACCAGTTCCACCCAAAAAATAATGAGCGCTATGCTAGCACTCTTTGACAAGATTATAATGCAGGGAGTTTCCGTCCGTAGAGTAACCATTTCTGCTAACAACCTAAAAAAGGAAGCGGAAATGTATAGACAGCTGGATCTATTCACAGATATAGAACAAGAAGAACAGGAGAAAAGCCTTCAAAGGGCTCTCCTTGAAATACAGGATAAATATGGCAAAAATGCCATTTTAAAAGGAACAAATTATCTCGAGGGGGCTACAACGAGAGAGCGAAATTCTCAGATAGGAGGTCACAAGTCATGATTACTGATTATTCTGAAAACTACAAAGATATAATAGATAAGCAGCGTCCAGTCCATGACGGTGACGAGTTCGAGGCGCGCCATCCTAAGATGTCTATTGAAAATAGAGCAAAAATATTCGCCCCATTCGCAGCCCTAAAGGGCTACGAAGAGGCGATAGATGAAACCGCTAAGAATCACTGAGACATTTTCTTCTCTGCCACACTATACAGTGCACTTATTCCAAAGCACATAAGTCCACTCAGGAAGAAGCTCAGTGCATTTCCAAGTATATTATCATATGCTATATCAAACATTATCAGCTTGATAGCGAAGATCATCGTTGTAACCAGTCCATATATTCTAAGACTTTTAATCTGAAGCTTGAATCCAAGCATTATGAATCCAACCGACAGAGCAAATACCGCAATACTCAGCACATAGTTTGGTGCTCCGAACGATGCCAAAATACATATAAGAAGAATTGTGAATTTAATTCCAACATATATTGATTTGTAGGCCTGTCTATCCTTCAACAGATTGTAGGAATTAATTACAAACAGAAGTATTGCCATAAGCACAACCATAACATGCATTACATCATCTTCTATAGCGAACATCAGGATTGTCGCCTCTAGCATCAGGCATGCATTTATGACATAGGAAACTATTGTCACCGGAAGCTCTTCTTCTTTTGTGAGAACATTTTCCTTAAATGGCGTCTTTACCGAAAGGAAGTTAATTACTCCTGCCACAAGCATAAGTAGCGGCATTAATATTTCAAAGTCCCATTCAAGCTCCTCTCCCATTAATAGTACGCACATATGAAGTCCTACCATAAAGAAACAATATGGCACCAATTTAAAGGCTATATGATACTGTCCTGCCCATTTATAAAGGAACATAAGGAACAGCGCAAATACTGCTATCACGAAGAATAATGCAATTGGATAATTGATATCATCCCAAGTGAGTACTCTACATCCATATAAGACTATAGCAGATATTTTCGCTTGTCTCGAATCTACCAAATATCCATATACAAGTAATGGAATAACTAAAATAGTAAGTCCAATATATTCATTAAATGTATCTAAGTTAATTATGCATAGAGAAGCTACAAGGAGAAGAAGTATCTCCCAAGCCACTAGACCTGCACCCTTCGCAGTCGCACTTATCAGACTATTTCTTAATGTCAGTCTATAGTACGCCTCAATTGAAACATATATGATAACCGATATAAGTAGCGTTATAATTGCATTTGAATCTGGGTCTCTTATAATGCTTGCAACTGCGACATACATATTTATTGTATGAAGCAGACAAATGAATGGAAGATATTGATAATTCTCTTCGTTAATCATCATCACATTCAGTATAATAATTCCAATACTGAAAATTCCCATTATAGCCGAGGTGAATATTGCATCTTCGTGCATTCCACCAGCAATTATTACCAGAACAAATGCTCCCAGCAGGGCTGAAATATTCGTAATAATAAGACTGACATTATCCTTCAGTCTGAGAAGCATAAATGCTAAAACACCAACAATGAAATAAATCGAAAGTACTCCGAGAAGCATTGAATCATCTGTGTATGAACATTCTATAGCTCCAAAGAATACAGAAATGATTATTCCTGAAAGACCTATTATTTCAAACAGCAGCTTCTTGAACTTAGATAGATAAAGGACTCCTGCTGCCCATATAATCAGCAGAATGTATAAAGGTATCTGACCAATTATATGGAAATAAATATTACTTACAAAAAGTGAAATATATATAGCTCCTATACCACAGGCTCCAATCGATAGAAATAGAACACTTTCCTTCTGTTTGAACCATACAACGAGTCCTACTAGAGCCATTATTCCACTTATAATGAACATCATAGCCATCTTAACTGGATCTGGAAGAACAGGCACAAATATCATTGCAAACAAAATGAAGCTTATAAAGATAAGCACTGATGCAACTATTCCCATTACCTTGATACCAACAACAGACTCGGCATTTCCACTCTTCTTAGGAGCTGGCTGTGCACCTTGTCTATGTGGATTACCCTGTGCCCAGTAACCTTGCTGTGGTTGTCCCTGCCTTGGTGGCATACCCTGAGGCTGTGCTCCTGGTTGAGCCTGCATTCCCGGATGAGCCTGTGCACCTGGTTGAACCCCCGGCTGTGAAGGCATACCATGCTGCCCCTGTGGTGGCATTCCTGGTCGTCCCTGTGATGGCATCCCTGGCTGCCCCTGCGGTGGCATTCCTGGTTGGCCCTGTGGTGGAACTCCTGGTTGGCCCTGTGGCGGCATACTTGGCTGTCCCTGTGGACGAAGGTTCCTGTATGGTGATCCTGACGAAGGCTGAACTCCACCCTTGAGGTTGATGAGCTCCATCTGAATTGCATTTATCTCAAATTGAACCTCTTTAAGTTTTTTCTGGCTCTCGGCCAGTCGTACCTCTAACTCACTAATTTCTGACATATTTTCCCCTTATGATATAAAAAGCAATACAGAAGTCGACACTCCTGTATTGCTTTTACATTTAATTTTTTAATAGCCTTCAGCAATACCAGCTATAATAGCCAGAACATATCCGAGTATTATCAAAATATTAATAACAAGTCCGATTATACCAACTATCCATCCAGCCTTTGCCTTATCGGTTGTATTTCCTGCATTAATAGCTGACTTACTAAGTATCATTCCTATTGGAGCTAAAATAATACCTATCCAACAGCAACAGAATACAATAGAAAGTATAGAACATATAAGACCGCCTGTAGCTTTACCATCTTCAGGCTCTCCTAATGTACTACTTCCATTAAAATTATAGTTACCCTGTCCATAATTTGGTGAAGCAGTTGGATTGTATGGCTGTGTATATGGATCTGCACTTGGTGCAGGACCAGGATTAGCACTATACATGTTGCCGGTAGGCTGCGCTGGCTGTCCGTATGGATCCGAAGGCTGTCCATATGGGTCTACACTTGGTTGTGTAGGCTGCGCTGGCTGTACGTATGGATCCGAAGGTTGTCCATATGGGTCTACACTTGGTTGTGTAGGCTGTGCTGGCTGTCCATAAGGATCCGAAGGTTGTCCATATGGGTCTACACTTGGTTGTGTAGGCTGCGCTGGCTGTCCATAAGGATCCGAAGGCTGTCCGTATGGATCTGCACTTGGCTGCGCTGGTTGTCCATAAGGATCCGAAGGCTGTCCGTATGGATCTACGCTTGGCTGTGGTTCATTTCCAAATGATGGTCCTGTTGGGTCTCCAGCATATGGATTGTTGATCTGATTCTCGTCCATTTATAATATCCTCCAAAAAATCTAATTACTCCTCGTTTGCTTTAGCACTCTCAAGGAATTTATATACAAATGCTGCCAAAGCTCCACCAATAAGAGGGGCAACTATAAATACCCAAACAACTCCGATTGGTTCAGTATTCCCCTGAATAGCAGCTACTATTGCAGGTCCAAGGCTTCTAGCTGGATTAACGCTAGTACCTGTAAGTCCAATACCAATAATATGAATAGCAACAAGAGTAAGTCCTATAATAAGTCCTCCAAAGGAACCATGACTCTGATTCTTTGAAGTAACTCCCAGTATAAGAATAACGAATAGGAATGTGAGAACGATTTCAACTAGAACTCCCGCTCCAGCGCTTCCATTCACACCGCCTAAACCGTTAGTTCCAAGACCGCCTGTCTTGTCCTCTACACCGCCCATGTCGAAGATAGCTGCCAGTAAACCTGAACCAGCTAGTGCTCCAAGAACCTGAGCTACTACATAACCACAGAAATCAGCTACTGTCATTCCACCGCTAATAAGAACTCCTAGCGACACAGCTGGATTTACATGTCCTCCTGAAATGTTGCCTACGCCATAAGCTAATGCAACAATAGCAAGACCAAATGCAAATGCAGTAAGAATATAACCGCATCCATTCACAGCATCACAGCCTACTAACATGGCAGTACCACATCCTATAAATACAAGTGTAAATGTACCAATAAATTCTGCAATATACTTCTTGATACTCTCCATACTTACCTCCTTTATAAACCCCTTTGTGGTTAAATATTAGTTACATATATATTCTGAAATATCTTTGATTAAAAACCAATAATATTTCTGACTATACCAAAAATAACTAGCAGTCCTACCCAAACATACATCACGATTGCATTTTTCTTATTTACTTTCACCTTAGCCTCATTTACGTAGAACAGATACATTATCTCTCCTATGATAAAAGGCAGTGAAACAAGTATAAAACCATTATACCTAAAAGCGCTTTTAAAATCTAGCTTACTTAAAGCAATAGCCATTCTAGTTGCGCCACAGGTAGGACATTTGAGTCCTGTCAGCTCGTATACATAGCATTTAATTCCAAAGTCTGTAAATCTAGCTACAAAATAATATACAACACCGAATAGACCAAGTATGAGGATATTTCTAATAGTCCTCTTCCATACATCATTTGACAAAATGTCCGATACCATATTATAGATCACCACCACTCTTAACCTTGAGACGAGCAACAGCTCTCTTTAGACTTGCTTCTGCCAGAGTATACTCACGGGCACTCTTCTTCTGAAGCATAGCCTCTCTAGCCGCAGCCTCCTTAGCCTTTACTCTTTCAGCATCTATCTCATCCGGCCATTCAGCGGAATCAACAAGTATAAGAACTTCACCATCCTCAACTCTCATCATTCCATCTGACAAAACTGCCTCAAACTCTTCTCCATCTTCCGTCTCAAAATGGATCGTTCCAGGAACAATAGCAATAGCCAGATTCTGATGTCCCGCCATAACGCCATACTGACCATCCACTCCATTAACTACAAGCGATACCATTTCGCCATCATAGAATGTACTGTCAGCTTCAATTATTCTTACTTTGAAAGCTTTCATAAAGTTTCAGCCTTTCTGATAGCATCCTCTAATGTACCAACATTATAGAATGCAGCTTCAGGGAGATCATCATACTCTCCTGATATGATAGCAGCAAAGCCTCTGATAGTTTCACTAATAGGAACATATACACCATTCATACCTGTGAACTTCTCAGCAACGAACATTGGCTGAGCCAGGAATCTCTGGATCTTACGAGCTCTACTAACTATGTCCTTATCTCTATCCGACAACTCATCCATACCAAGAATAGCTATAATATCCTGAAGGTCATTATACTTCTGTAGGTACTCCTGAACCTCACGCGCTACTCTATAGTGTTCTTCACCTACTACATCTGCCTCGAGGATTCGAGAAGTTGATTCCAGTGGATCAACCGCTGGATAGATACCCTGCTCAGCTATTCTACGGCTAAGAACTGTAGTAGCATCCAGATGAGTAAATGTTGTTGCAGGAGCTGGGTCTGTAAGGTCATCCGCAGGAACATAAACCGCCTGTACAGATGTAACAGATCCGCTTGAGGTAGATGTGATTCTCTCCTGAAGAGCTCCCATCTCCTGTGCAAGGGTTGGCTGATAACCAACCGCCGATGGCATACGTCCAAGAAGTGTAGAAACCTCTGAACCTGCCTGTACAAATCTGAATATATTATCTATAAAAAGAAGCACATCCTTATGCTGAATATCTCTGAAGTATTCAGCCATAGTAAGTCCTGTAAGAGCAACTCTCATACGTACACCTGGTGACTCGTTCATCTGACCGAACACCATCGCTGTCTTATCTATAGTGCCGCTCTCCTTCATTTCATTCCAGAGATCATTTCCTTCACGGCTTCTCTCTCCAACTCCTGTGAAGATGGAATATCCACCGTGTTCCATAGCTACGTTATGAATCAGCTCCTGAATAAGAACTGTCTTTCCTACACCGGCACCACCAAACAGACCAATCTTACCACCCTTTGCATATGGCTCTAGAAGGTCGATTACCTTAATACCTGTTTCAAGAATCTCGACAGATACATTTTGCTCTTCGAACTTAGGAGCAGGTCTATTGATGTTCCATCTCTCCTGAGTTTCTGATATAGCTTCTCCGCCATCTATAGGATCTCCAAGTACGTTGAACATACGTCCTATTGTGACATCACCAACCGGAACGCTTATACCCGCGCCAGTCTGTGTAACTTCCATATTTCTTGAAAGTCCATCACTTGATCCAAGAACTATACATCTAACTACTCCGTCACCCAGCATCTGAGCAACTTCCATAGTCATTTCCTTTTTATTTACTTTAACCTTAAGAGCATCTCTTAGTTTTGGTAAATGTCCCTTTTCAAACTGGACATCCACAACTGGGCCTGAAATCTGTATTATCTTTCCTGTATCCAAGACTCCTTAAGCCTCCTCTTTAATACGTTTTTTCTTCTGAGCACGAGCTCCTGCAGCTACCTCGGTTATTTCTTGAGTGATAGCCGCCTGTCTAACTCTGTTATACTCAATTCTTAGTTCATCTAGAAGTGCTTCTGCATTTTTATTAGCCGAATTCATGGCTGTCATACGTGCATTCTGTTCAGCAGAGAAGCTGTCTACCAACGCACCATATATACATCCAGCTACATATCCCGGAATAACATGATTAAGTACTTCATCCACGGAAGGAGAGAATTCATAATGAACATCCTTCAGATCCCTCTCATCCTTTTTTGTCCAAAATTCCTTTCGATCAAAAGGAAGAAGTCTCATCATCTTAACTGTAGTCAGAAACTCACTTTCCATATCACTATAGATAACTCTTATCTCATCAATACGCTTGCTGTCATATTCTTCAAGAAGTATCGAGCTTATCTCTCTAGCCCTGGAAAAGGTAGGATTCTGTGCGGTATAGAGAAATGTCTGTTCCATACCATAATCCTTCTTCTTGAAGTAACGACGTCCGTAGTCACCTACTACATATAACTTAACCTTCTTATGCTTCGCCATTTCCTGTTCTGCGAGCTTAATAACATTATGGTTATATGCACCAGCCAGTCCCTTGTCAGCAGTAATCACGAGATATGCATATGTCTCTGCCGGTTTTCGTCCTGTTTTAGGATAGAAATATCGGCTCATAATATCTATCTCAGTCTGAAAGATACGACGAATCTCATTTTCCTGCATTTCGAAGTAAGGTCTGGTCTTATCCAGTTCTTCCTTAGCCTTCCTCATCTTTGTAGAGGAAATGAGATACATAGCATTAGTGATCTTCTGAGTATTCTGAACACTTCCTATTCTATTTTTTATCTCTTTAGTATTTGGCATAATATTTATTAATTATATTATTTATTATTTATATATGAATCACGGAATTTATTTGCTGCATCAATAATCATCTGCTTATCATCATCAGATAGTTGTCCAGTAGAATCAATCTGCTTGCAGAGAGCATCCTCTTCCTCATGGAAATATGCCAGAAGCTTTGTTCTGAAATCTGCTATATCGTCAGGATGAATTTCCTGCATTACATGTGCAGTTGCCGATACAAGAATAATAACCTGTTCATGCAACTTAAATGGATGATTCTGAGGCTGTCTCAGCAGATACATAAGTCCCTGTCCATATTGCAATTGTTTCTTTGTTGTTTCATCCAGATCACTGGAGAACTGGGTGAATATTTCCATCTCACGATACTGTGCCAGGTCTAGACGGAGGCTACCTGCAGCCTTCTTCATAGCCTTGGTCTGTGCAGCACCACCAACACGGGATACCGAAAGGCCGACATTTACCGCTGGTCTTTGTCCCGCAAAGAATAAATCACTTTCTAGGAATATCTGACCATCTGTAATGGAAATGATATTTGTTGGAATATAAGCGGATACATCACCCGCCTGTGTCTCAACTATTGGAAGAGCTGTAATACTTCCTCCTCCTAGTTCCTCTGAAAGATGTGCAGATCTCTCAAGAAGTCTTGAGTGAAGATAGAATACATCTCCTGGGTATGCCTCACGTCCTGGAGATCTTTCAAGAAGAAGCGAAAGAGCTCTATACGCTATAGCATGCTTTGACAGATCATCATATATGATAAGGACATCCTTACCCTTATACATGAAATACTCTGCAAGGGATGTTCCCGAATATGGTGCTATATACTGAATAGGTGCTGTCTCAGATGCATTTGCTGCAACTACTATAGTGTAGTCCATCGCATTCTGTTTCTTAAGTGTTCCTACTAGCTGGGCAACACTACTTGCTTTCTGTCCTATAGCAACATATATACATATTACATCGTTATCTTTTTGATTAAGTATTGTATCCAGTGCGATAGCAGTCTTACCTGTCTGTCTATCACCTATTATAAGCTCACGCTGACCTCTACCTATTGGGAACATGGAATCTATAGACAAGATTCCTGTGTTCATAGGAGTATCGACGGACTGTCTTGCGATGATACCAGGAGCAGCTTCTTCAACTGCCCTATATCCTTCCGCCTCTATTGGTCCTTCTCCATCTATTGGATTACCTAGAGGATCAACTACACGGCCTAAAAATTCATCACCTACAGGAATACCCGCGGTCTTGCCGGTTCTCATTACACGGCTTCCCTCAGTAACATCTGTGTCATCACCGAAGAGAATGACACCTATATCATCAGGTCTTAACTCCTGCACCATTCCTCTTACGCCAGATTCGAAAATGACTATTTCTCCGTACATTGCAGACTTAAGTCCATCTACGAAAACTATACCATCTCCGACAGTTTCTACATGACCCTCTTCTTCTGCAACGACATGTGGCTCCCAATCATTTATACTGCTCTTCATTAGAGATATGAGCTCATTTCCTGAGCTTACCTTCTCCTCACGAAGGGATCTAAGCATTTCCTCTAACTGATGAAGTCTTCCTGTATTGGTCCAGTCATATACTTCCTCACCAACAACAAGCTTAAAGCCAGTTCCTAAGCTCTCGTCTTTCTTCCACTCAAGCTCTATTCCTTCGCCATATCTTTCAGCTATAAAGCTGGCAAACTTGGCTTTCTGAGATTCATCAGGTTCCGAAAGGGCATATAGAAAGGCGCGTGTTTTTTTCTCTTCTGCCACTTAACTACCGCTCCTTTCAGCATTCTTAAGAAACATATCATATGCCTCACTTGTATTTCCTGATAGAACAACCTTACGAGTTGCTTCCTCTACCATCTCAGTAATATCCTTCTTAGCGGACTCAATTATAGCCTGCTTTTGATTCTCGGCATCCTTCTTGGCCTTATCAATTATCTTGTTAGCAGATTCTTTAGCTTCTGCCTCTGCATTTGATCTCATAGCAGCTATGTCAAGGGAAGCCTTTCTCTTCTGCTGAGATATCTCACCCTCGAGCTCCTTCAGTCTTCCCTCAGCCTCTTCATTCTTCTGCTGTGCTTCGGCAAGTGCACTCTGAGCCTGCTCATCAAGTTCTTTGTAATGATCCTCTCTTTCCTGCATTATCTTCTTAACAGGAGCGTATATGATAACGTACAGACCGCCAAAGAGTAATACTACATTGAACATATGAAGTAAAATCTGTGTTATATCTATTCCTAATGGCATTTTCTTACCTCTCTTTTTCGTATAACAAATCTTTATTCGAAAATATCTTTACCTTTGCTTCGTTATAGGACGAATATAATCAGTATCGATACAACCAGTGCATAAAGAACAGCTGTCTCTATGAATACGATACCAAGGATCATTGTTGTTCTGATCTTACCTTCAGCTTCTGGCTGACGAGCGATTCCTTCAGCAGCCTTACCAACACAAAGACCCATACCTAATGTACCAAGACCAGCTGCAATACCAATTGAGATAGCTGCTGCTATAGCCTTACCTGCAGTTGAGTTATCTTCTGCTTCTGCTGCTTCTGCCTCTTCTGTTTCCTCAGTTGCTGTAGTTTCCTCTGCCGCATATGATACTGATGCAGGTGCAACCGCTGAGAATACTCCAAATGCTGCAAATAATAATAAAAGTGTTATCAATGTTTTCTTCATTAGTTTCATTTTTATACCTCTTTTTCGTATATATAATATCTATGTTTTAATCTGACTTCTACGCTTCTACTGCGACTTCAGTTTTCTTCTCTTTCTTTTTCTTTGGTTCCTTCTTATGAACCTCTGACACCTCACCATAATATATCGATGTCAGCATCGTAAGAACGTAAGCCTGTACCACTGCATGTATCAGTGTAAAGAGAACACCTACTAATACTGGAAGCACAAAACTGAGCATAATAGTGTAATAAACAAGCTCCGTAACAAGTGCTCCAGATAGGAGTGCACAGAATAGACGGAAACTCATGGATATCGGAAGTGAAAACTCCTTCAGAGTAAGTCCGATTCCCTTTAATTTATTCTTCCTGATACCACCTGACATGATAAAGCCATATGAGAATACACCCATAGCTATCGCTCCATTTATGTCACAGAGCGGTGCCGGAAGCGCCATTGGATTACCAGCAGTTGTCATCCACTGTACACCAAAAAGCTCAAATATAGTTCCCACGAAGATATATGATCCTGCCGCAAAAATGTATGCACCAAGAGCACCATTCAAATGTGGACTGTTCGTTTTAGCCAGATTATCAAAATATCCTACCCAGGTCTCAATAACTATCTGGAACTTACCAGGAACTGTTTTGAAACGAGGTATAGCGAAGATTCTAATCATTAATGCAATAAATAAAAGAATTGCTGAGACTAGGTAACCCGCTATAAGCGAAGGATTAACTGTAAGTCCGAAGAAGTTCATTTTGTTCTCTTCATGGATAACAGCATCTCTCATCACGGTCTTTATAGATTCGTGATTTCCGCCTCCCTTATATGTAATGAAAATACTGACCAGGAGCAGTACCAGAACTATAGCAGTTACTACAAGAAATCTGGTTCTTTTTCCTTTGTCCAAAACCTTTTTCTCCTTTCAACCTCTTTCTCGGAAAACTAGAAAATCGCATTCGATTTTTTGCCTTCCAAACATCTCTTAAGTATAAAACAAATAAGACGCAGTTACAAGTATATATTACTTATAACCACGCCTTTGTGAGTCCTTTTTTATTACATTTTCTATTCATTTATCGGCTTTTCGTAGAATTCAGAACCAGCCCAAAAATCGCGCCACAAAGTCCTCCGATAATGTGTGTCAACTGAGATATATTATCCCTAACTGTAATCATCTCCCAAAGCTCTGATCCCATGTATATGATGATAACCAAAATCATTGTTATTGGAATCTCTCCTCGCCTCAAATCAGACGCAGAAACAAGAATGATCATCATGAAAACTAGTCCACTCGCACCAAGCAGTGCCGTTCCTGGGAAAAATATTATATTTATCAGTCCCGAAATAACCGCCACCAGTCCAAATGCCTCTACAAGAGTAAGCCCTCCATACTTTTCTTCAAGCACAGGTCCTAGCAGAAGGAATAGCGTCATATTTCCTGCATAGTGGGCAAGGGATGAATGTCCCAAGACGTGACCGAAAAGTCTTACAAACCATGCAACGGATATTTTGCTCCTGTAAACCTCAAAGAAGAGTCTGGTACTCTTTCCATGTGTTATCCAGCTTGCTACAAGCACAAGTATTGAAATAAGAGCAAATGTAAGTGTCACCGGTGCATTATAGGTAAATGATAATTTTTTCTCACGAGCCATTTTAATTCTCCAAAATTAAGTACTAATCTCTAGTTACGACACTAGTATACTACAGAACCTGACTTATAACATCCTTTATCTTTTTAACTGGAACTATGTTTAGTTCTTTCTTAACCTCTTCCGCAACATCTTCCAAATCCTCTACATTTTTTTCTGGAATAAATACAGTCTTTACTCCTGCTCTTACTGCAGCCATGAGTTTTTCTGGAAGCCCACCTATAGGCATGACATTTCCACGAAGGGATATTTCTCCCGTCATAGCTATATTTGGAGCTACCGGTTTTCCTGTCACAAGAGATGTAAGGGCAGTAACTAAAGTAATACCAGCAGAAGGTCCGTCCTTTGGAACCGCTCCCTCAGGCACGTGTATATGCAAGTCTCTTTCCGCCAGAATCTTAGTCTCTTCTGGATACATATCCTTGACAAGACTTATCGCAATTTCTACAGACTCCTTCATGACATCGCCCAGCTGTCCTGTAATTATGGTCTTTCCATTTCCATGAACTGTCTTGGTTTCTATAAATAATATCTCGCCGCCTGCCATGGTCCAAGCAAGTCCAGTTACAACACCCGGTACAGCTTTTTTATCTATGATATCGTGCGATACACCTCTATGACCTATGTATTCTCTTAGGTTTGCTGGCTTAACCGACAGCTTCTCGCCTTCGCCCTTAACCATTCTGACTGCCGCATATCTCATCAAAGTTTCCACCTGCTTCTTGAGACCTCTTACACCAGATTCCATGGTGTAGTCAGATATTAGCTTACGTACTGCAGCATCTGTTATATTTATATCCTTACGTTTTATTCCAGTCTGTTTCATAGCCTTTGGTATGAGATGTTTTCTAGCTATGTGGAACTTCTCTGTAGCAGTATATCCTGGGAACTCTATAATCTCCATACGATTAAGCAGGGGTTCAGGAATAGTATCTGTTGAGTTTGCTGTACATACAAAGAGTACATTTGACAGATCATATGGAACATTCATGTAATGATCTGTAAAGCTGAAATTCTGCTCTGGATCAAGCACCTCCAGAAGTGCCGATGATGGATCGCCGCCATAATCACGAACCAGCTTGTCCACCTCATCTAGAACCATGACAGGATTAGAAGCTCCACTACGCTTCATGCCTTCCATTATTCTACCTGGCATCGCACCAATATATGTTCTTCTGTGTCCTCTTATCTCAGCTTCGTCCCTGACACCACCAAGAGATATTCTTACATACTCTCTTCCAAGCGCCTTGGCAATACTCTGACCAATACTTGTTTTTCCTGTTCCTGGAGGACCAACAAACAGAAGTATTGAGCCTGACTGTTTCTTATTGAGCGCCATAACAGCAAGCTGCTGAATGATTCTCTCCTTTACCTTCTTCAGTCCATAGTGATCCTTATCGAGAACCTCTTCTGCATACTCAAGATCTATAGGTTTAAATTCTTCCGGCTTCCAAGATAAACTGGTAACGAAATCTAGATAGTCATAGAGCATTCCATACTCATGTCCATCCTGTCCTTCCTGCTTCATACGATTAAGCACCTTGCGAGCTTCCTTCTCGGCAGTCTCATTCATTCCAGATTCAGATATTTCCTTCTCGAATCTTCTGACATCAGATATATTCTCAGGATGCATTTCATCCAGCTCACGCTGAAGTATTTCTATCTGTTTCTTTATAGCATCCTCTCGATAAATGCTTTCGTTTCTAGCCTGCTGCTCCAGCTCTGCGCCTTCCGCAACATCTGCCATTTCCATAAACTCATAAGAGCTATGCTCTATCAGATCAAATCTCTCAGCTTCACTATCAGTTTCCACTATGGCAAACTTTTCTTCCCAAGTAATGCTGAAATATCCCGTCATCGAGCAGGCCAGTTCATTTATATTTTTCCACTGAAGTATGAAGCCTCTAGCCCAGAGTCCCCACTGATAGTTCTGAACGAACTTCAGGAATTTAGAACGAAGTCTCTCAAAACGTTCATTCTTCTCTTCCTCGTCCATATCCTTTATCTCAGGCAGTCCAACTATCTCTGATTCAGTAGTTCCATCATGATCTCTAGTGAGCGAAATGAACTTGACTCTCTCAATAGTTCTGACCTTTACATTTCCCTCTGAATCCACAGATTCAACTCTTGCAGAAACGCCTACAGGAAAGATATCCTCCATAGTCACTGTTCTAATATCTATGTCCTCTTTAAGCATGGCAAATGCTATGATTGAACCATTTTCAAAATCATTAATATTCCATCCATCAATAACTTCTTTTTTGAAATAAAATGTAACTTCAGGGAGAAGAATAGTATCATAAATAGGTATTGTAATCATCTAAATCTCCTTAATATCAAATCGTTTGTTAGCACTTCGACTCATTGAGTGCTAACATAATGATACTACATATTTTTTTAATTGCAAGTATCAAATTTATACTGTATTATTATAAGTTGAGAGATGAAAAACATAAAGAGGTTACATACAAGTTGAAGATAGATCTTAATGAAATTCTATACTCTGTTTCCACAGGTCTTGACTCTGTTGAGCAGGAGCTTCTTGGAACACGTAATGGGCACTGTAAAAGAATAGCTGCCCTTTCTATTATGCTAGGCAAAGCCATGGGCCTAACCCCTAATGAGCTTACTGACCTAGCCGCTTTTTCTATACTTCATGACAACGCTCTCACACAGGTTAATCAAGAAGAAAATGAATATAAAAAGTACAACAATGGACAAGGGTACACTCAGAGTTACTTTAATATAAGAAGATGTATTCTCGGAGAAACCAATTCCAAATATGTGCCTTTTAGAACAAATAATAGAGATGTAATCCTGTTGCATCATGAGAATGCTGATGGATCAGGTCCTCAGGGAAGAACCTATGATAGAACCCCTATCAAGGCACAGATAATCCATCTAGCCGATTGTATAGATAATAATTTTGATCTTTTTAATCCTACTAATAAGGATACCTATGGCGCCATTATTTACTATGTTAAGTCTAATGCCGGCACATTATTCTCAAGGGAGATTGTTGATGCTTTCTGTAAATCTTTCAAGTCAAAGCATATGAACAATCTTACATTTTCGAATGTAGATAATTTCCTTAGAAAATCAACAAAGCATTTTAATGATGAATACTCTCCTCACGAGGTATATCATCTAGCATATCTGATTGCTATGATAATAGATTCCAAGTCACATTTTTCCTGTAAACATTCAGTTGGTGTTGCTATAAATTGTAAGAAGATGGCTGAGCACTATAAGTTCCCAGTCGAGAAAGCTACAAAGTTCTACTTAGCAGGAGCGCTTCACGATGTTGGTAAGCTGATGATTCCGAACACAATCCTTCAGAAGCCTGACAGACTGGATGATGCTGAGTATGAAGTAATGAAGCAGCATGCTTATTACACATATGAAATATTGAAGAATATCAAGAACATGAACGATATTACAATATGGGCCTCACACCACCATGAGAAGTTAAATGGTACAGGTTATCCTTTCAAGCTTAAGGAAGAGGAACTCACTATGGAAGAGAGACTCATGACCTGTTGTGATATATATCAAGCGCTTACTGAGAAACGTACTTACAAGGAAGGTTTCTCTCACGATAAAGCTATTTCAATTATGCGTGATATGGTAATTAAGGGTGAGCTGGATATGTCGATTGTGACAAATATGGACATGGTATTTTCTGATAAGACTTGGGACAGAAGTATGCCAACTTCTATACTAAGTACCTAATTTTGACGGATTTGATTTACATAACCACTAAATATTCCGTTTAGATAATAAGAATTCACATTTTCTTCACAATATGTACTAATTAAGTACATAAAAGATTGATATATTGTAATTGTTCCAAATGAAGGATTCTATACCTTCCCCCACATTTTTCATACTAGGGAGCTGTCGCCAAACAGCTCCCTTTTACGTTGTCTAAAAAATATTATTTTTTGATTAATATTTTATCTATAGAAGGTATAGAACTCATTTCCTTTATCTTCGCACTTAAGCTGGAAGGAATACCTCTGAATTCTAACCTCTTCATCCTCTACAGGATCGTAGTATCTGATAAAGTCATCATTGTAGCTGACAACTAATACATATCTATCATCTATCTTCGCTGCAAATGGATAGCCATCACTTAGATATCCAATAGCTGTATCTAGTTTAACCCCAGAAATATTTATACCCTTATAGTCATTTCCATATTTTAGGAAACTATCTTCCCAGCCAGCACTATTTCTTACTTCGTCATAGTTTGCAGGAAGCTTAGCCGCAAGGGTACACATATAATTACAAGCTGCAAAAGAATCATCAGGATTATCCACTGCTTTATATTCAAAGGTTCCAGCAACTGTCAAATATGGTCTGGAGGCCTTCTCGCGATAAAGAGTAGCTCCGCTCGAATCTACTACAAATCCTCCATCCTCATAAACCTGACCTATAGCCTTTCCAACACTATAGGAAGAACCACTTATTCCTAGTGGAGAATATATGTAAATTGCATTTTGATCTATCTGTGACTCCTCGTCCCTCAGCTCAACAGCATTTGAATTAAAGGACACCTTAGTAAAGAGTTCTTCATTACTTCTGTTAAGGAATACATTATCAGGGAATTTGAGTTGTACTTCGTCATTATCCTTTTCGTTTTTAATGACACGTACTCTGATTCCTCCCACCTCAGCCTGAGGCTTGTAGGATATATAATCATCTGAAGCAGCTGCCGCCGTACCAGCCTCTGGATCAACCGCTATTCTCTTCAGGTAAATAGTATTCTCTTCAAATGTGATACCTGATACTAGTACATTTTCTACTTCATACTTCTTAACTATACTTCCATCATTACGAATGATATATAGCTTATCAAACAGGAATCTAGGTGTTCCATCTGCATCTCTGCTGACGTATTCTGGTTCAGATACACCGTAAAGGAAATCCTCCCCCACGAAGCCTAGCGGAGCCATCTTGTGACCCGATTCCTTCTTCTCTATCTTCTTTCCATTATCAAAATTGACTACATATATACACTGAACATCTGTCTGATCCGCCTTGTCCGGATAAGCGATTATATTCATATCTTCTGATATCATAAACTGACTTGCAGGGATATCTGAAACCATAGTTTCTTTCTGTCCAGAGAATATATCAACATCCAATAGATTGTCGCCTACTAGAGTATAGAAATGTCTATTCTTCTTATCAAAATAACAGAAACGTCCCACGGATAGTTCCATAGCATCAAGGTTCAGATCACTTCTGATAAATGCCAGTTCCTTAAGATTTGCATCCTGAACACTATATTCGAAGAGAGCTATACCATTTTGACCTTCTCTAGGTCCCTCATTTATTCTACCGAAAATAACGAAGTCGATTACTTCATCCTTAAGGCATAAGAGTCTAATGTCATAACCTTCCTGAGGAATTCTTTCCTCGAGCGCCTCTTCTGAAGAAGTACCATAGACATTTGAGTAGGTTCCCGACTTGTTGTTATAAACCCAGATACTATTATCAGCCACAAAGGATACTATCTTGGAATCCTCACTCGCCATAAACTGAGGATTTCTATCAGAAGTTATACCAAGACTTACACTATTAGATACCACATCAAAGCCTTCACCAGTAAAGTCCTGATCCATTCTTCTACGGTAATCCGTAACCTCAATTTTGGCTGCACCGTTGTTATAATCCATTGTAAAATACTCTGATATAGCAAAGGTATCAGCCCCATTATCCGTCTCAGTAATAACCTTGTATATAAGTTCCATAACTACACTATCTGGAGTTATTTCTCTTACCTTTGGAATCGGGTCACTTATTCTTTGTATCTTCATACCATCATAAATGACATCCTCATAGGAAGAGTTGAGAGTTACATATCCTGGATTACCATCTGATGTAACATCATCCGCCTTTTCAGCATTGTACATAGAACTAAGTGCATCAGCACTACCGAAAACATTTGTGATATCTGGTACTCTTACACCCGCCATTGCATCCGTGCTGGTAGCCATAGGAAGCCCTGCTTCTTCTTCCTCTATAGCATCTGTCATAGATGCCATAGACTGATATTCAGTATTTCCAGCAAATACAGCATCACTAAAGTTCTTAGCATATGTAACAAAATCTCCTAGTCTGGAAGACTCCAGTCTTACCACACGAGTGTAGTATCTTATAACATCATCTCTGGACTTCTCGACCTTGATTACAAAGCTATATTCTGTACCTACTGTCATATCCATTCTGAGACTTGCTGTGTACTGTGTCATCCCCTCGTCAGTAGATACAAATCTAAAATCGCCGTCCTCTACTAGATTAACGCCATCAAAACTACGGAGCTCATATTTAATATCAGCTCCGTTATCTATAGAATCCGGCAGTAGAATATTTACATTCTTCTCAGAGTCAACAGTAAATATACTATCCCTGTAAAGACTCGTATTAATAGAATATTTATATCCCTGCATACCATTTATCTGCTGACCATCGCAGAGTATATAAGCCTTTCCCATTGTTGGATTGTAGCCCTCTACTGGTCTGGTATCACGATTTCTATTCTGTATGAAGTTAAAGGAGAGAGCCGCTCCTATAAATATAAGTATAAATAGGAACGACCCAAAAAGTACACGCTTTATCATTTTCTTACCTGTTTAATTTCTAGTCTCCGAAGGATATACCAAGAGTCTTAGCTTCCTGGATCAGCTGATTATCTGGATCAACATACTTCAGTTTACCCGCTGACTCCTCCATAGGAATAGCTGTAACTTCATTATTTCTAAATACTACAAGCTTTCCAAAATCCTTAGCCTTGAAGAGCTCAGCACCCTTTGCACCGAAACGGCTAGAAAGTACTCTATCATACGCATCAGGATTTCCACCTCTCTGTGTATGACCAGGAAGAGCAACTCTAACTTCTGAGGTAGGATACTTCTCCTGAATATCCTTTGCTATTTCGTACGCAATTGATGGATATGGGCGTTCAGCTATCTTCTGCTTTCTTTCCTTCTTAGGAAGCTTTGCCAGTTCCTTAGAAATGGCACCTTCTGCAACAACTATTATTGCGAACTTCTTGCCCATCTTCTGTCTCTTCTCGATGGTCTTGTAAACCTTCTTCATATCATATGGTATCTCTGGAAGAAGAATAACATCAGCTCCACCAGCTACTCCTGCGTAAAGAGTTATCCATCCAACCTTATGACCCATTGTTTCTATAACGAAAACTCTGTTGTGAGACTCTGCAGTTGTATAGATACAGTCAATTGCATGAGTCGCAACATCTATAGCACTCTGGAATCCAAATGTAACATCTGTTCCATATATATCATTATCTATAGTCTTTGGAAGACCTATAACATTTAGCCCCTCCTGGAACAGTCTGTAAGCTGTCTTCTGAGAACCATTTCCTCCGAGAACATATAGACAATCCAGATCCAGCTTCTTATAAGTCTTAACCATGGCAGGAACCTTCTCTACTCCATCCTCTGTTGGAGTATCCAGATACTTGAAAGGAACTCTAGATGTACCTAGCACAGTACCGCCCTTTGCAAGAAGTCCAGAGAATTCCATAGGCTTCATCTTCTTATAATTGCCATATATGAGACCCTTGTAACCTTCCAGGAAACCGTAGATTTCAACATCTCCCAAAAGGTTTTCCAGTCCCTTTACTACACCTCTCATTGTTGGATTCAGTGCCTGGCAATCGCCACCACTTGTTAAAATTCCTATCTTCTTCATTAATTACCCCTCCTTTGGCTATTTAGAATTCTTCGCTACGCTCAGAATAAAATCATAGTTCAATTCTACCTTCCAGTGCTCTTGCAAGAGTAACTGCGTCCGTCACCTCAAGGTCGCCTCCAACAGGTACACCACTGGCTATTCTTGTAACCTTGATACCCGCTGGTTTTACAAGCTTGGAGATATACATCGCTGTAGCTTCTCCTTCAACACTTGAATTAGTCGCGATTATCAGTTCATCAACATCGCCCCTAAGTCTAACCATAAGTTCCTTCAGTTTGATTTCCTGAGGACCTATTCCTTGACTAGGATTGATAACCCCATGTAGAACATGATAAACACCTTCATAGCTTCCTGTTTTCTCATAGGCGGCCATATCTCTTGGTGATTCTACTACCATTATGACCTTATGATCTCTTCCAGGAGCCGAACATATAGGGCACACTTCGCTATCAGTGATAGTGTAGCATTCCTTACAATATCTTATCTTGTGTTTTGCATTTACTATTGCGTCTGACAGAGCCATTGCTCTATCGTCTGGCATGCCGATTATATGAAAGGCTAGTCTCTGAGCACTCTTCGCACCTATTCCAGGTAGTCTTCCCAGCTCTTCTATAAGTCGGCTTACTTCTTCACCATATAAGTTCATTAGAATAGACCTCCGAGGCCTCCACCCATGCCGCCAGTAATCTTACCTAGCTGTTCTTTCTCATCATCCGCCTGCATTCTGATAGCTTCATTTACTGCAGCCATGATAAGGTCCTGAAGCATCTCTACGTCATCAGGATCAACAACTTCTTTATCAATAAACATTTCAGTTATTTCCTTCTGGCCGTTGATCTTAACCTTTACAACTCCACCACCGGCTGATGTTTCATATTCCTTAGCTTCAAGCTCAGCCTGAGTTTCCTCCATCTGCTTCTGCATTCTCTGAGCCTGCTTCATCAGGTTATTCATATTTCCTGGCATCATGCCTCCTGGATATCCGCCTCTCTTAGCCATTTCTTTCTTCCTCACTTTCCATAACTGTTACGTTAAATTTAATTCTATTTATAGCGCGGGAGGTCTTATCAAGTTCACTTCTCACGCCTTTTCTAACTATTACACCAAGCTCTACTTTTTTCTTGATTATCTCTGATATAGCTTCCGCTAAAAATTCTCTATTCTTTTCGTTCTCAAAATAAGTATTTGTTATTTTACCTTTATTTGCATCATAAAGTATAACATTTAATCTAGCTGGTCCATTTACATCGTAATCGGTTGATGGTTCTACATCTACCGCACGAGCATATCTCCTATGGATTGGATTGAGTTTTTCCACTATGCCCTTCCAGTCTTGAGCAAGCTTCAGTATATCCGCTTGAACAGCCTCAGGGAAATCGTTCTTGATATTTTCAACAACTATATCACTTTGCTGACTATCATCATATTGCTGTGCAGTACCTACACTTGCGAAATCCTGATCCAGAAGTTTTATAGTTCTAAGCGCCTCGCCTATCCGGCGTTCCAGCTCGCGATCCACCTTCGCATCAACCAAAGCTTCCACTTCTCTATCTGTAAGACCAGCCGGTCTATTATCGCCTGTACCGGAGGATGCCATTTCAGATCTTGTAGACTCTCCAGCTGCTTTATCTGAATCCTGAAGGGGTGCTACCTGTGCATCTACGCTTCCACTTGTTGGTGTGGTTGCCGTACTAGGATACATCATTTTTATTATAGTCATTTCAAGAGTGATTCTCTTGACAGAGGATTTTCTAATCTCAGAGCATAGAAGCTGGAGTGAATTTAGATATCCAGCTAGTTCTTCTAGTGAATAGTTTTCCGCCATTGCCTGCAGCTCTTCTGCATTTTCTGATGTCATATCTAGTTCATCTTTTATTCCCGGAGAAATCTTAAGGAAGAGCATATTTCTAACAAACCACGCTAGATCATCCGCGAACTTTGTAAGATCTTTACCATCCCAGATAGTCTCATTGATTATATCAAGGGCCTCTTCTGCATTTTTATTTACGATAGCCCTAAACATACGGATATATACATCGACCGCAACGGCTCCGACTATCTTCAGAACGCTCTCTCGGTTTAGCTCCTGTCCTATATTAACAGATAAACATTCATCCAGAATAGAAAGTGCGTCACGCATGGATCCATCCGCGAGTCTCGCTATATACATGAGTGCATCTCTAGTAGCACTTTCTCCTTCTCTAGCGAGAATCTCTTCCATTCTATCCGCGATAGTCTCTATGGATATTCTATGAAAATCAAATCTTTGACATCTAGATCTAAGAGTAACCGGAAGTGACGAATCATCTGTTGTCGCCAGAATGAACATTACATATTCTGGTGGTTCCTCCAGCGTTTTTAGAAGAGCATTATATGCACCCTTTGACAACTGATGAGCCTCGTCAATTATATATACGAGATACTTACCCTGTGCTGGTGCATACTGAACAGCCTCATTTATCTGTCTGATATTATCAACTCCATTATGAGTTGCAGCATCTATTTCGACAACATTAAGAGAGCTGCCGTCAGCTATCGCCTTGCAGCTCTCGCATACTCCACATGGACCATTTTCAGTAGGATTCTCACAATTCATAGTTTTTGCTATCAGCTTTGCTATAGTAGTTTTACCTGTACCTCTTGTACCGCAAAGCAGATATGCATGTCCTACTCTGTTATGTGCTATTTGATTCTTTAAAGTTGTTACTACATGTTCCTGTCCTTTGACCTCATCAAAGCTGTCCGGACGGAACTTTCTATACAGTGCCAAATATGACATAATACTATGCTTCTTTCGTCCCTTAAATGTTGCAAAAACAATATAGTCATTCTACCACACTTCACATACAATTTCCACAAGTTGAATTGCGTTTATAAAGTGCGGGTGTTATACTATTACACGTATTTTATTTAGTTAATTCGCTAGATGTTTATTTTATTTTTGTGAGGTAAAAACATGGCAAAAAATGAACAGGAAAAAGATGCTATAGACGAGGCAGCTAAAAGGCTGCAGGAAGAAAAGGAAGCTCTTCTGAATGAAATAAAAGGAACATATGGAAAGCTCGACGATAAAAAGGACGAAGCCGGAGAAGCTGCTACTGAGACTACTGAGACTACAGACTCTACCAGTAAAGCTGATTCACAGATTGAAACAAGTTCTTCAGAAAATGGTTCTGACACCAGTTCATCAGAGGACGGTCTCGCAGATGATTTGGCCGATGATTTAGAGGAAGGGCTCACTCAGACAGCGGTCATAGCAAGAAGCCCTATGCCAAAATATGGAAAAGGATTTCTCTTTGTTCCTATTACAACTGTTATAACCATCGCCGC
The DNA here is from genome assembly GCA_902776395.1 of uncultured Lachnospiraceae bacterium. Classification (GTDB taxonomy): domain Bacteria; phylum Bacillota; class Clostridia; order Lachnospirales; family Lachnospiraceae; genus Eubacterium_Q. The sequence goes on from CACYQC010000006.1 coordinate 30,352, forward strand.
AATAGTACTGGGACATATACGACCGATCACAAGTGGTATTCCATCAAATCAGATATTTAGATACATTTACGTTGGCTTCGGAGCATTACTTCTTGCTGCTGCACTAATACTAATAGTAAATGCTATAAATGATTCTGACATTTTAACTAATGCTCAGATGGGCAAGTTAGTAACAACTGGCATCTACAGCAAGACAAGAAATCCTATGTACGCAGGTGTCCTGTTTGCTTGTACCGGTGCACTGTTTATATCAGGTAATGCTTTCATGTATGCGCTACCTATTCTGTATTGGTTATTCCTTACTGTACTTGTTCAGAAAACTGAAGAGCCATTGCTCTTAAATAGATTCGAAGACGAATATAAAGAATATATGGAAAACACTTACCGCGTTTTCCCACTTCCAAAAAACTAATATAATGAGTATATGGGGACGGTTCTGTTTTACTCATTTTTATCCACCAATAAAAATGAGTAAAACAGAACCGTCCCCATATACTCATATTTCTAATTACTACAGTTCTTCTTCTCTCATATCTTTTTCTTTATTGAATGCATCGTAGAGGCAAGGTACAAGAACAAGTGTAAGTATAGTTCCGTATACAAGTCCTCCAACAACTACGATAGCCATCGGCTGTGACATTTCAACGCCCTTTCCCATACCAATTGCCATAGTAGACATCGATATGATGGTTGTGAGCGCGGTCATCAGAACCGGACGTAGACGAGTCTTAGCGGAAGTTACTATAGCCTCTTTCTTACTCATTCCTTCACGTCTTAGCTGATTAACGTAGTCTACAAGCACTATACCATTATTAACTATTATACCCGCCAGCATAACGAAACCGATCATAGCTATAACCGATACAGCCTTACCACAGAAGAACAGTGCAAAGAAGCCTCCTGTAAATGCCAGTGGTATAGTAAACATGATAATGAATGGTGACTTAAGGCTCTGGAACTGAGCTACCATGATAAGATAAATCAGTATAACCGCAAGAAGCATCATGAGAAGCACCTGACGCATGGCATCATTTATGGTCTCATTTTCACCCTGAAGATCTACTGAATATCCTTCAGGAACAGCCATATCATTTATCTTTCTCTGAACTTCGTTTCCCACGATACCAACATTTCTCGTTCCGTCTAATGTTCCAGAAACATTTATATATCTATTCTGATTATCCCTAAGTATAGTAGATAGTTCTTCCTGTTCTGAGAAGGTCACTATTCTCGAAAGAGGAATCTCTTTAGTTTCATTTGTCTCTCTATCAGTATATTCAAACTTCAGCTTCTTAAGATCATCTATGGTTACTGTTGCCTGTTTATCTGTTTTAACGAAAACATCGTAATCTTTGATATCCGTTTCGATCGCTGTAGTAGACTGAGTTGAGGCAAGCTCTCCAGCAACTGTTGTAAATACCTGAGCAACCGTCATACCATAGTCAGCAGCCTTTTCCTTATTAACAGATATTACAAAGGTCTGAGTCATATTATCCAGACCATTATCTACTTCCTCGATTCCATCGACGCCTTCAAGAATTTCTGCAGCATCTCCAGCAAGCTTTTGAAGAGTCTGCATATCACGACCCTTGATCATTATAGACACTCCGCTTCCCGAAAGCATCGACATATCCATAAGCTCTGCGCTGACCTCCATCTGGCAATCCAGACCTTCTCCAGCCTTATTAATCTTCTCAACTATCTCATCATTTGAAAGTTTAGAATCTTCCTTTAGCAGAACATATATTGAAACCGTTCTGGAACTGCCGTGGAACACCATGAGCGAGGACAATATCGATCTGGTCAAGGCAGAACGCATCCTTAACGAGGATCACTACGGACTGGACAAGGTCAAGGAACGTGTGCTGGAGTATCTGGCAGTCATCCGGCTGTCCGAGAGCCTCAAAGGCCCGATCCTGTGCCTCGTAGGTCCTCCGGGAACAGGCAAGACCTCTATCGCCAAGTCGGTGGCAAGATCCATCGGCAGGGAGTTCGTGAGAATGTCTCTGGGCGGCGTCCGCGACGAAGCGGAGATCAGAGGACACAGAAGGACATACATCGGCGCGATCCCGGGCAGGATCATCAACTCCATCAAGGAGTGCGGCACGAAGAACCCGGTCTTCCTCTTTGATGAGGTCGACAAGATCGGCGCTGATTACAAGGGCGACCCTGCGTCCGCGCTGTTGGAGGTTTTGGATCCGGAACAGAACAAGGACTTTACGGACCACTTCCTGGAAGTCCCGTTCGATCTTTCCAAGGTCATGTTCATCACGACTGCCAACACGACAGAAACGATTCCAAGGCCGCTGCTGGACAGAATGGAAGTCATCGAGGTCAGCGGTTATACCGAAGAAGAGAAACTCAAGATCGCCCAGAAGTATCTGGTGCCGAA
>CACYQC010000007.1 GCA_902776395.1 uncultured Lachnospiraceae bacterium
GAATAATGATTACGTAGATGTCAGACATATAATTATTTCCCTTTATACAACACATAAGGGTCTGGCATATAGAGTCATGCTCAAAAATGGAATACGAGGCGAAGAAATTCATTATATAGTAGATGGACTGGCTAGTGAATCCAATGCCATAGGGCATCTGGGCACTACCGGTCAGTTTACCGATAGAACTAAGGGCATTTTGGAAGGAGCCTCTGAGGATGCAAAGCGCCTCGGGGCTAAGGAAATCGGAACTGAGCATATAGTTATGAGTATAGTTCGAGACCGAAATCCTGATCTGAATGCTCTTTTTAAGAGCAAAAAATTAAATCCATATTCTGTATGTCAAGAAATGCTCCTTGCATCAGGACTGTCGGTTGAGGATAGCAAGGCTTATATTAAGGATCATATTCATGAAGCAGGTCCAGCGAAGAAGACTACTAAGAAGAAGTCAGTTCTTGAGAAGTATTCTAGAGATATGACTCAGGAGGCAAAACTCGGAAAGCTTGATCCTGTTATTGGAAGATATGATGAGATAGTCAGAGTTATGCAGATACTTGGAAGACGTAGCAAGAATAATGCCTGCCTCGTGGGAGAGCCAGGTGTTGGTAAGACGGCGATAGTTGAAGGTATAGCTCAGCTGATAGCTAGAGGAGATGTTCCTGAGAGTCTCGAAGGCAAGAGAATAATGAGTCTTGATTTAGCAGGTATGCTAGCAGGTACCAGATATCGAGGTGATTTCGAAGAGAGAGTCAAGAATGCAATAGACGAAGTCAAGGCGGATCCTAGTATTATTCTCTTTATAGATGAGCTTCATTCCCTCGTTGGAGCAGGTGGTGCCGAAGGTACACATGATGCGGCAAATATCTTTAAACCTGCGCTTTCTAGAGGCGATATACATGTACTTGGTGCGACTACGCTCGAAGAATATAGAAAGTATATAGAGAAGGATGCGGCTCTCGAGAGAAGGTTCCAACCTGTAAAGGTGGAAGAGCCTACAGCGGCTGAAACAATAGAGATACTGGAGGGCTTAAAGCATAGATATGAAGAGTTTCACGGTGTTGTTATATCTGATGAAACTATACAGTATGCAGTGACTCTGTCTGTCAGATATATAAATGACAGATTCCTTCCTGATAAGGCTATTGATATCTTGGATGAGGCTTGTGCGAGAGTGAGGCTTGGAAAGGTTCCTAAGGATTTTATATATTCCGGTAAGGAATCTGTACTTGATGAATTAACTGAAGATATAGAGGATGCTCTTAGAGCAGGCGATATAAATACAGCTTCTAAGCTTAGAAAGAAAAGAGATAGGTATCTCCAGAAACAGGAAGATAAAAAGCTTGAAGCTGATACGTTAATAGAAGTTACAGAGGAGGACGTTGCTCAGGTTGTATCAACCTGGACGAAGATTCCTGTTACTAAACTAAGTGAATCTGAGCAGACTAGACTCCTTCAACTGGAGGATAAGCTGCATGAGAGAATAGTTGGTCAGCAGGAAGCTGTCAGTGCAGTGGCAAGCGCTATCAGAAGAAGTAGGGCTGGACTTAGATCGCCAGATAGACCGATTGGGGCATTTCTCTTCCTTGGACCTACAGGTGTGGGTAAGACTGAGCTTTCAAAGGCTCTTGCTGAGGTTCTGTTTGGAGATGAGAAGAGTCTTATCAGAGTGGATATGTCAGAATATATGGAGAAGCATAATGTATCTAGAATGATAGGTTCTCCTCCAGGATATGTAGGCTACGATGAGGGTGGTCAGGTATCTGAACAGATAAGACGTAATCCATATAGCGTTGTCCTTTTTGATGAGGTTGAAAAGGCTCATCCGGATGTATTTAATGTGCTCCTTCAGGTACTGGATGATGGATGTATAACAGATGCTCAGGGACGCAAGGTTGACTTCAAGAATACGATCATAATCATGACCTCTAATCTTGGAGCTAACAAGATAATAGATCCAAAGTCTATCGGATTTGTTACAGATAATGATGAGAACAGAGCTCACGAGGATATGAAGAATATGATAATGGATGAGGTTAAGACTCTGTTCAAACCTGAGTTCATTAATCGTCTCGATGACATTATCGTGTTCAAGGCGCTAGGAGACGAGGAGGTTCTAAGTATAGCTGGACTTATGCTGAAAGAACTGAAGGACCGTGTTAAGGAAAATGCCGATATTAAGATTACCTACGGTGCTAAGCTGAAAAAATTCATCTTTGAAAAGGGCTATGATAAGAAGTTTGGTGCGCGTCCGCTTAGAAGAGCAGTGCAGCAATATATCGAAGATGAGATGGCTGAAAAGCTTCTTAGTGGAGAGATTAAGATGGGCTCTACTGTAAGTATAACGGTCGAAAATGACGCTGTTGTATTTAATGTAAAATGACAAAAAAGTATATAAATATATGTGGTAATTAGAACTAATATTTGTTATCATAAAAGAGGTTACATTACTAGCGATATTATCAGGAGGTATTAATAAATGGCAGTAATAGATGAACTTATCCGTGAAGAGGAAAATGGCTCTATAAGCTTCGGAAATTATGAACTTCCAACCAAGACAAAGAAGGATGGATTTGAATATAATGGCGACAGCTACAAGATCAAAACTTTTAACGAGATTACAAAGCTTGAAAGAAATGGGATGTTCGTATATGAGTCAGTTCCAGGAACTGTAGTTCATGAATTTAGAGCAAATGATTCAAAGGTTATGTTCAGTGTTGAGGGTGAAAGCGATGCACAGGTAACACTTGAACTTGAGCCTGAAACAGAATATAAGGTTCATGTAGATGACGTATATGTTGGAAAGATGAAAACTAACCTGGGTGGAAAGCTCAGCATCAGTGTAGAGCTTGAGGAAAATGATCAGGTTGGTGTAGTTATAGAGAAGAACTAAATAATAATAGTGTTATGGGATAAGTGGGACGGTTCTTTGAACCGTCCTTTTAATCTTTACTGACAGGAGGGGAAATGGCAAAGGATAAACAGATATTTTATTGCAAGGAATGCGGAAATGAATTCAGCAAATGGCTGGGTCAATGTCCATCTTGTAAGGCTTGGAATTCATTTGTAGAAGAGAAGGTTACGAAGACAAGGACTAATAAACTTGTTTCTACTTCAGACAGACCTAAAGCGACAAGTATAAAGAATGTTTCATCTTCAGAAGAGTCAAGAATCTCAACGGATATATCAGAACTGGATAGAGTACTAGGTGGCGGAATAGTTAAGGGGTCCCTTGTGCTGGTTGGTGGTGATCCGGGAATAGGTAAATCGACTTTGCTTCTCGAAATGTGCCGCAACCTAGTTAAAGGCGAAACAAAGGTTCTATATGTATCTGGTGAGGAATCTATGTCTCAGATCAAGTCCAGAGCAGTTCGCCTAGGTATTGATGCAGGTAGTGTGATGGAAGAGAGGCTGATGCTTCTCAGTGATAATGATATGGATAATATCGAGAATCAGATAGATAGTCTGGAGGCAGAGGTTGTTGTTATTGACTCGATACAGACTATAGAAGCACCTAATGTTGAAGCAGCACCAGGTACTATTTCTCAAGTAAGAGAGGTTACAGCAAGACTACTTCAAATTGCTAAACAGAAGGATGCTGCAGTCTTTATAGTAGGACATGTTACAAAGGAAGGTACTGTTGCAGGACCAAGAACCCTTGAACATATGGTGGACTGCGTACTTTATTTTGAGGGCGATGATAGCGGCGGCTTCAGACTCCTCAGAGCTAACAAGAATAGATTCGGTTCGACTAATGAAATAGGTGTTTTCAATATGACTGACAGTGGACTCGAAGAGGTTATAAATCCTTCTGAATTCTTCCTGAATGGTAGACCAGAGAGTTCCTCTGGTTCAGCAGTTGTATGTATAGTTGAAGGTACAAGAGCTATGCTGGTAGAGCTTCAGGCTCTATGTACAGATTCAAGCTTCAGTATGCCTAGAAGAACAAGTGTCGGACTGGACTATAACCGAGTGAATCTCCTCACTGCTGTTCTTGAAAAAAGAGGCGGTATCAGTATGACAGGTTGTGACTGCTACGTAAATGTAGCAGGAGGTCTTAAGATAAATGATCCTTCAACGGATTTAGGAGTAGTGTGTGCTATTTATTCCTCCTTCAGAGATAAGGCGATAGATAGTAAGACTGTGATTATAGGAGAGATAGGACTGGCGGGCGAAATACGAGGTGTAAGAAATATATCTCAGAGAATTAAGGAAGCTGCGAAGCTGGGATATACCAAAGCTATCGTACCAAAGTCAAATGCTAAGCCTGAGATAGAGAAGCTAGGTGTAGAGATAGAATATGTATCAAATATAAGTGATGCATTGCATACGATATAGTCTTAAGTACTTCTTAATATGATTAAATATAAAATGGCGAAAAATGAAAGTAGGAGTTAGAAGATGGAAAAATTAAAAATCCTAAATAGAAATCAACTAAAGTATATTCTCATTGTCGCCATGATTATCGATCATATTGCGTGGAAGTTTGTTCCTACTGCTAGTCTTCTAGGAGAGCTTATGCATCTTGTTGGAAGACTTACAGGACCCTCTATGGCAATTCTTTTGGCGGAAGGATATAGCTATACAACGGATAAGAAGAAGTACGCAAAGCGTCTATTCATTTTTTCTTTAATCTCGTGGCCAGCGTATACGCTTTATGAACAGGCCTTTTGGCCATTACCTATGTTTGGAGTTATAACGACTCTATTCTTAGCCTTTATAGCTATTTGGATATGGGACGAGGCGAAGCTTCCTGTTGGGGTTAAGATAGTTATTTTAGTATGCATATGTATAATCTCTCTATTTGCAGACTGGGTATTTGCGGATGTCCTGTGGGCGTTCTTCTTCTACCTCTATAAAGGGAACAAGAAGAATCAGTGGATAGCCTTCTGCATCATTGCTGCTTTTGAAAGTAGTTTCTTCTTAGTTAATGGTGTGTCGCAGCTATTCCAGCTAGGAGTATTTCTTGTTCCGATTCTGTTCCTATTCTATAACGGAGAGAGTGGAAGCAAGAAGCCATTTCATAAATGGTTCTTCTATGTATTCTATCCAGCACATTTGCTTATAATTTTCTTCATAGCTTTGCAAATGGGCTGCTATAAATAGATATAATAAGTTAGTGGCGCTATTCATCATTTTTTGGTAATATAGAGGGTAGCGAATTTTGGAGGAAAAGAAAAATGGGAATGAATGTTGCATGTTTAGATCTTGAAGGAGTTCTTGTTCCAGAGATATGGATAGCATTTTCTGAGGAGAGTGGTATTCCAGAGCTTAGAAGAACAACTAGAGACGAACCAGATTATGATAAGCTTATGAAATGGAGACTCGGTATACTTGAGGAGCACGGACTTGGTCTTAAGGAGATACAGGAAACTATCTCTAAGATTGATCCGCTTCCAGGGGCTAAGGAATTCCTTGATCAGTTAAGAGATGTAACACAGACTATTATTATAAGTGATACCTTTGAACAGTTTGCAAAGCCTCTTATGGAGAAGCTTGGAATGCCAACTATTTTCTGCAACACACTTGAGGTTGCTCCTGATGGAAAAATAACAGGATATAAAATGCGTTGCGAGAAGTCAAAGCTTACAACAGTAAAGGCGCTTCAGTCCTGCGGTTTTGATACAATCGCTACTGGCGACAGCTTTAACGATCTTGCAATGATTCAGGCTTCAAAGGCAGGATTTTTGTTCAGATCAACAGAACAGATCAAGGCGGATTATCCTGATCTTCCAGCGTATGAAGAATATTCGGACCTGCTAGCGGCATTTAAGGCGGCCCTATAATTAGGTGATAATAAATGGAAAAAGAATATAGTCAGTCCCGTAGGCAGATGCTTACGGAGACTCCTATACCTAAGCTGATAGTGAAACTATCAATTCCGACCATTATCAGCATGATGGTTACAGCTTTATATAATTCAGCAGATACATACTTTGTGGGCAAGATATCTACCGAGGCGACAGCAGCGGTAGGTCTTGTTTTTTCAGTTATGGCGATAATACAGTCCCTAGGCTTTTTCTGTGGCCATGGTTCAGGAAATTATCTATCGAGAATGCTTGGGGCTGGTAAAAAAGAAGAAGCAAATGTGATGGCCTCGACAGGTTTTGCACTTGCACTTATCCTTGGAACAATCCTGGCGGTAGTTGGAAATCTATTAATTCATAGAATATCCGGATGGGTTGGTGCAACACCGACAACTATCGAGGATACAGAAAAATATATGAGGATCATTCTTATAGGTGCACCTTTTATGATGGGGCAGTTTGTTATAAACAATCAGCTCAGGTTTCAAGGAAATGCCTTCTATGCAATGATTGGTCTCATGTGTGGCGCGGTTATTAATATATTCCTCGATCCACTGCTGATACTGTATTTTGGTATGGGAGTTGAGGGCGCTGCGATAGCAACAGTTGCTGGACAGATAACCAGCTTCTTTGTGCTCCTGATAGGAAGTATGAAGGGCGAAAATATCAAGCTGAACGTAAGGAATATAAAGTTCTCAACTAAGTTTTTTATTGAGATAGTAAATGGTGGAGCACCTTCGCTTCTTAGACAGGGAATGGCTGCAGTGGCAACACTTATGCTCAACTCTGCAGCAGGTAAATTCGGTGGAGCACCAGCAATAGCAGGAATGTCTATTGTTACAAGAGTTATGCTTATGATGATAGCGGCGCTCATCGGTTTTGGACAAGGCTATCAGCCGGTGTGCTCCTTTAATTACGGAGCAAAGCTTTATTCCAGAGTGAAGCAGGGTTACTTTTTCTGCTTAAGATGGGGATTTGTTTTCCTGTTAGCAATAGGAGTGCTTTGTTTTACATTTGCTCCAGAGATAGTGGGCTGGTTTAGAAATGATCCAGAGGTTATAAAGGTCGGTGCCTTTGCTCTTAGATGTCAGTCATCAGTTATCGCGCTGTCGGCACCTATAGTTATGACGAATATGATGCTCCAGTCTATCGGAGCTGGACTCAGGGCTAGTATACTTGCATCTGCGAGAAATGGATTATTCTTTATACCGCTCATAATAGTACTTCCTATATTCTTCGGACTTACGGGAGTACAGATAACTCAGACAGTTTCAGATGTGCTAACAATGATACTTACTATTCCAATGGCTTATTCAGAGTTAAGGAAAATGTGATTGAAAAAGGAGATTTAAGTTGGATAAGAAGAAGATTAGAAGTGATTATGCATGGATGGGGTTTGCATTTTTTATGTTTGTAATAGCTATGGAAGTGACAAGCATTATCATGGCATATACATTAAAAGCAAATAATATTGATTTCTTAAGTAACAGTTGGCTTACATATACTCTGGGACTTGCTCCTGTATGGGCAGTTGGATTTCCTGTATGTCTAGCTATAATCAGTAGACTTAAGTCTAAGAAACCAGAAGAAAATGAGATAAAAGTTGGTAGCATGTTCAAATATTATTTTGTTGTTGTATTTGTAATGATGGCTACAAATATTCTTGGACTTATCATAACTGCTATTGTAGAAAAAGCTGCGGGTATAACAATTGAGAATTCAACTATTGATTTGATAAATAAGCAGAAATTAATTCCAAGTATTCTTTTCACTGTTATTCTTGGACCTATTCTCGAGGAGCTTGCATTTAGAAAGGTTATAATAGATAAAGTCGGACAGTATAGTAAAAAGTATGCAATCCTTCTATCAGGACTAATGTTTGGCTTGTTCCATACAAATATGCATCAGTTTTTCTATGCTACAGCTATCGGACTAGTATTTGCTTATATATATACTAATTCAGGTAAGATTAGATATTCTATTATCCTTCATATGATGGCGAATCTCATGTCAGGTATAATACCTATGACTATTATCAAGCATCTGGATGTGGAGGCTATACAGAAAATAGCTGATGCGGATCCGGTGGATCCAGCTGTTCAGCAGGCCGCTCAGGAAATGTATTCTAATCCTGCTTTTCTAGCATTTTTAGGTTATTTAGCCTTGATGGGAATTATAGTGATAGTTGGATTTATTTTATTCTTTGATTTTATCAAGGAACTAAAGGTTGATGATACAGAGTCACCTCTTAACGGAAAAGGTGCTGGCAGAGTCGCCTTCATCAATTGGGGAATGATTCTGTTTATAGTGATAACTGTAGCAGTAACAGTTTTTGAAATAATAGGGATGAACTAGTAAATGATACTTGCATGTCAAAATATAACTAAGAGCTACGCAGAAAATGTAGTTCTTAAAAATATTAATTTTCATATAGAGAAAAATGATAAGTGTGGAATCGTCGGCATCAATGGTGCCGGCAAGACCACACTTCTTCGCGTTATACTGGGCGAGGAAGAAGCGGATAGTGGAAATGTTGTAGTGTCTCGTGATGTTAGGATGGGATACCTTTCTCAGACTCAGGATACAGAGCTCGATAATACCATTTACGGTGCTATGCAGGAAGCAAAGAAATATATACTCGAAATGGAAGAACGCCTGCGTCAGCTGGAGAAGGAAATGGAAGGCAAAAATGAACAAGAGCTTGCTCCAATTCTTGAGGCCTATAACAGGCTATCTACTGCATATGATAGAGAAAATGGTTATGCTTACGAAAGTGAGATAGCAGGAGTTATCGCAGGTCTTGGCTTTACTGAAGCTGACTATGATAGACCTATTGAGAGTCTGTCCGGAGGTCAGAAGATGAGAGTGGCTCTAGGAAGACTGCTGCTGAGTCATCCGGATATAATTATCCTAGATGAGCCGACGAACCATCTGGATATGAAATCCATCAGCTGGCTCGAAAGCTTTCTGGCGTCCTACCCGGGTGCAGTTATAGTTGTAAGCCATGATAGATATTTTATAGATAAAGTTACAAATAAGATAATAGAGATAGATCAGGGAGTATCTGAAATCTATAACGGTAGCTACTCCTACTATAGTCAGGAGAAGGCGAAGCGTAGACAGGCGAAGCTTAATGCTTATTATAAGCAGCAAGCGGAGATACAGCACGAGCAGGCTGTTATAACTAAGCTTAAGCAGTTTAATAGAGAGAAATCAATTAAGCGAGCAGAGAGTAGAGAGAAGAAACTTGAAAAGATAGAGGTTCTGGATAAACCGACAGAAGAAAGAACAGATATGCGTCTAAGACTCGAGCCAAATACTGAGTCTGGTGAAGATGTACTACTTGTAGAAGAACTCTCAAAGTCCTATGGAGATAATCTCTTATTTGAGCATCTTGGAATGGATATAAAAAGAGGCGAGAAAGTGGCTCTTATTGGAGGTAATGGAACTGGTAAGACTACTATCCTGAAGCTTATAGCCAGACTTCTTCCAAAGGATGCAGGTAATGTAACTCTTGGTTCTAGAGTTAGGATTGGATACTTCGATCAGGAGCATCATGATTTAAATCCTAATAAGACTATTTTCGATGAAATGTCGGATTCTTTTCCAGATTTAAATAATACGAAGATCAGAAATGTACTAGCGGCATTTCTCTTCACGGGCGAAGACGTATTCAAGATGGTAGGGGAACTCTCCGGAGGTGAGAGAGGTAGACTATCTCTCGCAAAGCTTATGCTATCACCTGCTAATTTTCTAGTTCTCGATGAGCCTACCAACCATCTCGATATTCCTTCCAAGGAAATCCTAGAGGATGCGCTTAGTGCGTATACTGGAACAGTTCTCTATGTTAGTCATGATAGATACTTTATTAATAAAACAGCAACTAGAATCCTCGAGCTTAGATCTAAGGTGCTGACTAATTATAAAGGCAATTATGATTATTACGAAGAGAAGAAGGAGGAAGCTTTCGAAGTACAGCATCCGGATCTTGTTTCGGCAACTGCTAGTGGCGTTGATACACTGTCTGAGACAAGTACTAAGTCTGAAGGGCGTATAGAGTATGAAGCTAAGAAGCAATCCTATGCGGAGCAACGTAAGAAGGAAAATGCCATCCGAAGAGTAGAAAATGCAATAGAGAAAAATGAACAGGAAATGTCTGATATAGATGAGAAACTAAGTGACCCTGCAAATGGAACTAATATGGAACTTCTTATGGAACTTAGCTCGAAGAAAGAAGAGATTGAAGCTACGCTTGAAAAACTCTACTCAGAGTGGGAAGAACTCCAATCTTGATAACATATAATTTCTAAAAAATAGGTTCGATTTATGATAAAAAAGATAAAAATAATCACATTTTCTATCTTATTTTTGTTATAATTGAGGTTGGGGTTTTTGAACCACCTGGTATTGGGAGGATATATAATAAATGAGTTTTCCAAAGGATTTTATATGGGGAGCTGCCACAGCATCATATCAGGTTGAGGGAGCTTACAACGAAGATGGTAAAGGCCTTAACGTATGGGATGTAACCACAAGTGTTAATGGCCGAGTTAAGCATAATGAAAATGGTAACATAGCATGTGATCATTATCATAGATACAAAGAGGATATTAAGCTTTTTAAGGAAATGGGAATAAAATATTACCGTTTCTCTATAAGCTGGAGCAGGGTAATACCTGATGGAATAGGAGAAGTGAACGAGAAGGGAATCCAGTTCTATAGTGATCTCGTTGATGAACTTCTCGCTGCTGGAATAACACCACTTATAACATTATTCCATTGGGATCTTCCATATGAGCTATACCTAAGAGGAGCATATGGTAATCCTGATTTTCCTCAGTGGTTTGAAAATTATACAAGGGTAGTAATAGATGCCCTGTCAGATAGAGTTAAGTACTGGATAACCTTTAACGAGCCTCAGTGCTTCATTGGAAACGGCTATTGGTTAGGCGGACATGCTCCTTTCCATAAGTGTGACAATAGAACTGTGCTTAGAATGATTCATAACTATCTGCTCGCTCATGGTAGAGCTGTTAAATGTATTCGCGAGAATGCGAAGACTGAGCCTAAGATAGGTATCGCTCCTATAGCGCCAGTTAGAATACCAAAGTCTGATTCGGCGGAAGATATAGAGGCTGCAAGAAAAGAGAGCTTCTCTCTTAATGATATGTTCTTCTCACTTGCACTTTATTCGGATCCTATTGTCCTAGGTAAATATCCAGAGGATGCCTACGAGATGTTTGGGGAGGAGATGCCAGTAGTTAAGCCTGGAGATATGGAGATTATTTCACAGCCACTTGATTTCTATGGAATGAATATTTACTACAGTGCTGCGAATGATGTAGATGAGGGCTATAGAGCCAATGAATATACGGGAATACCTCGTAATGCTCTGGGCTGGGTTATTGATCCAAGAGTAATGTATTGGTCACCAAAGTTTGTATATGAGAGATATGGTCTTCCTATCCTCATGACAGAAAATGGTATGGCCGTAAATGATACAGTATCCCTTGATGGCAAGGTTCATGATCCTCAGAGAATAGATTTCATGAACAGATATCTGAGGGAGTATAAGAGAGCAGGTGAGGAAGGAGTTCCTCTAATGGGATATCTGTATTGGTCTGCTATGGATAACTTTGAATGGGCTCATGGATATGATATGAGATTTGGACTCATACATGTTGATTACCGTGACCAGACAAGAATCATCAAGGATTCAGGATATTGGTTTAAATCTGTTATTGAAAGTAACGGTGAAAATATTTAAAAATACAAATTGAAGAAACTTTAATTAAAGGAGAAATAGATATATGAAATGTCCATTTTGTGGAGATGAGGAAACCCGAGTAATTGATTCACGTCCAGCTGATGATAATACAGCTATAAGAAGACGTCGTCAGTGTGATGTCTGTGGTAAGAGGTTTACTACATTTGAGAAGGTAGAAGCCACACCACTTATGGTTATCAAGAAGGACAGAAGTAGGGAGCCTTATGATAGAGAGAAGATAGTTCAGGGACTTATTCGTAGCTGCCACAAGAGACCTGTTCCAATGGAGAAGATCGAAGAGTGCGTAAATGAAATAGAGTCTGCTATCTACAATCTAGAATCCAGAGAGGTTGATAGTAATGTTATCGGCGAGATAGTAATGGATAAGATTAAGAACCTGGATGGCGTTGCATATGTTAGATTTGCATCAGTATATAGAGAGTTCAAGGATGTAAATACATTCATGGACGAGATAAAGAAGATATTAAAATAGCTTATGGCAGGATGTAAGATTCTTAAAACTGGAGAGTCAGAGGTTATCATCAAGAAGTCTAGATTCCTCGGAACTGCAGCAGAGGCTCTGACAGAAGAAGATGCTCAGAAACTTGTGGCCGATATACGAAAGGCTCATTATAGTGCAAGACATGTATGTTATGCCTATAGTATAGGCGATGAGAATCCACGACTTAAGTTTTCGGACGATGGTGAGCCGGGCGGTACAGCAGGAAGACCTATTCTGGATGTTATTCAGAATAGCGGAATAAGTAACATCGTTATAGTTGTTGTCAGATATTTCGGAGGAGTACTTCTAGGAACTGGAGGTCTGGTTAGGGCATATACACAAGCTGCACAGGAGGCAGTTCAGGCCGCTGATACGAAAGAGATAAGGCTCTCAAATATTTATGAACTAAGTTTGGATTATAGCGATCTGGATAAGGTTAAGTATATATTAGATAATACTGAGACTGTAAGCTACGACATATCCTACTCAGATAAGGTGCTGCTAAATGTGATAGTTCCAGAGGAGCTTTCAGACGCTTTAATGGATAGCATAGTTGAAAAGACGGCAGGTCGTTCAGCAGCAAAGTTCATTGAAAAGAAAATGATATAGATAATAAAACGAAGAGGACTATTCCCAAGGATGGTCCTCTTCGATTACATTGAAATCAAGATAATCAAAATCAATTGGCTCCATGAAATTGACGTCGCTGAATCTGGTGTGAGCATGTTTTATAAATTCACTATTGTTACTATCTAGCCAGATAGGTACAGCTAGATCGAATTCATTACACATCTGTTCAAGTGCACTGTATACCTTCTTGGTGCGGGACATTTCCCTTCCAGGAAGCTCTACTACAGTATCTTTAACTAGATGGTTTTCTTTGATGATTCGTCCCCAGACGCGAAACATATGTAACCTCCATGTATGCCAAAAGTATGATTTTTTTTAAAAAGTTCGCAACAAGTATATCACAAAAGTGACATATTAAAAAACTATAATGTGAATCAGTTGAAAATAAGGGTTATATGACAGAAAGGAAGTGCATTTAAATGAATAGCGAATTTAACCCATATGATCAAAATGGAGATATGCCTGAAAGGAATATGTATAATCCCGATTCAATCTATAGACAGATTCCCCAAGAGAGAAAGGAACAGAAAAAAGTAGAGAAACCAAAGAAGGATTCCTTTGGTAAAAAGCTTGGAAGAACAGCTCTTATAGCAGCAGTGTTTGGACTTGTGGCGGGCGGTGCATTTCAAGTTGTTAATATAAGTACTGAAAAGCTTCGAGGTGGAGACGAGCCTACCATAGAGGGTGAGGCTGCTGATGAAGAGACTGACGAAAAAGCACAAGAAGTAAATGAAGAAAAAGAGGATGAAACAGAAGATTCAGAGGAAGCTAAGAAGGAGTCTTCCAGTGAGGATATAGCGGTTCAGCCAGTTGTGAACTCGCCAGCAACTAGTACTTTCGATATGGATGTTGCTGATATAGCTGCAACAGCTCAGCCTTCTATAGTCTCTATCACAACTACCGGCACAACAACTTATCAATACTTCTTCCAGACCTATGAACAGCAGACAAGTGGCGCTGGTTCTGGAATAATTATTGGAAAGGACGATGAAAATCTGTACGTGGCAACTAATTACCATGTTGTAGGCGGTGCAGATGAGATAAATGTAGGTTTCTGCGACGGAGAAATAGTTGGCTCAGAAGTAAAGGGTTATGATGAAGATGCTGATATAGCAGTAGTTAAGGTTCCAATATCAAATATGAAGGATACCACCAAGGAAGCTATTACTGTAGCCAGCATCGGAGACTCCTCAGAGCTTCAGGTTGGAGAACCTGCGATAGCAATAGGAAATGCTCTCGGATATGGCCAGTCGGTTACCGTTGGTTATATAAGCGCACTTAATAGATCAATATCTGGTAGCGAGGGTAATTACATCCAGACTGATGCAGCTATAAACCCTGGTAACAGTGGTGGCGCCCTGATAAATTCACGCGGTCAGGTTATCGGAATCAATTCTGTTAAGTATGTAGATAGCACAGTTGAAGGAATGGGCTTCTCTATTCCTATCAACGAAGCGATGGAAATAATCAGTGGAATAATATCCGGAAATCAGAAGTCGGATGCCAACATTGGTATAGAGACCGTTGATATTGGAAGAGAGTACTCTCAAATATATGATTTTCCGATGGGTGTCTATGTTAAGAGTGTAGAACAAGGATCGGATGCATATAAGGCAGACCTTCATACAGGGGATATAATTGTTGAATTTGGAGGTGAGGAAGTTTATACTAAGAAAGACCTTGATTCGCTAATCAAAAAGTGCGAGGAAGGGGATACTGTAGAAATGGAAGTCTACAGAGCAGATCCAATGGGAAACTATGAACAGATTAAAGTGAGTATTACCCTTTCTGCCGAGTAGCAGGTAAAGTTATGTACAAACTAATTACCAGAGATGGAAATGCAAAAAGAGCTGATTTTGATACTCCTCATGGAGTTATTAAGACACCAGTTTTTATGAATGTAGCAACAGCTGCAGCTATAAAAGGAGCTCTCTCCGCAGCCGATCTGGAAAATATAAAAACCGAGGTTATGCTGTGCAACACATACCATATGCACGTTAGACCAGGTGAAGAGATAGTGTATAAGATGGGCGGGCTCCATAAGTTTACAACTTGGAGCCGGCCTATTCTTACTGATTCGGGAGGATTTCAGGTTTTCTCCCTCGCAAAGCTCAGAAATATCAAAGAAGAGGGAGTTACCTTTAGCTCTCATATAGATGGTAGAAAGATATTTATGGGTCCAGAGGAAAGCATGAATATCCAGTCTGCCCTTGCTTCTACTATAGCAATGGCCTTCGACGAATGTCCTCCTGCTAAGGCAGATAGAAAATATATCGAGAACTCCGTTGCTAGAACTGAGAGATGGCTCCTCAGATGCAAGAATCGTATGGATGAGCTGAATTCCATGGATAGCACCATCAATAAAGAGCAGATGCTTTTCGGTATCAATCAAGGTGGTGTAATCGACGATATAAGAATCGATAATGCAAAAAGAATATCTGAGCTCGACCTACCCGGCTATTCTATCGGAGGACTAGCAGTAGGAGAGTCTCACGAGGAAATGTACCACATTCTAGATGTGACAGTTCCATATCTTCCGCTTGAGAAACCAACATACTTGATGGGAGTAGGAACTCCAGAAAATATTCTTGAAGCAGTTGATAGAGGAGTAGACTTCTTCGATTGCGTATATCCATCAAGAAATGGTCGTCATGGACAGGTATATACAAATCACGGAAAACTGAATCTCAAGAATCAAAGATTCGAACTGGATGAATCTCCAATAGACGATACTTGTGATTGCCCAGTATGTAAGAGATACACACGTAGTTATATCAGACATCTACTTAAACGCGACGAGATGCTTGGCCTACGCTTCTGTGTCATCCACAATCTATACTTCTACAATAACATGATGGAAGAAATCCGTGAGGCAATCGAGACTCATACTTGGAAAGAATACAAAGCTAGAAAACTAAGTATGATCAATGAGAATAATAATTAACAAAAAATATTATTATCGGAAGTATTCAATAACGAGAATGGTAATTATTGAAAATGTTAATTACGATGAATCCCTCATATAACATATTAAATGATAGCGCGATTTTCCATTAATTTAAGGAGTGAGCTTCATTTTTTATAAGCCGCGAGCGATGTTGTCTGAGTAAAAATGCCCTCCTTATTTTAATAAGAGGCATTTTTACGAGTTAAAGCGAGCGGCATTATAAACTGAAGCGAACGACTATAAATTATGAAAATCTTAGCGTTTTTAATATGTTATATGAGGAATTCATCGTATCATAACTATATGTAGAAAACCTTGCATATCTACAGGTTTTAATATATTATATCTAAGGTAATATCATCCTCTTGTTCAGGGGATATAATATTTATAAAGAAAGAGAGAAAAATTATGATAATGTCAATGATTCTTCAGGGTGGCACAAAGGGCGGAATTGGATTTATGGTTGGATATATCGTATTCCTTGTTGCCATCGTTTATTTTTTGTTCATTAGACCATCAAAGAAGCAGCAGGCACAGCAGAAGGACTTAATGGATAGTCTGAAGCCTGGTGATACTATAATGACAACAAGTGGTTTCTATGGAACTATAATTGGTATGGATGATGATACAGTTATAGTAGAGTTCGGTAATAACAAGAACTGTCGTATTCCTATGCACAAGAAGGCTATTGCAGAGGTTGAAAGTGCAGATGCTGTTTATGAAGAGGAAGAAGATGAGAAAACTACTAAAGCAGGAAAGAAGAAAAATGACTAAGAAGTTAGCGGGCATTTTAGTTGCGTTAACTATCCTTGCATCATTTTCTGGATGCGGTAAAGAAGAGGAAGATCCATATTCATCACCATCCTTTACAGATGGAAAGGTTAGTACGGCTTCAGAGGGTGAAGCTACAAGTACTGATGCAAGTCTTACTGACGCCTTGATGATAGCAAGTTACTCTGATGCTACTCGTTCAGATGCTTCTATGACTGATGCAATACCTGCCAGTCTGACGGATGCTCTTCCAATGGGAGTGTATAACAAGAATACATATTTCAATGGTTTAGCTGAGTTCAAGATTAAGGTTGATGGAGATAGATGGAAGTTCCTTGATGCGGTAGAAGTGGCTTCTGCTACTGGTGCTACAGAGGACTATGTCAATAACCTGTGGTATGGATATAAATCGCCATATGAAGAGGATACAACCTATGCGGCTATTGTATCTAATTCACTGAGCGGTTCTACAATTATAGTATCGTATGTTAATCCAAGCAGTTATATGATGCCGGATTATTCTGCAAAGGAATATCTGACTATGGCTGCAAAGAAGTACGATAATGTTAGTGTCAGAACAGTTACATTCCTTGGCCAGCAATATGAGTGTCTGGATATTCCTAAGGATCAGAACGAGATAGGAAGAAGAACTCAGTTTGCTATAAAGCAAGATGGAATGATAATACTTATAACCTTTACAATGATTGATGATACAACATTGGAAGAGGCTGTAAGCCTGATGACACCTTTATATTATTAATAACAGACCGGAGTATATATGATATGCTCCGGTTTTCTGAAAAGGATATATATGCTTAATAAGTCTAAAGTGATGAGAAATATGCTGATAGGAATGGTTGGGGCAGCAATATGTATGCTGGCCTGCTGGCTCGCTATGGCATATGGAAAGGGAAATATCAGAAATGGTTACATACAGAGTAACTGGCCTAAGATGCCTTATCTAAGATTCGAGGCATCTCTTATTCTGTCTGGAATAGGAATTTCTCTATACTATGTTGGACTTAAGGAAATGATCAAGGTTGTAAAGACTATGAGATCAAGACGTAGACCTGTGTCTATATCTATGGCCCGTCTTTTTGAGATAGGTGCTATAACCAGTATCATTTCTTATATGTTTATACAGGCAGGATATATCATGATGGCACTTGTTTATAAGATGCTATTTAATACAAGTCTGATGGGTACAGATATAATCTCAACAGTTGAGGGAATGTTTTATTATATAGCTATTCCACTCCTTTCATTTCTGGTTCTTTCTGTAGCCGGAGTTTCAATCCCATGTATATATTTTATGTATTGTGATAGATTCAAGGTTCTTAAGGTTTGTATGCTCTTTAATCCACTGATTTTATGGGGATTAGGAGAAATGCTTAAGCTGACTAAAAATTATCATTTGATAGATTTTGCATCTGCAGCTATCCCATTTGGCTATTTACTTATGATGGCAGCGGGACTATCACATGTAGCAAAAATGCCATCAAAGAAGAAAGGTGAGTAAGTATAGTGAAGTTTATTTCTTGGAATGTAAATGGTATAAGGGCGTGTGTAAAAAAAGGATTCGAGGAATCCTTTTCTAGTTTAGATGCCGATATTTTCTGTATACAGGAGAGCAAGATGCAGAAGGATCAGCTGAAGCTCGAGACTCCTGGATATCATCAATATTGGAACTATGCGGTTAGAAAGGGTTATTCCGGAACGGCTATCTTTACCAAGCAAGAACCTATTAGTGTTAAAAATGGCTTGGGTATAGAAGAACATGATCAGGAGGGAAGACTTATAACTCTTGATATGGGAGACTACTACTTTATAACAGTTTATGTTCCAAATTCACAAAATGAACTAAAGCGTCTAGATTATAGAATGAAATGGGAAGATGACTTCCGTGAATATGTATCTGGTCTTAGTAAGGAAAAGCCAGTTATTATATGCGGCGATATGAATGTAGCTCATAAGGAGATAGACCTTAAGAATCCAGCTTCTAATCATCATAATCCTGGATTCTCTGATGAGGAGAGAGGTAAGTTCCAGGAGCTTCTGGATGCGGGCTTTGTAGATACATTTAGATATAAATATCCTGATCAGAGGGATATATATTCTTGGTGGTCCTATAGATTTAATTCTAGAGAGAATAATGCAGGATGGCGTATAGATTATTTCCTTGTATCTGACTATGTACAGGATAAAATAGTAGATGCAAAGATTCATAATGAGGTTTATGGTTCAGACCATTGTCCAGTTGAGCTGGAGATAGATCTGTAAAACTTCAGGGAAAAACTTTAGAAAAAGAACTGCATATTATTATTGATTTATCATAAAAGAATGTATTATAATGTCTCCGACATGTAGTTTTCAAAACTACGTGTTGGAGTTTTGATTAGAGCATATTTTGAGGAAAAATAATGAGCAAAGATTATAAATTGACACCTGAAGAAGGAATAGCTGGAAAGTATGTCTCTTCATATGTTGATGAAAATGGGATGCTGAAGGCAATAGATATTCACGACGATGATCATTTCAATTTTGGATATGACGTGGTGGATGTTCTTGCTGAGAAATGTCCTGATAAAACAGCTATGCTTCATATCTCCAAGGAAGGTAAGGAAAGAAGAATAACCTTCAGAGATATGAGTGTATATTCAAATAAGACAGCAAACTATCTGCGTTATCTAGGAATAAGAAAGGGCGATAGAGTTCTTCTTATCCTTAAGAGACATTATCAGTTCTGGTTCACACTTGTAGCTCTTCACAAGATAGGAGCTATAGCTGTGCCATGTTCTTTCCTGCTTACAAAGAAGGATCTCGAATATAGATTTAGAGCTGGTGGAATAAATGCTGTTGTCTGTACATCAGATGGTGATGTTGCAGATGAGGTTATGAAGGCTACAAAGAATTATATGGGTCTCAAGGCTAGAATAATTGTTGGTGGTTCCAGAGAGGGCTGGTCAAACTATAATAGAGATATCAGATTCTTCTCATCACATCTCAGCAGACCACAGAATGCAGCCTGCGGAGACGATGCAGCAATTATGTTCTTTACATCAGGAACAACCTCATATCCTAAGATGGCTACACATAGTCATAAATATCCACTTGGACATTATGTGACAGCGAAGTATTGGCATCAGGTAGATAGCAACGGAATGCATTTCACAATTAGTGATACCGGATGGGGCAAGGCTCTTTGGGGCAAGATATATGGACAGTGGTTATGTGAGGCGCCTATATTTACATACGATTATGATGAATTCTTTGCTAAGGAAATACTCTCCATGATGGAGAAATATCATATGACCTCCTTCTGTGCGCCACCTACTGTATTCAGAATGCTGGTTCATGTAGATATGAGAAAGTTTGACTTGTCATCTCTTAAAAATGTTACTACTGCAGGTGAAGCGCTGAACCCAGAGGTATATGAGAAGTTCTATAAGGCAACAGGCCTTAAGATAATGGAGGGCTTTGGACAGACAGAGACAACTCTTACAGTAGCCAATCTGAAAGGCATGAAGCCTAAGCCTGGATCAATGGGTCTACCTAGTCCTATGTATAATGTCAAGATTATGGGCGAAGGCGGTCGCGAGGTCGGAGTTGGAGAGACTGGAGAAATCTGCCTCGATGTTCGTGGAAAAGAGCAGAGAGGGCTGTTCCTGGGCTATTATCTCGATAAAGAGAAGACAGATGCAGTTCTGCATGATGGCTTCTATCACACAGGTGATACAGCTTATAAGGATAACGACGGATACCTATGGTATGTAGGTAGAGTTGATGATATTATCAAGTCTGCTGGATATAGAGTAGGACCATTTGAGATAGAAAATGAAATAATGAAGCTTCCATATGTTCTGGAATGTGCAGTAACAAGTGTTCCAGATAGAGTAAGAGGACAGGCTATCAAAGCTTCAATAGTACTGACAAAGGGATATACCCCTACAGATAAGCTTCGTAAAGATACAATGAAATATCTGAAGAATAATCTTGCATCCTACAAGAGACCTAAGTTTGTAGACTTTGTAGAAGCCCTTCCAAAGACTTCTAGCGGAAAGGTCAGACGTTCAGAGATAAAAGAGAAGGACTGGAGTGAATAAACTCCAGTCTTTTCTTGTATTTGGGGGATAGGCTTAGAACAAAAATAAAGGATAAGTTGAGTCTCAAAATAAAGGTTGACATTGAAGGAATATGGACTATAATAAAAAAGGTTCAAAAATTTTAAATAAAAATTTTGAACAAATACCCTAAAGAGGGAATAATATATCTAAAGGAGAATATGAAAATGTTTGATGAGATCAAGGCAGTTATAGCAGAGACACTTAGTGTTGACGAGGATAAGATTACTCTTGAGGCATCTCTTACAGATGATCTTGGAGCTGATTCTCTTGACGCAGTTGAGCTTGGTATGGCTATCGAGGATACAATCGGTGTAGCAATCGCTGATGAGGATCTTCCAAATATCAAGACAGTTCAGGATCTTGTAGATTACGTAGAAGCACACAAGTAAATAAAATAACTCGTTCGGAGGCACTTTATAATGAAACTTTTTGGTAAGCGTAATCAAGGTGTTGATTACGAAGAAGTTGCCAAGGCTGAAGTCGAATTAGTCGACTCTGTAAACGAGGAATTAGATGATGATACAAATTCGGAGCAGGTATATACCTGCTCCGATTGCGGTGTCGAAGTTCCTCTTGGTGAAGTGAAAAAAAATCTGTACGTGTGTCCAAAGTGTGGTAAGCATGCCAAGATATCGGCAAGGCGACGTATGGCAGGCCTGGCAGATCCAGGAACATTTAGAAGAATCAAGACGGATATTCAGTTTATGAATCCTCTTGATTATCCAGATTATGAAGAGAAAATAACAGGTCTCAAGAACAAGACAGGACTTGATGAAGGAGTTCTTTCTGGTGTTTGCGAGATCGAGGGATATAAAACAGTAGTTGCAGTTATGGCCAGTGAATTCCTTATGGGAAGCATGGGTATGGCTGTAGGCGAAATAATAACAAAGACTTTTGAAGTAGCTGAGAAGATGGAACTACCTGTAATCATTTTTACCGCCAGTGGTGGTGCAAGAATGCAGGAGGGTATCCTATCACTTATGCAGATGGCTAAGACATCAGCTGCTGTTCAGAAGTTTAGCGCAAGCGGCGGTCTATATGTTTCAGTACTAACACATCCTACAACAGGTGGTGTAAGTGCCAGCTTTGCTACGCTTGCTGATATAACTATAGCTGAGCCAGGAGCACTTATAGGCTTCGCAGGTCCTCGAGTTATAGAGCAGACCATTGGTCAGAAATTGCCAGCTGGATTCCAGAGAGCTGAGTATCTGGAGGAGCATGGATTTGTAGACGGTATCGTTTCAAGACTTGAAATGAGAGATAAACTAGCACAGATCCTGAAACTTCATGAGAAAAGGAGGAAGGCATGGCTTCGATAAGAGATATTGATAATAAGCTGATGGCTTTGGAAGAGCAGATAGCTGCTCTTAAGGTCAACATGGAGCATATGGAGCTTCTGAGAGACCTTCATGCAGAGTATGATACAACAGCACAGCAGGCTGCAAATCTTACTCCTCATGACAGAGTATTTCTGGCTAGACATACTAAGAGACCTAAGGTGGATGACTATATAGAGGCTCTGTTTGATGATCTGTTTATTCAGAGAGGTGATGTTCTGAATAAAGAAGATAAGAGTATTTATGGTGGTATAGCAACATTTCATGGTCTTCCTGTTACGGTGCTAGGTCATCGTAAGGGTCGTGATTTAAATGAGAATATGGAGTTTAACTTCGGAATGCCTGAGCCTGAAGGATATCGTAAGGCCCTTAGAATGATGAAGCAGGCTGAGAAGTTTGGACGTCCTATTATCACATTTATCGACACTCCAGGTGCATATCCTGGTCTAGATGCTGAGGCTCATGGACAGAGCCAGGCTATTTCTAGAAACCTTGCAGAGATGAGTTCCCTTAAGGTTCCTGTAATCGCTATTGTTACAGGAGAGGGAAGTAGTGGTGGAGCACTTGCTATAGGTGTGGCTAACACAGTATACATGCTTGAAAATGCAGTATATTCTGTACTGTCACCAGAGGGCTTTGCTTCTATTCTGTGGAAGGATTCATCAAGAGCTGATGAAGCCTGCAAGCTGATGAAACTAACAGCTCAGGATCTGTATGAGTTTGGCGTTATTGATGGAATCATCAAGGAACCTCTTTGCGGTGCACATCATAACCCAAGTGTTGTATATCGTGACATAGATGAAATGCTAGTACGTGAACTTCGTAAGTTTAAGGGTAAGTCTGGTTCAGATATCGCAAAGGACCGTTACGAGAAGTTTAGAAATATCGATAGCGTTGTTTTGAATAAGTAAGGTTGAGCCGATAGTTGCGAAAACCTATGGCAAAGTTAACGAGGTATAGAATAAATGATTAATGAATTATTAGGAACAAAATATCCTATTATCCAGGGTGGTATGGCAAATATCGCTCTTGGTAAATTCGCAGCAGCTGTATCTAATGCAGGTGGACTTGGACTTATCGGTTCTGGCGGATATGACGCTGCAAGAATAGAGCAGGAAATATATGACGCTCGTAAGGCTACAGATAAGCCTTTTGGTGTAAACCTTATGCTGCTTAATCCTGATGTAGATAATATCGCAGACCTTCTTGTTAAGGAGAAGATTAAGATAATTACTACAGGTGCTGGTACACCAGGAAAGTATATGGAGAAATGGAAAGAGATGGGAGCTATCGTTATCCCAGTTATCGCAAGTAGTGCTCTTGCTCGTAGAGTTGAGAAGCAGGGCGCTGATGCTGTTATAGCCGAGGGTGGCGAAAGTGGTGGTCACGTAGGTGATATGACAACTATGGCTCTTGTTCCACAGATAGTTGACTGTGTAGATATTCCTGTTATTGCAGCAGGTGGTATTGCAGACGGAAGACAGTTTGCTGCTGCTATGTGTCTTGGAGCTGCAGGTGTTCAGATAGGTACATGCTTACTTGTATCTGAAGAGTGCCCAGTTCATGATAACTATAAGCAGGAGCTTATCAAAGCTAAGGATAACAGTACTACTGTTACAGGACGTTCATTAAATGCACCTGTACGTATCATTAAGAATCAGATGGCACGTGAATATCTGAAGCTTGAAGCTGAGGCAGCTTCACGTGAAGAGCTGGAGCAGATAACCCTTGGTGGACTTCGTAGAGCTGTTTCTGATGGTGATATGAAGACGGGTTCTGTTATGGCAGGTCAGGTTTGCGGACAGCTTAAAGAAGTTCGCCCTGTCGCTGACATAATCGCTGATATTTATAATGATGGTATGAAAATTTTGGGTAAGTAATTAAAGACGGACGATGTTCCTTTGACATATTTCTTGCTCGACTCAGCTTGCGCACAGGCGCGGTGCCCTAGCGGCCGCTTCGCTTGCTAAGCTCTCACTTCGCCTGGAGGCTCGTGAATCGCTAAGCACCGAGACCGCTTATGGTCTCACAAGAAATAGTCAAAAGTCACATCTGGATAATAATAAAGACTTGATAGTTATAAGGGGTTAATAGTTATTAGGACTTAATTTATAGATAAGTACTGAAAAAAGGAATAAATAAAATGAAATTAGGATTTATATATGCAGGACAGGGTTCTCAGAAGGTTGGAATGGGAATGGACCTCTATGAGAAGTATCCTGAGTTTAAAGAGACATTTGATAATGTGCCAGGTGTTGATTTTGATCTTAAGAAGGTTTGCTTCGAGGGACCAGCTGAGACACTTAATGAAACAAAATATACACAGCCTTGTATGGTTGCATTTGCGGTTGGTATGACAAAGGTTCTGAAGGGATTAGGTGTTGAACCAGTTTGTGCTGCTGGACTTTCACTTGGAGAGTATAGCGCACTTTATGCTTCTGGCGTATTCACAGAGCAGCAGGTTATTCCGCTTGTTCAGTTCAGAGGAAATGCAATGCAGACAGCTGTTCAGGGAAGAGACTGCAAGATGATAGCAGTTCTTGGACTTGATAAAGAAACAGTTTTCGCTGGATGCGAAAAGGTGAAGGCGGAGCTTGAGGCAGCTGGAAAGTCAGACCTTATAGCAGAGCCTGCAAACTTCAACTGTCCGGGACAGATTACAGTATCTGGTGATGCAGAAGCTGTAGATATGGCAGCAGAAGTACTTAAGGAAATGGGAGCAAAGAGATGCCTTCCAGTTAAGGTAAGCGGACCATTCCATACATCACTTATGAAGCCAGCTGGAGATGCACTTGCAGAGAGATTCCAGAGCGAGAACTTTGGTGATATGCAGATCCCAGTTGTATTTAACTGCATCGGTCGCGAGAAGGAAGAGGCTGAGACAATTCCTGCCCTTCTTGAAAAGCAGGTACAGAAGTCAGTATACTTCGATGACTCTATCAAGGCTATGGCTGATATGGGAGTTGAGGCATTTGTTGAAATCGGACCAGGAAAAACACTTTCAAAGTTCGTGCAGAAGACAACTCCTGATATTCCAGTTTATGGAGTAGAGACAGTAGAAGATATCGAGAAGCTACTTGAAGTAATCAAATAATTAGAATAAGTATCATAAATAATCATTTATTATAAATAATTAAATATCATAAATGGTATTTATTGAAATAAGTAACAGAATTAGTGTCATCCTGAACGAAGTGAAGGATATTAAAGGAGAAAAAGATGAGCAAGAGATTAGAAGGCAAGACAGCTATTGTAACTGGTGGAGCACGTGGTATTGGAAGAGCTATCAGTGTAAAGCTTGCATCTGAAGGAGCAAACGTAGTTATCTGTGATCTCGTAATTAACGAAGTTGCAGAAGAAACAGTAAAGCTTATAGAGGAGCAGGGAGTAAAGGCTGCAGCAATAGCAGCAAATGTAACTCTTCCAGAAGATTGCGAGAACCTCTTCAAGCAGGCAACAGAGCAGTTTGGAGCTGTTGATATCCTTGTAAATAACGCTGGTGTAACAAGAGATAACCTCATCATGAGAATGAAGGAAGAAGAGTTTGACCTTGTTATCTCAACAAATCTTAAGGGAACCTACAACATGATGAAAGCTGCAACAAGACCTATGATGAAGGCTCGTTATGGTCGTATAGTTAACATCAGTAGTGTTGTTGGTATATATGGAAATGCAGGTCAGGTTAACTACTCAGCAAGTAAGGCTGGAGTTATCGGTATGACAAAGTCCCTTGCAAAGGAGCTTGGAAGCCGTGGCATCACAGTAAATGCTGTAGCGCCTGGATTCATCGATACAGATATGACAAAGGTTCTCTCTGAAGAACTCAGAGCAGAAATGGTTAAGAATATAGCACTTGGTAGACCAGGACAGCCAGAGGACGTTGCAAAAGTTGTTGCCTTCCTCGCATCTGACGAAGCTGCATACGTAACCGGCCAAGTTATCGAATGCGCAGGTGGGATGAGCTGTTAAAAAACAGTCCAGTGGACTGTTTTTCAGCGAATCCACGAGAGCTCTAGGGCAGAAATGAGCTGTTTAGTTCATTGGTGCCATTGACGAGGCGAATGATCAGCCGACAATAAATAGGTAGCTAAAATAAAACATGATATATATTATAAACAGTCACGTGATTTTTCTAAGATTTAAGGAGTGAGTTTCATGATTTATAACCCACGAGCGATGTTGTTTGAGCGAAGCGAGTTAAAGCGAGTGGGATTATAAACTGAAACGAACGACTATAAATCTTAAAAATCTTAGTGGTTTATAATATATATCATGATTAGTTGAATACATTTAGGAGGAAAAATGAGACGAGTAGTTATTACAGGAATAGGAACTATTAACCCAGTTGGACATAACCTCGAAGAATCTTGGGAGAATGTCAAGAAAGGCGTATGCGGTATAGACTTCACAAAACAGATCGATACTACTGATTTCAAGGTAAAGGTATCTGGAGAAGTTAAGGATTACGATCCTGCAAACTTCCTTGATAAGAAGGAAGCTCGTAAGATGGACCGCTATACACAGTTCGGTATGATAGCAGCAAGAGAAGCTATCAAAGATAGTGGCCTTGATATCGAGAAAGAAGATCCATTTAGATGTGGAACAATAGTTTCTTCAGGTATTGGCGGACTTATAACTATTACTGAACAGACAATGCGTGGAGCTGATAAAGGATATGAGAGAATATCTCCATTTTTCATTCCTATGTCTATATCAAATATGTGCGCAGGCGAGATAGCTATCGATACAGGCTTCAAAGGAGTTTGTGAATGTATAGTTACAGCATGTGCAAGTGGAAATAACTCAATCGGTGAAGCCTTCCATAAGATTAAGGATGGCTATCAGGATGTTATGTTAACTGGTGGCGCTGAAGGCTGTATCTGTAATATGGGCGTTGGCGGATTTACTGTAATGCAGGCTCTTAGTACTTCACAGGATCCAAACCGTGCATCTATCCCATTTGATGCTGAAAGAGGCGGATTTGTAATGGGCGAAGGCGCAGGAATCCTTATACTTGAGGAACTTGAGCATGCAAAGGCTCGTGGCGCTAAGATATATGGCGAGATAGTAGGATATGGCGCAAGCTGTGATGCATATCATATAACTGCACCAGATCCAACAGGAGCAGGTGCTGCAGGTTGTATGGAAATGGCTATTGCAGATGCTGGAATCTCTAAGGAAGACGTTGGTTATATTAATGCTCATGGTACATCAACACATCTTAATGATGCTGGTGAGACAAAGGCTATCAAGACTGTATTTGGAGATCATGCATATAAGCTTATGGTTAGCTCAACTAAGTCAATGACAGGTCACCTTATGGGAGCTGCAGCAGCTATCGAAGCTATATTTACAACAATGGCACTTAAGGATGGATTTGTACCAGCTACTATAAATTACAAGACTCCAGATCCTGAATGTGATCTTGATATCGTACCAAACGAAGGTCGTGAGGCTGATATAAAGTATGCACTTTCAAATTCACTCGGATTCGGTGGTCATAACGCAGCTGTACTTTTCGCTAAGTACGAGGGCTAATTAATAAAAAAAGGCTTCTCAAATGGAAGCTTAGTATGAGGTGTAATATGGAACTTAATTCAAATCAGATAAGAGAGATAATACCACATCGTTATCCAATGCAGCTGGTTGATAAGATAACAGACTTTGAACCAGGTAAGTGGGCAGAGGGTATCAAATGTGTATCAGTAAATGAATCCTTCTTTCAGGGACATTTCCCTGAAGAACATGTAATGCCAGGAGTGCTTATCGTTGAAGCACTCGCACAGTGCGGAGCTGTTGCAATTCTGTCATCAGATGAATTTAAGGGTAAGATTGCCTTCTTTGGTGGAATCAAGAATGCAAGATTCCGTAAGCAGGTTAAGCCTGGAGATGTTCTAGAACTTAGATGCGAGATTACTGAGAGAAGAGGACCTCTTGGTTTTGGAAAGGGTGTTGCCAAGGTTGACGGCAAGGTTGCATGTCAGGCAGAGATATCCTTTGCTATTGGTGATGCTAAATAAGTTGTTTTATTGAAAAAGGAGTTACATATGAATATGAGTCCTGAAGATAGAGCAGGTCTTGACCAGTCACAGCAGCTGGAAAGAAACCCTCTGTCGGCATTATATTCAAAGTTTAGAATACACTATTATAGAGATGTATTTAGGAGAATTAATTCTAGAGAGCTGTCCCTTACAGCTACAGAGGTTTATTGCGTAGAGATTATTCATAATCTTGAAAAGCCTACGATTCAGGAGTTCGCGAACTTCATTGGAATATCTTCTCCAAATGCTACATATAAGGTTAACTCACTTATCAAGAAGGGTTATGTTAAGAAGCTTCAGTCTGATACAGATAAGAGAGAGTTTTACCTGGATGTAACAGAGAAGTTTTACCGCTACTATAATATCAATGAGAAATATCTTGATATAGTTGAGGAAAGACTGAAGAATGAGCTTTCACCAGAAGAGTTTAAAATGTTCAATGATACGCTCAAGAAGATTTATTATGAAATGATGCCGGAGGTTAATCTGGATAAATAATTGATCTATAGAAATAAACAAATAAGAGGACTTACAGTGTTTGATTAGTAAACATAGTGAGTCCTCTTTTTAGTTTAAAAGAAAATACAAGTTTAATCTTTATTTCCTTGCGTATAATATGTTAAGTAGGGTATAATTTAAGATAATATTGATAAAAAGATAAAAGGACAGATTCTTCTGAATCCATCCTTTTACCATTAGTGAAGGTTAAAAGTATTTATATGATTTAAGAAGATAAATCTTCTTAAACAGGGGGCGTTTCCTATACGTTTAGTATATGTGATTTCACCTTTAAATGCAACATAAAAAAAGTGCAATTAATATCAAAAAACTGTTTATTAATTTTATAAATTTGTGAAAGAGGTATAAAATATGTCAGACGTTTTAGAGGAAGTTACTAAACTGATGTTTTCGGAACGTGCTAATGAAGTTAAGCATCCTACCTTTGAGAGAGAAATATCTTTATATTTGTTAGTTGCTGAAGGAAAACTTGAACAGGTTAAGGAGCATATGAAAAATGCTCCTAAATCAGATGCAAAGGAAAGAGGGGTCCTTTCGGATAACCCACTTAGAAATGCCAAGTATCATATGGTTGCTATGACAGCACTTGTTTCAAGAATATGCATACTTAAAGGTATGCCACAGGATATAGCTTATAAGATTAGTGATGTATATATCAAGAAAGTAGATGAATCTACAGATATAGATAAAGTGCATGATATACAGTGGGAGATGATTAAGAGTTATACTGAGTATATGAATACCTTGACCTATTCAAGTGCGACATCTAAGCAGATTAGAGAATCGGTTGATTATATACGTCAGAATATACATGACAACATTACTGTTGCGGAGCTCGCTGAGAAGGTTGATCTAAATGAGACATACCTATCCAAGCTCTTCAAGAAAGAGATGGGCTGCACAGTTAGTGAGTATATTCGAAATGAGAAGATAGAGGAGGCTTGTTATCTGCTGAGATATACAGATAAAACAAGTATCGAGATAGCTTCTGATCTATCCTTTTCTTCTCATAGTTATTTTATTAGTGTTTTCAAAAAGGTTAAGGGCGTAACCCCTAAGGAATACAGAAATTATAATTCTGGACAAGTCTTTGATGATATGGAGTAAATAAATGGAATATCCTGAAGAAACTCAGCTAAGGAAAAAGGCTGAGGAGATTGCTAAAAATTTTTCACGTACCAAGGAATTCGCAGATGCGATGACACTCTATAGATGTGCGATTATGGAGGTTCAAACTAAGCTTAATGTTTTAAATGAGGAATTTTCCCTCCAATACGATCGTAATCCTTTTGAATCTATCGAGTCTCGTCTGAAGAGCCCAACTAGTATAGTTGAGAAAATGCTCAGCAAGGGGCTTGAAATAAATGTTGAAAATATGGAAGGCGAGATATTTGATATTGCTGGTATCAGAGTAGTGTGCTCCTTCCGAGAGGATATATATAAACTATCTGATCTATTGGTTCAGCAGGATGATATACTTCTGCTGGCTAGAAAGGACTATATTGAAAATCCTAAGTCCAATGGTTATAGGAGCTTTCACATAATAGTTGATATACCTATATTCTTATCAGATGGTAAGAAGCATATGAAGGTTGAGGTACAGTTTAGAACAATAGCTATGGACTTCTGGGCGTCCGTCGACCATAAGCT